>NZ_JBKFBA010000006.1:0-49640 GCF_053345925.1 Rhodococcus sp. C26F
TGGTACTGCACTCGACAGGGTGTGGGAGAGTAGGACACCGCCGAACACCCGTTCCGAAAGGGGACCCACTCGTTTGGGTCCCCTTTCGTGTTTTCATGAGAGGATTTTTCTGTGTCCGACGGCAACGGTGAACGTCGGTCCTTCAGGAGTGGAGGATCCACTCCGTGGTCGGGCCGCAAGAACGAGCGCGAGGAACGCGCCGACGACAGCCGCGGCGAGCGCGCACCCCGCGACCGCGACGAGCGTGGACGCGGCGACGACCGCCGGCAGGGTGGCTACGGATCCGCCGGACGTTCGTCCGGACGCGACGACCGTCCGCAGCGCGGTGACGATCGGCGCCCGCACCGGAGCGACGATCGACGCCCCCAGCGCAGCGACGACCGGCGACCCCAACGCAGTGACGACCAGCGCTCCCAGCGTGGCGACGACCGCCGTTCCTTCCAGGGCGGAGACCGCCGGGATCGCGGCCGCGACGACGCTCGTTCCGGTCGCAGCGACCGTCCCTACCGCGAACGTTCCGGAGGCGACGACCGCCCCCGCCGCAGCGATGATCGACCCCGCCACAGCGACGACCGTTCGAGCCGCGGCGACGATCGCGGGCGGCAGTACGGCGACCGTCCCCGTCAGGGTTCGGACCGTCCCCGCGGTGAGCGCAGCTACGGCAACCGCGACGACCGTCGTGGTGGCGACCAGCGCGGCAGTGACCAGCGCGGCAGTGACCAGCGAGGTGGCGGCGACCGGCGAGGCTATTCCGGCGACCGCCGTGGCCCCCAGTCCGGCGACCGTCGTGGCGAGGGAGCACCCCGCCGTCGTGGCGGTGAAGGCGGATTCGGTCCGGGTCGCGGGCGCGAAGGCATCGCACCGCAGCGTCGCGACGCACGTCCGGACGAGCCTGACATCCCCGACGACGTCGAGGCGTCCGAGCTCGACCCGACGATCCGCCGCGATCTGCTGAGCCTGGACAAGTCGAACGCGAACTCCGTCGCCCGGCATCTGGTGATGGCCGGTCGTCTGCTCGACGACGATCCTCGCGCCGCGCTCACCCATGCTCGCGCCGCCCGTCAGCGCGCCGGCCGCATCGCGGTCGTCCGCGAGGCCGCCGGCATCACCGCCTACCACGCCGGGGAGTGGGCGGAGGCGCTGTCCGAACTCCGCGCAGCACGTCGCATGTCCGGTGGTACCGGACTGCTCGCCGTCATGGCCGACTGCGAACGCGGTCTCGGTCGCCCCGAGAAGGCGCTCGAACTGGGCCGGAGCGAGGAAGCTCGCAAGCTGACCGGCGACGAGGCGACAGAGCTGCGGATCGTCCTCGCCGGTGCCCGCATGGATCTCGGTCAGTACGACCAGGCCGTCGTCACCCTGCAGACGCCCGATCTCGACCCCGAGCGGACCGGTACACCGGCTGCCCGTCTCTTCTACGCCTACGCCGACGCTCTCGTCGCCGCCGGGCGGACCGAAGAAGGCCTGCAATGGTTCCTGCACTCCGCAGGCGCCGACATCGAAGGCGTCACCGACGCCGAGGAGCGGGTGGAGGAGCTCACCGGAGAGACGCCGTGACCGACGGCACCGACCTTTCCGGCAGTACGGCTTCCAGCGACAGTCTGCGTCGGATCTACGACGTCCTGCTGCTCGACCTCGACGGCACGGTCTACCGGGGCGCCGAACCCGTCCCGGGTGCCCGCGAGGCGCTGGCCGCCGGTGACGACACCGTTCTGTACGTCACGAACAACGCCAGCCGCCGGCCGTCGGAGGTCGCGCTGCACCTGCGAGAACTCGGCTTCCCGGCCAACGACTCGTCGGTGGTGACGAGCTCGCAGTCCGCTGCGCGTCTGCTGGCCGAGCGGTTCCCGGCCGGTGTGCCGGTGCTCGTCGTCGGCACCGAGGCCCTGGCCGAGGAGGTGGCCGGTGTCGGCCTCACCCCGGTTCGGTCCGCGGACGCGCATCCGGTGGCGGTGGTGCAGGGGCATTCCCCGGACACCGGATGGGCGATCCTGGCGGAGGCGACGCTCGCCGTTCGCGCAGGCGCTCTGTGGGTGGCCACCAACGTCGACTCGACCCTGCCGACCGAGCGCGGACTCGTCCTCGGCAACGGGTCGATGGTCGCGGCGGTGCACAACGCCACCGGCGCGACCCCGATCGTGGCGGGCAAACCCGCAGCTCCATTGCTCGAGGACGCGATCCGTCGCGGCGGTGCCCGTCGTCCCCTCGTCATCGGTGACCGGTTGGACACCGACATCGAAGGCGCCAACGCCGTCGGTGCGGATTCCCTGCTCGTGCTGACCGGGGTCAGCACCGTCGACGATCTGCTGCGGGCTCCGGCCGAGCAGCGCCCGACCTACGTCGCGGCCTCGCTCGCGAGTCTCGATCAGCCGGCCGACCGGCTCCGTGTCGCACCGCACGACTCGTGGGACGTCACTGTCGACGGAGGTGATCTTCACCTCGCCGCCGCGCAGTCGGCGGCCGATCCGATGGAGGCGTTGCGGGGTCTGCTCGACATCGCTTGGGCCAACCCCGGATTCGGGCAGGTCCGTCCGGTGGACGAGCGTGCGCGGTCCGTCGTGGACGCGTGGGCGGCGACGGTCTGATCCGCACCGGAGGGTGTGGCCCGGTCGCATCCATCGACTAGCGTGGACGGCGATGAGCACGCCGATTCCACGTCCGGGCGAACACCTTCCCGGCGCACGCCCCACCGTCGATCCCGCACACGTCCGCGAGGAGGTCGACGCGTTGCTGACGCGTGTCCGTGAGGGCGCATCCGCTCCCGGTGCCGAGAGCACCGATCAGTCCGTGCTGCTCGAGCAGGCCGACCTGCTCGAACGTGCCCACGAGGTCCTCGTGCAGGCCTTGTCGACCGTGGACAAGATCTGACGTGGCACGCCGGGCACGCGTCGACGCGGAACTGGTACGGCGGGGTCTGGCGCGCTCACGCGAGCACGCCAGCGAACTGATCGCCGCAGGTCGGGTGCTGATCGCCGGCACCGTGGCCTCCAAACCGGCGACCGCCGTCGAACCGAACACGCCACTGATCGTCACCGAGGTGAGCGACGAGGTCTCCTGGGCGTCCCGCGGTGCCCACAAACTCCTCGGCGCCCTCGAGGCGTTCACGCCGCAGGGGTTGCAGGTGTCGGGGCGTCGCTGCCTCGACGCCGGCGCGTCGACCGGCGGTTTCACCGATGTCCTGCTGCACGAGGGTGCCGCGGAGGTCGTCGCAGTGGACGTCGGCTACGGCCAACTGATCTGGCGCCTGCAGTCCGACGAGCGTGTCCACGTGATCGATCGAACAAATGTGCGTAGCATCGACGCGGAGACGATCGACGGGCGCGTCGACCTGGTGGTTGCGGACCTGTCGTTCATCTCGCTGAAGTTGGTGTTGCCGGCGTTCGTCGCCTGCGTCGCCCCCGGCGGCGACCTGCTGCCGATGGTCAAACCGCAGTTCGAGGTGGGCAAGGACCGGGTCGGCAGCGGTGGCGTGGTGCGCGATCCGGCGCTGCGCACCGAGGCGGTGCTCGACGTCGCGCGCGAAGCGCAACGCCAGGGTCTGCGCACCCTCGGAGCGGTGGCGAGTCCGCTGCCCGGACCGTCCGGGAACGTCGAGTACTTCCTGTGGCTGCGGGCCGGAGAGCCGGGGCCGGAGGAACTCGACCCTGCGGTGATCGAACTGATCGAGCGTGCGGTGCAGGAAGGACCACAGTGAGCGAAGAGACCGCCGCGGAGGGCGCGGTGCGATCGGGCCGGGAGATCCTGCTGGTCTCCCATTCGGGGCGCGACGAGATCGCCGGCACCGCGCTGCGGGTCGCCAAGATCCTCGGTGAGGCCGGTATCGGTCTGCGCACCCTCGACGACGAGGCGGTGAGCAACGGACTCGGCGTCCTCGCCCTGCCGGGCAGTTTCATCAGCGTCGTCGAACCGGGGCCGGAGGCGGCCGCCGGCTGCGAGATGGTGATCGTCCTCGGCGGCGACGGCAGCTTCCTGCGGGCCGCCGAACTCGCGCAGTACTCGGCGGTGCCCGTCCTCGGGATCAACCTCGGCCGCATCGGTTTCCTCGCCGAGTCCGAGGCCGAACACCTCGAGGAAGCGCTCATGCAGGTGGTGCGCCGCGAGTACCGCGTCGAACAACGCATGACGCTCGACGTGACGGTGCGCATGGACGACGAGGTCCTCGACCGCGGGTGGGCGCTCAACGAGGCGAGTCTCGAGAACAAGTCGCGGCTCGGGGTCCTCGAGGTGGTGCTCGAGGTCGACGGTCGTCCGGTCTCGTCGTTCGGCTGCGACGGTGTCCTCGTCGCCACCCCGACGGGATCGACGGCCTACGCCTTCTCGGCCGGCGGACCGATCGTCTGGCCCGAACTCGAAGCGCTGCTGGTGATCCCGAGCAACGCACACGCTCTGTTCGCGCGCCCGCTGGTGACCAGCCCCGAGTCGATCATCGCCGTCGAGACCCTCGCCGGCGGCCACGACGGGGTGGTCTTCTGCGACGGCCGCCGCATCATCGACGTCCCGGCCGGGGCCCGGCTCGAGGTGGTGCGAGGATGTGATCCGGTCCGCTGGGTGCGGCTCGATTCGGCACCGTTCGCGGATCGGATGGTGCGCAAGTTCGAACTTCCGGTGAAGGGCTGGCGGGGAAGGAAACTCTGAGATGCTCGCAGAGATCCGGATCGACAACCTGGGTGTGATCTCCGAGGCGTACGCGCGCTTCCACGGGGGACTGACGGTGCTCACCGGCGAGACCGGTGCCGGCAAGACGATGGTCGTCACGAGCCTGCATCTGCTCTCCGGGGTGCGCGCCGACCCCTCCCGGGTACGGGTCGGCGCCAACCGCGCCGTGGTCGAAGGACGCTTCGAGATCGAACCGGCGCCCAGCCACATCGAACAGCAGATCGCCGAACTGCTCGAGGCCACCGGCGCCCAGCGCGACGAGGACGGCAGCATCATCGCCGTGCGCACAGTCGGCAGCGACGGCCGCTCCCGCGCCCATCTCGGCGGACGCAGCGTGCCGGTGGGGGTGCTGTCGGAGTTCACCGGGCCGCTGCTGACCGTGCACGGCCAGAACGACCAGTTGCGGCTGCTGCGTCCCGACGAGCAGCGCGCCGCGCTCGACCGGTTCGGGGGCAAGACCGTCGCCGGTCTGCTCGACCGCTACCGCACCCGGCGACGCCGCTGGCTCGAGGTCCGCGCCGAACTGCAGGAACGCACCGAACGGTCGCGCGAGCTCGCGCAGGAGGCCGATCGCCTGCACTTCGGTCTCGACGAGATCGACCGCGTCGCACCCGAACCGGGGGAGGACACCCGCATCGTCGACGAAGTGCGGCGCCTGTCCGACCTAGACTCGCTGCGCGAGGCGGCCACCGTCGCGCACAACGCCCTCGCCGGCGACGACAGCGGCGACGCCGACGCGTACTCGGCGGCACTCGACCTGCTCGGCGAGGCCCGCGCCCGCCTCGAGGGCTGCGACGATCCCGCCCTGCGCGAGCTCGGGCCCCGCCTCGGGGAGGCGATCGCGGTGGTCACCGACGTCACCGGCGACATCTCCGGTTATCTGTCCGACCTGCCGTCCGACCCGAGCGCCCTCGAGACGCTGCTCAACCGGCAGGCGGAACTGAAGAACCTCACCCGCAAGTACGCCGCCGACATCGACGGCGTCCTCGAGTGGGCGCGCGAGGCCCGCGAACGCCTGTCCGGACTGGACGTCTCCGCGGAGGCGATCGACAAACTCGCCGCCGAGGTCGATGCGGAGGCCGCCGCGACCGCGGAGACCGCCACTGCGCTGTCGGCGGCGCGGCACAAGGTCGCCGGCAAACTCGCGAAGGCCGTGAGCAAGGAACTGTCCGGCCTCGCGATGGGACGCGCCGTGCTCGACGTGCACATCGCCGACCGCGCGGCGACCGCGAGCGACACCGCGCCGCTGTCGGTCGGCGATCGGCTCCTTCACGCCGGCGAATCCGGGATCGACGAGGTGGAGTTCCGGCTCGCCCCGCACAGCGACGCCCCGGCCCGCCCGCTCGCCCGCAGCGCGTCCGGCGGCGAGCTCTCCCGCGTCATGCTCGCCCTCGAAGTGGTGCTCGCCGGTTCCGAGCGCGGCGCGACGATGGTCTTCGACGAGGTCGACGCCGGGGTCGGCGGCCGCGCCGCCGTCGAGATCGGCCGGCGACTCGCGCGCCTGTCGCGCACCCACCAGGTCATCGTGGTCACGCACCTGCCGCAGGTCGCGGCGTTCGCCGACACCCATCTCGTCGTCGACAAGGTCGACNCGACGACCGGGCCGGGGTGATCAGCAGCGGGGTGCGCACCCTCAGCGAGGAGGAGAGGGTCACCGAACTGGCCCGCATGCTCGCCGGTCTCGACGACACCGAGACCGGGCGTGCGCACGCCGAGGAACTGCTGGCCGTCGCCCACGCCGAGCGCACCGGCTGACCCGCCGGGGCGCCGGGGTGATGTTCACACGACTACCGGCGCGCCTCCACAACCTCACTCGTATACCGGCGCATCATCTCTTGCATGAAGATGCCGGCGCTGCTGTCCCGTAACAACGAAACGTTGCCCGGAGTGAGTGGCATTGCCCGGGTCGACAGGAACACCGCGAAGCTGCTGCGCCGGATCGGTCCCGGCGACGTGGTCGTCCTCGACACCATCGACCTCGATCGTGTCACCGCCGACGCGCTCGTCGAGGCGGGCGTCACCGCGGTGATCAACGCGTCCCCGTCGATCTCGGGCCGGTACCCGAATCTCGGTCCCGAAGTGATCGTCGCGCACGACATCGTGCTCGTCGACAACGTCGGCACCGAGGTCTTCAAGAAGATCAAGGACGGCGCGAAGGTCCGAGTGCACGAGGGTGGCGTGTACGCGGGGGAGAAGCTGCTCATCGAGGGCGACGAGCAGACCGACATCGAGATCTCCGACCGCATGATCGAGGCGCGGACCGGGCTCGTCGACCACCTCGAGGCGTTCTCGGGCAACACCATCGAGTTCATCCGCTCGGAGAGCCCGCTGCTCATCGACGGCGTCGGCATCCCCGACATCGACCTGGACCTGCGCGACCGGCACGTCGTCGTCGTCTCCGACGGCCCCGGGCACGTGCAGGACCTCAAGGATCTCAAGCCGTTCATCAAGGAGTACTCACCGATCCTGGTGGGCGTCGGCCCCGGCGCGGACGCCCTCTCCAAGGCGGGCTATCGCCCCGACCTCATCGTCGGCGACCCCGACGAGATCGGCACCTCCACCCTCAAATCGGGCGCCGAAGTGGTGCTGCCCGCCGACCCGGACGGCCACGCCCCGGGTCTCGAGCGGATCCAGGATCTCGGCATCGGCGCGATGACCTTCCCCGCCGTCGGCACCCCCACCGACCTGGCGCTGCTGCTCGTCGAGCATCACGGTGCGGCGCTGGTGGTGACCGTCGGCAGCACTGTCTCGCTCGACGAGTTCTTCGACCACGGCCGTCGCGACACCAATCCGTCGGCGGTGATGACCCGTCTGAAGGTCGGGCCGAAACTCGTCGATGCGAAGGCGGTGGCCACCCTCTACCGCAGCCGCGTCTCGGGCGGCGTGATCGCCCTGCTCGTCTTCGCGGCCCTCATCGCCGTGATCGCCGCACTCGCCGTGTCCAATCTCGGTGGCGACGTCGTCGAACTCGCCCGGCAGTGGTGGGACTCCGCCGTCGAGTGGATTCGGGGTCTGCGCGCGTGATCTCGATGCGCCATCACGTCGTCTCCCTGGTGGCGGTATTCCTCGGCCTGGCGGTCGGGATCGTGCTCGGCTCCGGATTGCTGGCCGACAGCGTCGTCTCCGGCCTGCGCGACGACAAGGCCGAGCTGCGCCGCGAGATCCAGGAGGCCGAGGACCACGGCAGCCGGCTCGAGGCACAACTGCTCGCCGCCGACGGGTTCGACTCGACCATCGGCCCGCGGATCGTGCGCGACGAACTCCTCGACCGCACCGTCCTTCTCGTGACCACCCCGGACGCCGCACCCGAGGACGTCGACGCCGTCGTGCGGTCCGTCGGTGATGCCGGCGGCCGGGTCACCGCCCGGATCGCGCTGACCGATTCGTTCGTCGACGCCTCCGGCACCGACCAGCTCCGCACAACCGTCACCAACGTCGTGCCCGCCGGCGTGGAACTGCAGACCGGCGCCGTCGACCCGGGCAGCCTCGCCGGGGATCTGCTCGGCGCGGTGCTGCTCGTCGACCCGGGCACCGGACAACCGCGCAGCACCCCCGAGGAACGCGCCCTCGCCCTGACCACGCTGCGCAGCGGCGGTTTCATCACCTACGAGGACGGTCAGGTCGAACCGGCCCAGAGCGCCCTCGTCGTCACCGGCGACCACAGCGGCAACGCCGAACGCGCCGGCAATCGCGGGTCGCTCATCGCGCGCTTCGCCGGGGTCGTCGACGGCCGCGGCGCCGGCGCGGTGCTCGCCGGCCGCACGGGGGCAGCGGAGGGCAACGGACCGATCGCCGTCGTGCGGGCCGACGCCGCGCTCGCCGCGGGCCTGTCCACGGTCGACAATCTCGACCGCGAATCGGGGCGCCTGACGACGGTTCTGGCGTTGCGCGAGCAGTACGACGGGGGCACCGGCCGGTACGGGACGGGGCCGAGCGCCACCGCCGTCACCGTCGGCTCCCCGGCCCGCTGAGCATCGCCGCCTGTGACGTCGATTGCACCGGGGGTCCGCAATCGCGAGTCGGGTACGCGCCCGCCCACGGAGGTGTTACCGTGAAGTTCCGTGGGTCGGCAGGCCCCAGCTGTATCGCATCAGTCCAAAAGTCCTGCACCTGACGTCACGGGAGCTTCTTTGCCACAGTCACGCCACTCGCGTACCCCTACCAAGCACATCTTCGTCAGCGGGGGCGTCGCGTCCTCGCTCGGCAAGGGGCTCACAGCGTCGAGCCTGGGCACTCTGCTCACCGCACGCGGCATGCGCGTGACGATGCAGAAGCTCGACCCGTACCTCAATGTCGACCCCGGCACGATGAATCCGTTCCAGCACGGTGAGGTCTTCGTCACCGAGGACGGCGCCGAGACCGACCTCGACGTGGGCCACTACGAGCGCTTCCTCGACCGCGACCTGTCCGCCGACGCGAACGTCACCACCGGGCAGGTGTACTCCACGGTCATCGCCAAGGAACGCCGCGGCGAATATCTCGGCGACACCGTGCAGGTCATCCCGCACATCACCGACGAGATCAAGCGCCGCATCCTCGCGATGGCCGCACCCGACTCCGAGGGCCAGACCCCGGACGTGGTGATCACCGAGATCGGCGGCACCGTCGGCGACATCGAGTCCCAGCCCTTCCTCGAGGCCGCCCGCCAGGTGCGCCACGAGGTCGGCCGCGACAACTGCTTCTTCCTGCACGTCTCGCTCGTGCCCTATCTCGGGCCGTCCGGTGAGCTGAAGACCAAGCCGACCCAGCACTCGGTGGCCGCGCTGCGCAACATCGGTATCCAGCCCGACGCGCTCGTGCTGCGCTGCGACCGCGACGTGCCGGCCTCGCTCAAGGCGAAGATCTCGCTGATGTGCGACGTCGACGTCGCCGGCTGCATCTCCTGCCCCGACGCGCCGAGCATCTACGACATCCCGAAGGTGCTGCACAGCGAGGGACTCGACGCCTACGTCGTGCGCCAGCTCGGCCTGCCCTTCCGGGACGTCGACTGGACGGTGTGGGGCAACCTGCTCGAGCGGGTCCACAACCCCCGCGAGACCGTCGAGGTCGCGCTCGTCGGCAAGTACATCGACCTGCCCGACGCCTACCTGTCGGTCACCGAGGCGCTGCGCGCCGGCGGTTTCGCGCACCGCGCGAAGGTCAAGATCCGCTGGGTCGCCTCCGACGAGTGCGAGACCGAGGCCGGTGCCGAGAAGCACCTCGGCGACGTCGACGCCGTCCTGATCCCCGGCGGCTTCGGCATCCGCGGCATCGAGGGCAAGCTCGGCGCCATCCGGTTCGCCCGTACCCGCCGGATCCCGCTGCTCGGCCTGTGCCTGGGCCTGCAGTGCGTCGTCATCGAGGCCGCCCGGTCGGTCGGCATCGAGGACGCCTCGTCCACCGAGTTCGATCCCGACACCACCGCCCCGGTCATCTCCACGATGGCGGACCAGGAACAGGCGGTCGCCGGTGAGGCTGATCTCGGCGGCACCATGCGTCTCGGTGCCTACCCGGCCGCGCTGAAGAAGGGCTCGGTCGTGGCCAGGGCCTACGGCAGCGAGCAGGTCTCCGAACGGCACCGGCACCGCTACGAGGTCAACAACGCCTACCGCGACAAGATCGCCAAGTCCGGTCTGGTGTTCTCCGGCACCTCCCCGGACGGGCGACTCGTCGAGTTCGTCGAGTACCCGGCCGAGCAGCATCCGTTCTTCGTCGCCACCCAGGCGCACCCGGAACTCAAGAGCCGGCCCACCCGCCCGCACCCGCTGTTCTCCGGCCTCGTTGCCGCGGCACTGCAGTACAAGGCGGCCGAGCGACTCCCGGTCGACATCCACGGCGAGAACAACACCTCCGAGGAATCGGTCGGCTCGACCGCGTCGACGTCCACCGCCGGCGACGCCGAGTAGTCGACATGGCGCAGCGACACGACTTCCGCACCCTGGACAGCCGGCGGATCTACACGGGCGCCATCGTGTCGCTGCGCGTCGACGACGTGGCGATGCCCGACGGGCACACCGCCGAACGCGAAGTGGTCGAACACCACGGTGCGGTCGCAGTGGTGGCCGTCGACGAGCAGGACCGGGTGGTGCTCGTGCACCAGTACCGGCACCCGCTCGGCCGGCGACTGTGGGAACTGCCCGCCGGGCTGCTCGACGCACTCGGCGAGGACCCCCTCGACACCGCCCGCCGCGAACTCGCCGAGGAGACCGGCCTGGCCGCCGCCGACTGGGAACTCCTCGTCGACATCGCGCTCTCACCCGGATTCACCGACGAAGCCGTGCGCGTCTTCGCCGCCCGCGGCCTGAGCGAGGTCGACCGGCCCGAACCCGAGCACGAGGAGGCCGATCTCGAGGTCCGCCGCGTCCCGGTCGACGAGGCCGTGGCGATGGTGCTGCGCGGGGAGATCGTCAACGCCACCGCGGTGTCCGGTCTCCTCGCGTTCGCGACCGCCCGCGCGACGGGCACCGCGACCCGCGCACCGGACGCGCCGTGGCCGGACCGGCCCACCACCTTCGCCCGCACGCGCGCGGAGGGGTGAGCAGTGCTGCCCGGTGAGGAGCGTCCCGCCACGCAGGTCGCTCCGCAGCCGTCCCCGACACTCACCGGGCAACTCGACGCCTATCTCGCGCACCTGACCGTCGAACGGGGGGTCGCGGCGAACACCCTCGCCTCCTACCGCCGCGACCTGCTGCGTTACGTCGAACACCTCACCGACATCCACATCGGCGACCTCGCCGACGTGCACGAACACCACATCAGCGACTTCGCCGCGAGCCTGCGCCGCGGAGACCCGGAACGCAACCGCCCGGCGCTGGCAGCGAGCTCGGCCGCCCGCGCCCTGATCGCCGTGCGCGGCCTGCACCGCTTCGCCGCCGCCGAAGGACAGACCCCGGTCGACGTCGCCCGCACCGTCAAACCCCCGGCGCCCGGGCGTCGCCTGCCCAAGGCGCTGACCGTCGACCAGGTCACCGCGATCCTCGACGCCGCCGGCCCCGACGCCGACGGACCCCGCAGCATGCGCGACCGCGCCCTGCTCGAACTGCTGTACTCCACCGGCGCCCGCATCTCCGAGGCCGTCGGGCTCGACGTCGACGACATCGACACCGAATCACGCACCGTGCTGCTGCGCGGCAAGGGCGGCAAACAGCGACTCGTCCCGGTCGGACGCCCGGCGCTCGGCGCGCTCGACGCCTATCTCGTGCGGGGACGACCCGCTCTGGCAACCGGCCGCACCGCCGCGGTCTTCCTCAACGCGCGTGGCGGCCGCCTGTCGCGGCAGAGCGCGTGGAAGGTGCTGCAGACCGCCGCCGAACGCGCCGGAGTCGACGTCGGGGTGTCGCCGCACACGCTGCGGCACTCCTTCGCGACGCACCTGCTCGACGGTGGCGCCGACGTACGCGTGGTACAGGAGTTACTGGGGCATGCTTCTGTGACGACCACGCAGATATACACCCTGGTCACTGCCGGTGCCCTCCGCGAGGTATGGGCGCAGGCGCATCCGCGGGCACGATGACCGACTCCGCGGGGGACGCGTGTCCGTGCGGTGATCCTGCCGACGAAGCGGTAGCGTTCTGGGGACGAGCCGCCGGGTCACCCGACGGGTCGACGAGAAGACATCTGGGTCGCAAGACAGGGGGAGTACCGAACGTGGGCACACCTCGGCCACCCGCCACGTACATGGAGCCGGAGCACCTCCGGTCGAACACCGTCCCGGTCGACGCACACGGCCGCGAGGACACCGACAGAACGTCCACCACCGAGCCGACCACCACCTCCGGAACCGCCGCCGAGCCCGATCTCGGACCGACCGGCCGGCCACGCCGTCCCGTCCCGGAACCGGTGCCGTTGTCCACCCACGGACCGGCCCGCATCATCGCGATGTGCAACCAGAAGGGCGGGGTCGGCAAGACCACCTCGACCATCAACCTCGGGGCGTCCCTCGCCGAGTACGGGCGCCGCGTCCTGCTCGTCGACCTCGATCCGCAGGGCGCACTGTCCGCCGGACTCGGTGTCGCCCACCACGATCTCGATCTCACCGTGCACAACCTGCTCGTCGAACCGCGGGTGTCCACCGACGACGTGCTCGTGCGCACCCACGTGGAGGGCCTCGACCTGCTGCCGAGCAACATCGACCTGTCGGCGGCCGAGATCCAGCTCGTCTCCGAGGTCGGCCGCGAACAGGCCCTGGGCCGCGCCCTGTACCCGATGCTCGACCGCTACGACTACATCCTCGTCGACTGCCAGCCGTCGCTGGGGTTGCTCACCGTCAACGCGCTCGCCTGCGCCGACTCGGTGCTCATCCCCATGGAATGCGAGTTCTTCAGCCTGCGCGGCCTGGCGCTGCTCAACGACACCGTCGCCAAGGTCCGCGACCGGCTCAACCCGAAGCTGACCGTCGCCGGCATCCTCGTCACCATGTTCGACCAGCGCACCCTGCACGGTCGTGAGGTGATGTCGCGGGTCGTGGAGGTCTTCGGCGATCTCGTCTACGACGCCGTCATCAACCGCACCGTCAAGTTCCCCGAGACCAGCGTCGCCGGCGAACCCATCACCCGCTGGGCGCCCACCTCTGCCGGCGCCGAGTCGTACCGCGCCCTCGCGCGGGAAGTGATCCACCGGAGCGGTCGCTGAGCCCCGTGCACGCTCCCGTCCAGGACTCTGCGGACACCGGCACGGCACCCGATGTGGAGGTCGACGCGGTGGTCCTCGAGGAACCCACCGAACCGGACCGGCCGGAGGTCGAGGAGATCACCTCGGGCTTCCATGTGCGCCTGCGCAACTTCGAGGGCCCGTTCGACCTGCTGCTCACCCTCATCTCGCAGCGTCGCCTCGACGTCACCGAGGTGGCTCTCCACGAGGTCACCGACGACTTCATCGCCTACACCCGCAAACTCGGTCCCGAACTCGGCCTCGATCAGACCACCGAGTTCCTGGTCGTCGCCGCGACCCTGCTCGACCTCAAAGCCGCCCGGCTGCTGCCCGCCGGCGAGGTCGACGACCCCGAGGACCTCGCCCTGCTCGAGGCCCGCGACCTGCTGTTCGCGCGTCTGCTGCAGTACCGGGCCTACAAGCAGATCGCCGAACAGTTCGCCGCCCTCGAGGCCGCCGCCCTGCGCCGCTATCCGCGCGCGGTGTCGCTCGAGGAGTGCTACGAGAATCTCGTACCGGAGGTCGTGCTCGGTGTCGACGCGCACCGCTTCGCCGAGATCGCGGCCGCGGCATTCCGGCCGAAACCACCACCGACCGTCGGCCTCGACCACCTGCACACCCCGAAGGTGTCGGTTCCCGAACAGGCCGCCCACATCCTCGGTCTGCTGCGCGCCCGCGGCGCCGGCGTCTGGGTCGGATTCGACGAACTCGTCGCCGACTGCGATCTCGGACTGCTCGTCGTCGCCCGGTTCCTCGCGCTGCTCGAGCTCTACCGCGAACGTGCCGTCACCTTCGAACAACCCGACCCGCTCGGACATCTGCAGGTCGCGTGGACGGGGGAGACCGACGGGGAGGCCATCGATTTCGAGGAGGACTACGGGTGAGCGACGACACCGTCGCGCGGGAGCACGCGGACGACGCTGCGCCCGAGAGTGACGCTGCGCCGGGGAGCACGGACGACACCGCGCGGGAACGTGACGAAGACACTGCTGCGCCGGAACGCGCGTGGGACGGTGAACTTCTCGAGATCGCCGCCGGCGAACTCACTGCGGCACTCGAGGCACTGTTGCTCGTCGTCGACACCCCCGCGCCGACCGAGCAGCTCGCGACCGCCATCGGGGTCACCGCCGACCGCGCCGAGGCCGCGCTGCGGCGTCTCGCACAGGACCTCACCGCGCGCGGATCCGGCATCGACCTGCGGTTCGCCGGCGACGGCTGGCGCTTCTACACGCGCCGCGATTTCGCGCCCTACGTCGAGAAGCTGCTGCAGGGTGGCGCGCGCACCAAGCTCACCCGCGCCGCACTCGAGACGCTCGCCGTGATCGCCTACCGGCAACCGGTCACGCGCAGCCGTGTCCGTGCCGTGCGTGGCGTCAACGTCGACGGGGTGATGCGCACCCTGCTCGCGCGGGATCTGATCGCCGAGGCGGGCACGGATCCGGAGACCGGCGGCACGCTCTACGTCACCACGGAGCTGTTCCTCGAACGCCTCGGCCTGGCATCTCTGCAGGATCTGCCGCCCGTTGCGCCGCTTCTGCCCGATGTCGATGTGATCGACGACATCGCCGACAGTCTCGAGTCGGACCCACGATTTGAGAGAATGGGTAGGAACGCGCGTCCCGAGACTCTCTCGCCCGCGGAGTTCGATCCAGAGAACTGACAGGAACCAAGTGAATACACCCGCTCGCCGTGATGGCACACCGGACCGTAGAAGAAACAATCCCCGTAGCGCGAACACGCGCAACTCCGGGGGATCCCGCTCGGGACGCGCGGAAGCACCGCGTTCCGGAGGACGCACCGAAGCTCCCCGCTCGGGGCGCGCAGGGGCTCCCCGTTCGGGGGAGCGCACCGACTCACCCCGCTCCGATCGCCGGGCCACTCCCGGCCAGTCGGCCGCAGGCCGCAATCCCGCCCAGTCGGCCGGAGGCCGCAATCCCGCCCAGTCGGCCGGAGGCCGCAATCCGGCACAGCCGGCCGCCGGTCGCAAACCGCACCGCAAGGGCACCTCGACCGGTAAGCCCTCCAAGCCTGCCGCCAAGCGCGCCGCGCAGCGCGTCGTTCCGACCGTGAGCAACGCCCGCCCCGCGCGTCACCAGCACCGCGAAGCCGGCCCCGCCCAGCTGCCTGCCGGTGAAGGCGTGCGGCTGCAGAAGGTGCTCGCCCAGGCCGGCGTCGCCTCGCGCCGCGCCGCCGAGGAACTCATCGCCGCGGGTCGCGTCGAGGTCGACGGCAACATCGTCGTCGAGCAGGGCCTGCGCGTGGACCCGGAGAACGCCGTGATCCGGGTCGACGGCGTCCGCGTCGTCATCAACAAGGATCTCGTGCACCTCGTGCTGAACAAGCCCCGCGGCTGGCAGTCCACGATGTCCGACGATCTCGGCCGTCCGTGCGTCGGCGACATCGTCTCCGAACGCGTCGCCGCCGGGCAGCGCCTGTTCCACGTCGGTCGTCTCGACGCCGACACCGAAGGGCTGCTGCTGCTCACCAACGACGGCGAACTGGCCCACCGGCTGATGCACCCGTCCTTCGAGGTGCCCAAGACCTACCTGGCGACCGTCAAGGGTGTGCTCGCCCGCGGTGTCGGCAAGCAGCTCAAGGCAGGCATCGAACTCGAGGACGGACCCGCCTCCGTCGACGAGTTCTCGCTGCTCGAGGTCCACGAGGGCCAGTCGCTCGTGCGGCTCGTGCTGCACGAGGGGCGCAAGCACATCGTGCGACGTCTGCTCGATGCGGTCGGGTTCCCCGTGATCCGGCTCGTGCGCACCAACATCGGTCCCGTGGCGCTCGGCGACCAGCGTCCCGGCACCCTCCGTGTCCTCGGTCGCAACGAGGTCGGGGGCCTGTACCAGGCGGTGAAGCTGTGACCGGCGCTCCGGGCGACGCGTTGGTCGTCGCGATGGACGGGCCGTCCGGCACGGGCAAGTCCACCGTCTCCAAGCGTCTCGCGCAGCATCTCGGTGCCGCCTATCTCGACACCGGCGCGATGTACCGGATCGCGACGCTGCACGCCCTGCGGCGCGGCACCGATCTGACCGATCCGGCCGCGATCGCCGCGGTCACCGCCGGCCTGCCGTGGTCGATCGGCACCGACCCCACCGTCGAGGACATCCGCCTCGACGGGGACGACGTGCGCGAGATCATCCGCGGCGCCGAGGTCACGGCCGCGGTCTCCGCGGTCTCCGCCGTGCCCGAGGTGCGCACCCTGCTCGTCGAGGCCCAGCAGCGGCTCGGCCGCGCCGAGCACCGCGTCGTGATCGAAGGACGCGACATCGGCACCGTCGTCTTCCCCGACGCGGACGTGAAGATCTTCCTCACCGCTTCCGCGGAGGCCCGCGCGCACCGGCGCAACAACCAGAACATCGCCGAGGGTCGCGGCGACGACTACGAGGCGGTCCTCGCCGCGGTGCAGCGCCGCGACCACCTCGACTCCACCCGCGCGGTGTCCCCGCTGCGCGCGGCGGACGACGCGGTCGTCGTGGACACCAGCGACATGAACATCGACGAGGTGATCGCCGCGCTGCTCGCGGTGGTCGCCGAGCAGACTGGAGCGAAGCTGTGAGCGACGACCTGAGCACCGACTACACCGGGTTCGACGGCGACGGCACGTGGTCGGAAGAAGGCGACTGGGACATCGAGTTCGCCGAGGGCGGCGATCTCGAGGAGTTCGTCCCGGTCCCGACCGTCGCCGTGGTCGGCCGACCGAACGTCGGCAAGTCCACCCTGGTCAACCGCATCATCGGCCGACGTGAAGCCGTCGTCGAGGACGTCCCGGGCGTCACCCGCGACCGCGTCTCGTACGAGGCGTCGTGGAACGGCCGCCGGTTCATGGTGCAGGACACCGGCGGATGGGAACCAGACGCGAAGGGCATGCAGCAGTCCGTGGCCCGCCAGGCGGAGGTCGCGATGCGCACCGCCGACGCGATCCTCGTCGTCGTCGACGCCACCGTGGGCGCCACCAGCGTCGACGAGGCCGTCGCGAAGGTGCTGCGCCGGTCCAAGACTCCGGTGCTGCTCGTGGCGAACAAGGTAGACGACGACCGTGTCGAATCCGAAGCCGCGACACTGTGGTCCCTCGGACTCGGCCAGCCCTATTCGGTGTCGGCCACCCACGGCCGCGGCACCGGCGATCTGCTCGACGAGCTGCTCGCCAAGCTGCCGGCCACCCCCCGCGAGGGCACCGGTGGGGAAGGGCCTCGCCGCGTCGCGCTGGTGGGCAAGCCGAACGTCGGCAAGTCGAGCCTGCTCAACAAGCTCGCCGGCGACGAACGGTCGGTGGTGCACGACATCGCCGGCACCACCGTCGACCCGGTGGACTCGATCGTCGAGCTCGGCGGCAAGCCGTGGCGGTTCGTCGACACCGCCGGTCTGCGCAAGCGCGTCAACAGTGCGTCCGGCGCCGAGTTCTACGCCTCCCTGCGCACGCGGGGTGCGATCGACGCGGCCGAGGTGGCGGTGTTGCTCATCGACGCCTCGCAGCCCATCACCGAGCAGGACCAGCGGGTCATCACGATGGTCGTCGAGTCCGGGCGCGCCCTGGTGATCGCCTTCAACAAGTGGGATCTCGTCGACGAGGATCGCCGCTACGAACTCGGCCGCGAGATCGACCGCGACCTGTTGCGGGTGCCGTGGGCGTCGCGGGTGAACATCTCCGCCAAGACCGGTCGCGCCGTGCAGAAGCTCGTCCCGGCCATGGAGACCGCCCTCGAGTCGTGGGACAAGCGCATCTCGACCGGACGCCTGAACTCGTGGCTCAAGGAGGTCGTGGCCGCGACTCCGCCGCCGATGCGCGGCGGTCGCCTGCCCCGGGTGCTGTTCGCCACCCAGGCGGCCACGCGGCCGCCGACCTTCGTGCTGTTCACCACGGGCTTCCTCGAGGCCGGCTACCGCCGCTTCCTCGAGCGTCGCCTGCGGGAGGAGTTCAACTTCGACGGCAGTCCCGTGCGGATCTCGGTGCGCGTGCGGGAGAAGCGCGACCGCCGCAAGTGAGCTCCCGACGCCCGGTCGTGAAAACGCGCTGACCAGCCGATTAGTGTTTCGGTCCGTTCCTGTTGTAATCTCTGAGAGCGCTCGGAGAGAGCGCGGACGGGCTGTGGCGCAGCTTGGTAGCGCACTTGACTGGGGGTCAAGTGGTCGCAGGTTCAAATCCTGTCAGCCCGACAGTGAAAACCCCTTTCGACTTCGGTCGGAAGGGGTTTTCTCGTGTGCGGGGACATGTCGGGTGCTGGTTCCCGTCCGTAGAGGCGCCCACCCCGTCCGTGACGGCGATGACGGAATCGGATCTGGTTCGCCTTCGTCGGATCCTCTAGGTTCGTCCGCGTGTCGGATGGTCCGGCACGTCGTCGAAGGGGGATGAACAGGATGACAAAGCTGGTGAAGACCGCGTTCGTGGCGGCTGCGGCAACAGGACTGGTGCTCGGCGGATCTTCCACCGCCGCAGCGGACGCCGGTTCCGCCGGATACTTCGGCAATCCGCACTGCCTGCTTCGGTCGCTTCTGACCTACGGGACGATCAGTGCGGGCGATGCCGCATTCTTCCTGCCGGGGTGCGCACCCTTCTGAACCCTGAACCCGGCACCACCGACACGACACCCCGGACACCTCACCGGGGTGTCGTCGCATTCGGAACGGTTCGGCGCACCGACCCCGGCGTCATCCCCGTCACCCTCTTGAACGCCCGCGCGAACGCCGCCTCCGATTCGTAACCGGATCGCGCCGCCAGTTCCGCCACCGAGGCGCCCTCACGCAGTGCCGTCAGCGCGGACTCCATCCGCCACCGCGTCACGTACTGCATCGCGGGTTCACCCACGAGATCCGTGAAGTGCGCCGCGAACGCCGACCGGGACATCGCGGCCTCCCGCGCCAGCGACGCTACCGTCCAGGGATGCTCCGGAGCGCGGTGCACCGCCGCCAGCGCGCGACCGATGTGCGGGTCGCGCAGCGCGAGAAGCCAACCGCTGCGATCCACCGCCCCGGAATCCATCCATTCCCGGATCGCGAGGATCACCAGCACATCCGCCAGTCGCGTCAGAACCGCCTCACCGCCGGGTCGCATCCGCGCGGCCTCCTCGGCCATCAGATCGAGCAGGAACCGCACAGCGCCCCCGCGGGAGGCACCGGCGGTGCCGGTACGCAACACCGGCGGCAGCGACCGCATCAGACGGCGGGCCGTCGGATGCCCGAACTCCACGACCCCGCACACCAACACGGTGCGGTCACCGCCACCCCCGTACCGCAGCACCGAGCAGTGCTCGCCGATCATCTCCTGCGGCAGCAGATCCACCCGCCCCGCATGCAGCGGCGCCGGTTCGCTGCGGATCACATGCCCGGCCCCGTGCGGCACCACCGCGAGATCACCGGGCGCGAGGCGCATCGGATTCTCGTCGGCGGGCGGCACGTCGAGCACCGCCTCGCCGGAGACCACCACGTGGAAACTCGCGCAGTCCTCGAAGGCCGGCATCTCCAGCGCCCACGGAGCACTCATCTCCGACCGGCAGTAGAACACGCCGCGCATGCGCAGCAGATGGAGAACCTCCGCGAGCGGCTCTCCAGGCGTCCACGGATAGGTCGTTCCGCGATCCTGGTCGGTCACGCTCCCACGATCGCGCCCACCCGCCCGTACGTCCAGAGGGGCGGGACGAACGGGCAGGAAACCGGGACGGACGGGCATGGAACGTCCACCACGGGGTTCATAGCGTGGACTCGTCAACGAAATCCGCTGCACCACACAGATTGTGAGGACACCATGAAGGTCCTGGTCATCGGGGCGACCGGAGGTTCGGGACGCGCCGCGGTCTCCGCCCTGCTCGAACGCGGACACGACGTCACCGCACTCGTCCGCAACCCCGCCACCGCCGAGTCGTTCGGCGATCGCGTCACGGTCGTGACCGGCGACGCCGTCCGCGACTTCGACGTCGAACGCGCCGTGCACGGGCAGGAGGCCGTCGTGGTCACGCTCGGCATCCACGAGAACCCGGTTCGGGTACGCCTGCGCGGGCCCGCCCGCACACCCCTCGACGTGCGCTCCCGCGGCACCCGCACCGTCGTCGACGCCATGCGACGCCACGGCGCGCGGCGCCTGATCGTCCAGACGTCCTACGGCACGGGCCCGACCCGCGACCGGCTGCCCGCTCGCTACCGCCTGATGTTCCGGGCGCTGCTCGGCCCGCAGATCACCGACACCGAACGTCAGGACGCCCTCGTGCGCTCCACCGACCTCGAGTGGACCATCGTGCAGCCGGTGAACCTCACCGACGGTGACGACGACGAGGCAACGGTTTCCGACGGCGACGTCTCGTCGTGGGCGGTCCCGCGACGTGCGGTCGGGCGCGTGCTGGCCGACCTGATCGACCGACCCGAGTACGCCGGCGCCACAGTGGCGGTCTCCTGACACGGATCGCGCCGAACGCTCCCGGATCCGGTGCGCACCGTCCACGATGAGAAATGCGTCGGCGGACGGTCACTCTCCGTGCGGCACCATCCGTGCCCTGCGGCACCCGCGAAAGGACCACGATGACCACACGATTCAATCCCTATCTCGCATTCCGCGATTCCGCGCGAGAGGCCATGGAGTTCTACAGGTCGGTGTTCGGCGGCGAACTGACGGTGAGCAGATTCGCGGACATGAACGCCTCGCAGGATCCGAGCGAGGACGACAAGGTGATGCACTCGATGCTCACCACCGACCGCGGCTTCGTGCTCATGGCCTCGGACACCCCGAACGGCATGGACTACACGCCCGGCACGAACTTCTCGCTGTCGCTCAGCGGGGACGACGAGAGCGTGCTCCGGGGTTGGTGGGACGCGCTGAGCGAGAGCGGTCGCGTCGACATGCCGCTCGAACGTGCCCCCTGGGGCGACCTGTTCGGCATGTGCACCGACCGCTTCGGCGTGTCGTGGATGGTCAGCATCGGCGACCAGCAGGGCTGAACCCGCGCCGCTCGGCGCCCGTCAGCCGAGGCGGGCGTCGAGCTCGCGCACCAGTTTCGGTGGCGCGGTCTGCCGATAGGACATGTCGAGCAGTTCGGCGACCTCGTCCCAGTCCACCTCCGGACGGGCGAGGTCGTACCCGACCCACCCGGACGGCCCGAAGTACATCGGCACATAGGTGTGGGGTTCCTCGAGCAGCGCGCGGCGCTCCTCCTCGTCGGGCTTGACGATGAGGGAGCGGGGAAACGGTGCGCGGGTGCCCTTCTCGCCGCCTCCGTAGACCGCGAAGGCCGTCCGGGTGGAGAAGAACGGACGGCCGTGCGAGATCTTCTCGGAAGCGCCGGGCAGGGCCAGCGCGAGCGAGCGCACACGAGCGAGCAGGGGATCCGCCTCGTCGAACATCACCGGATGCGGCATGAGCGGAGCGTACCGACCGACTACGACAACGGTCGCGCGATCAACTCTTCCGATTCTTCAGCGCAGCGATACCGGCGTGCAACAGCGGCTCGACACCGCGGCCGAGTTCCTCGAACCCGTCGCCGACCGTCTTGCCCTGACGGAACCGGAAGTAGATGCCCTCGAGGATCACCGCGAGCTTGTAGTAGGCCAGGGCGAGGTGGAACGCCATGTCCGACAGGTCGCGTCCACCGGCGGCCTCGTACCGGGCAAGCAGTTCGTCGTCGCCGAGGAAGCCCGGAGCGCGGGACACCGTCGACACGGGGAACTCCGTGTTCTCCCGCGCCAGCCGCTGGTACACCAGCAGCAACGCCACATCGGTGAGGGGATCGCCGAGCGTGGCCATCTCCCAGTCCAGCACCGCGACAACCTTGTCGTCGTCGTCGACGAGAACGTTGTCGAGCCGGTAGTCGCCGTGCACGATGCCCACCTCGCCGTCGCCCGGCAGATTGTCGACGAGCAGCCGGTGCAGCTCGTCGGCGTCGTCGAGGTCCCGGCTGTGCGAGTTCTCGAGCTGGGTGGTCCAGCGCCGCACCTGCCGCTCGAGGAAGCCCTGGGGGCGGCCGAAGTCCTCGAGTCCCACGGCGGCCGGGTCCACCGCGTGCAGGGCGGCCAGGGTGTCGACCATCCGCTCGGAGATCACGCGTGTGCGCTCGGCGCCGAGCGGTTCGAGTTCCTCCGCGGTGCGATAGGGCGTCCCCACGACCAGATCCATGAGATAGAAGGGCGCGCCGAGCACCGAATCCTCCTCGCACAGCAGATACGAGCGGGGGACCGGTACCGCGGTGCCGGCGAGCGCGGAGATGACGCGGTACTCGCGAGCCATGTCGTGTGCGGTCGCGAGGACGTGTCCGAGTGGGGGACGGCGCAACACCAGCCGCCGGTCGCCGTCGGTCACCTCGTAGGTGAGATTCGAGCGCCCGCCGCTGATCAGGCGCGCGCGGAGGGGACCGGAGAACAGGTCGGGGGCGGAGGTCTGCAGATAGGCATCGAGCGCATCGAGGTCGAGGCCGGCGGGCACGTCGTTCATCGAGCTCCTTTCCGTCGGCTCCCACTATGACCGCGGGTGGGGATCCGTGTCCGGAGAACTCCCACCCCACGCAGATAATCCGGACGGCACGGAAACCATAAATATACAGAATTCCCCTCCTCAGGACCGACGCCACCGACACCGGCCAGGACATGCGCCTACCCGCCGGTGCAGTCGTGACGAACTACTGTCGACCCATGCCCGCTGCTCATCCTCTCGACCGAGACAACGTCCGCGACGCGCTGGACGCGTTCGATTCGCGCCGACTGCCGCTCGACGGCCGCCGGCACGCAGCCGTCGTCGTGGCGGTGCTCGACGACGGGAACGGCAACCCCGTCATGCCCCTCACACGGCGACCGACACGTCTGCGGGCACATCCCGGCCAGTTCGCGTTGCCGGGCGGACGTCTGGACGAGGGGGAGCAGCCCGAGGAGGCCGCCCTGCGCGAGCTGCACGAGGAACTCGGACTCGACCTCGGCCCCGAGGCCGTCCTCGGCCGGCTCGACGACTACATCACCCGCTCCGGTTACGTCATGTCGCCGTTCGTCGTGTGGTCGGACACCGCCGTGAGCGATCTGAAGCCCAGCCCCGACGAGGTCGACGTGCTCTTCGCCGTCACCACCGACGAACTCGACGTCGACCCGCGCTTCGTCACCATCCCCGAATCCGACAAGCCGGTGATCCAGTGGCCCTTCCGCGGTCACCTCGTGCACGCACCGACCGCCGCGGTGGTCTACCAGTTCCGTGAGGTCGTGCTGCGCCGGCGGGCCACCCGCATCGACGGTCTCGAGCAGCCGGTCTTCGCCTGGCGCTGACACCCCGGAATCTCCGGTCGCGCGGCTGTGGAAGGCTGGACTCCGCGCCCGAACGGAACTCCGGCGGGGCATCACGAGAACGACCTCACGAGAACACGGAGCGGCCCCACCATGACCGATGCGACCGGAACCGCCGACGCGCGCGGATCGGACCGCATCCTCACCGTGCCGAACGTCCTCAGCTTCGTCCGGCTGCTGGGTGTACCCGTCTTCCTCTATCTCGTCCTCGTCGCCCACGCCGACGTCTGGGCGCTGATCCTGCTGGCCGCGAGCAGCATCACCGACTGGGCCGACGGCAAACTCGCCAGGCTGCTCGACCAGACCTCCCGCCTCGGAGCCCTTCTCGATCCCGCCGTCGACCGCCTCTACATCGTGGCCACCCTCGTCGCCCTCGTGGCGCGCGACATCGTGCCCTGGTGGATCGCGGTGATCCTCGTCGGCCGCGAACTCGTCCTGGCTCCGACCCTGGCCGTCTACCGGCGCCGGGAACTGTCCCCGCCGGACGTGCTCTACCTCGGCAAGGGCGCCACCTTCCTGCTCATGTGCGCGCTGCCGCTGATGCTCGGGGCCGTCGCCGTGCCCGCCTCGGAGCCGATCACCGGCCCGCTCGGCTGGGCCGCCCTGATCTGGGGGACCGTACTGTACGTGTGGACCGGCCTGCTGTACCTCGGGCAGGCCGTCGTGACGGCACGGATCGTGCCGGCCGGGCGGTGATCCGATGAGCCGCGCGTGGGAACGCATCCGGCGCAATCCGGTGCCCTCGCTCCTGAAGTCGCTCCTCGAGGATCATCTCGACCCCGGCTACGCCGCGTCCGCCGCGGACCGGGCTGCGGGGCGCTCGAGCACCTCTCCGCGCGCGTCGCGTGCGTGGCTCGGCGCCGGAGTTCTCCTCGCCGGCCTCGTGATCGGCATCGCGTACGCGCAGAACGCCGACGTGCAGGCCGGCACCGACAGCACCCGCGCCGAGATCCTCGACTCCCTCCGGGCAGGGGACGAACGCATCGCCGCGCTCACTGCACAGCGGGACGAACTCGGTGCCGCGGTCGACGAACGACGCACCGCCCTGTTCTCCGACGGAGGCGACGGCGCGACCATCCTCGACCGACTCCGCGACGCCGAGACCGCAGCCGCGGCAACACCGGTGCGCGGTCCGGGGATTACGGTCACCCTCACCGAACCCGCCGCGCGACCGAACCTGTCGGATGCGGCGCGACTCGAGGACCGACCCACCGCGCTCGTCCTCGACCGCGACCTGCAGTCGGTCGTCAACGCGCTGTGGGCGGCCGGTGCGGAGGCCGTCGAGGTCGGGGGCGTGCGGGTGGGTCCCGGGGTGACCATCCGGCAGGCCGGGGGAGCGATGCTCGTCGACAACCGGCCCGTATTCTCCCCGTACACGGTCTCGGCGGTGGGATCTCCCTCCCGGCTGCAGACGTCCTTCGTCGTCAGCGACGCCTACCTGCGCATCGCGGGGATACAGCAGCTCTACGGGGTGGGATTCACCCTCGCGGAGGAGGACGATCTCGAGTTTCCGGCCGCCACGGTCCGGAAACTCGGCAGCAGTGGAGAAACGGGGTACAGGTGAAGCGACTCGAACACGGTCACGCGCTCTACGCGGTGCTCGCACTGGCGATCGGGATCGGCGCCGGAATCGTGTTCAGCCCACAGGTACCCGATGTCGTGCAGCCCTACCTGCCCATCGCGGTGGTCGCCGCGCTCGACACGGTCTTCGGCGGTCTGCGCGCCTATCTCGACGACATCTTCGACGCGAAGGTGTTCGTGGTGTCGTTCGTCTTCAACGTCCTCGTCGCCGCACTGATCGTGTGGCTCGGCGACCAGCTCGGCGTGGGCACCCAGTTGTCGACTGCGGTCATCGTCGTCCTCGGCATCCGCATCTTCGGAAACGCTGCCGCCCTACGTCGTCGCCTGTTCGGGGCCTGACCGTGACCGAACCGCAACAACCCGGCCCCGCACCCGACACCGGCACAACGCCCGAAACCGGCACTGCGCGCGCCACCCGATCGCAACGCGTCTTCCTCGTCCTCGCGGCAATTCTCGTCGTCCTGCTCGGCGCCGGCATCGCCACCCAGGTGCGCACGACCGACACCGGCGACGACCTCGACTCGGCGCGCCCTGCGGACCTGCTCGTGCTGCTCGACAACCTCAATCGCCGCGAAGCCGCTCTCCGCCAGGAGATCACCGAACTCGAGCGCACCCT
Organism: Rhodococcus sp. C26F; assembly: GCF_053345925.1. NCBI lineage: Bacteria > Bacillati > Actinomycetota > Actinomycetes > Mycobacteriales > Nocardiaceae > Rhodococcus > Rhodococcus sp. C26F. The sequence continues at coordinate 25,727 of NZ_JBKFBA010000006.1, forward strand.
CTCGAGTCTCGAACAGGAAGGCTCGGAAGCGGCACTCGAGGAAGCCCGCACGCGCCTGTACACGCTGTCGGTGCAACTCGGCACCGAACCCGCCACCGGGCCCGGAGTGGTTCTCACCGTCGACGATCCGCGCGAGGGCGTCGGATCGGAGGTGCTGCTCGACATGATCCAGGAGCTGCGCGCGGCGGGTGCCGACACGATGCAGATCGCCGGGGCGAACGGCGAGACCGTGCGCATCGGGGTCGATTCGTGGGTCACCGGACCGGGCGGCGACATCGTCGTCGACGACCGCCGACTCGATGCTCCGTACACCGTCACCGCCATCGGCGACGGACCGACTCTCGCCGCCGCGTTGAACATTCCCGGCGGAGTGGTCGACACGGTCGCCCGTGCGGGCGGATCATTGTCCGTGGAACAGTCTCCGCAGGTGGAGGTGTCCGCCTTGCGGGAGATCGAGCCACGCCAATACTCTCAGCCCGGTAACTGAATCCGACGTTCCGGTCGAACGTCGTCTCCGAAAGGACCAGTCTTGACCGATTTCGCGACACCCGAGGATCTGCGGTACACCCCCGAGCACGAGTGGGTGCGCAGGACGGGCGCGACGACTGTGCGCATCGGGATCACCGACTACGCACAGTCCCAACTCGGCGACGTGGTCTTCGTGCAGCTGCCCGAGGCGGGCGCCGAGATCGCCGCCGGCGAGTCCTTCGGAGAGGTCGAGTCCACCAAGAGCGTGTCGGACGTGTTCGCGCCGCTGACCGCGAAGGTGACCGCCGTCAACACGGAACTCGACGCGAATCCCGAACTGGTGAACAGCAGCCCGTACGAGGACGGCTGGCTCGTCGACGTGGAGATCGGCAGCGAGAGCGACCTCGCCGAGGCGCTCGCGGAGACGCTCGACGCGGAAGGTTACCGCGGGATCACGGAAGGCTGACGGACCCGACAGGTAACGTGACCGCGACTGTCTGCGTCAGTACCCCCGAGCGGGGTACGGTCGGATATGGCGTGTGCCGTGTCGGACCTGAACGGGGCGAACGAATCAGCGACCGTCCGGGATCACCCGGGTGGTCGAACGGATAAGGAGAAACGGTGAGCGAGAACGGCAACGCGGGCTACGAGGAGACTCCTGCAGAGACCACTTCGGTATTTCGCGCCGACTTCCTGAACGAAGTGGAGGGCGCGGGTTCGGCCACCACCGAAGCGCCCGTCTCGGGTGTCGAGGGCCTGCCCGCCGGATCGGCGCTGCTGGTGGTCAAGCGGGGGCCCAATGCAGGATCGCGCTTCCTGCTCGACCAGCCCACCACCTCGGCGGGTCGGCATCCCGACAGCGACATCTTCCTCGACGACGTGACCGTCAGCCGTCGGCACGCCGAGTTCCGCCAGGACGAGGGCGAATTCCAGGTCGTCGACGTGGGAAGCCTCAACGGCACCTACGTCAACCGCGAGCCGGTCGACTCCGCCGTTCTCGCGAACGGCGACGAGGTGCAGATCGGCAAGTTCCGGCTGGTGTTCCTGACCGGTCCGCGAGGTAACCAGGGCGCAGGTAGCTGATGACCGCGGCCCGCCAGCCGGCGCCGGCCGGAATGTCGATCGGGTCGGTGCTCGACCGCCTGCGTCCGGAATTCCCGGACGTGACGATCTCGAAGATCCGATTCCTCGAGGCAGAGGGACTGATCAGCCCGGAACGCACACCCTCGGGCTACCGCCGCTTCTCGATCGCCGACTGCGAGCGTCTGCGGTACGTGCTCACCGCGCAGCGCGATCAGTACCTTCCGCTCAAGGTGATCAAGGAGCAGCTCGAGGCGATCGACCGCGGCGCCGCCACGGTGGGATCGGTCGAGACCCGGATCACCCGGCCGCGTCCGCTGGCGGTGGCCCGCGGCGAGGTCTCGCCGGAGGATCTGCGCACCGACCGCGAGATCCGGGTGAGCCGCGAGGATCTGTGCACCCGTGCCGGGATCGACGCGGCCTTCCTCACCGAGCTGGTGGGGGCGGGCCTGGTCAAGCCGGGCCCGGCCGGTTTCTTCGACGAGGACGCGGTGCTGCTCGCCCGCACGGCGAAGGCGATGGCGGAGTTCGGCCTCGAGGTTCGGCACCTGCGGGCGTTCAAGCTCGCCGCCGACCGCGAGGCCGCGCTCGTCGCGCAGATCGCCGGTCCGATCGCGAAGGGCCGCGACGCCGGGGCACGGCAGCGCGCCGAGGAGATGGTGCGCGAACTGGCCGCACTGTCGTTGACATTGCACACCTGCCTGGTGAAAGCGGCGGTGCAAGGGGCCCTCGACCGTTAGGCGACGAATTCGTCGCCGAGTGCGACCACGGCCCTACGTCGGGTGGTGACCTACGGCACCTGACGGATGCGCTGGAGGACACTAGAATTCCAGGCAGTACCTGTCGGGTGGTCCCACCACCGACGAGCAGCAGGACGGAGGCATCGCGATGAGCGAGATGCGGATAGTAGGGATTCGTATCGAACAGCCGCAGAACCAGCCTGTCCTCCTGCTGCGGGAGGTCGACGGCGATCGGTATCTGCCGATCTGGATCGGGCAGAACGAAGCGACCGCCATCGCCCTCGAACAGCAGGGGGTCGAACCGGCGCGGCCGCTGACCCACGACCTGATCAAGAACCTCCTCGAGGCGTTCGGTCACAACCTCCGCGAGGTGCGCATCGTCGACCTGCGCGAAGGGACGTTCTACGCGGATCTGGTCTTCGACGGAGGGATGCGCGTGTCCTGCCGGCCCTCCGACGGGGTCGCGGTGGCCTTGCGCATCGGCGCGCCGGTCCACGTCGAGGAACCGGTGCTCACCGAGGCAGGACTGGTCATGCCCGACGAACGGGAGGACGAGGTCGAGAAGTTCAAGGAGTTCCTCGACTCCGTCTCGCCCGACGATTTCAAGGCGACGGACGGCTGAGCGCCGTCCGTCCGCACGGCGACGAGCGTTGGCGCGCGCGTCGGCCGTGACGGTAGTAATGTCGAACGTTGCCTTCCGGTCGGCGTGTTGCAGCCCGACGCCCAACACCGGAGCGTACGCTGAGTTGATCCGCCAGGGATGACTCGGTGAGCCTGGGAGCGCTCGATGATCGGATGTGGTCGGGGGGATCCGCCAATCGATCGTTGCGAGGCAGAACTGGGCGCGCGAGAGGGAGTCAGTAGTGCGAGATCGGACGAAGGGACAGCCACTCGGCGTCGATTCCGGCGATCGCTCGAATCCGGCGCCGCGGACGAACGAGACCGACGAGATCCAACCGGGCCTGTTTCCGGACAACTCGGCGCCCGACGAGCTCGTCGGCTACCGCGTGCCCATCGCCTGCCAGATCGCGGGAATCAGCTACCGCCAGCTCGACTACTGGGCCCGCACGAATCTGGTCGTACCGTCCATCCGCGGAGCCGCCGGCTCCGGTAGCCAACGGCTGTACTCGTTCAAGGACATCCTCGTCCTGAAGATCGTCAAGCGCCTGCTCGACACCGGCGTCTCGCTGCAGAACATCCGCGTCGCCGTCGACCATCTCCGCAGCCGCGGGGTGGGCGACCTCGCGAAGATCACCCTGTTCTCCGACGGCACCACCGTCTACGAGTGCACGTCACCCGAAGAGGTCGTCGACCTGCTGCAGGGCGGACAGGGTGTCTTCGGGATCGCGGTGAGCGGCGCGATGCGCGAGCTCACCGGCAGCATCGCCGATTTCCCCGCCGAACGCGCCGACGGCGGTGGCGTCGAGGAACGCCCCGAGGACGAACTGGCGTCGCGTCGCCGCGAACGCATCAACCGCCGCATCGGCTGACCCCACCACTGATGTCGCATCGGCCGACCACATGACCGCTCCACTCCACCGCCTGCGGCACTTTCCGCACCTGCGGTATTTCGACCCCCGCGACGTGAACTAGACTCGAAGACGCGTCGCCATCACGCGGGAGAGACCCGGACACCGAGCCGGGCGCCGAAGGAGCAGCACCTCCCCGTCAATCTCTCAGGCAACCGGGACCGCGTGAGCTCCGACGTCTCTGGAAAGCGGCGGGAGCACCCGCCCGCCCACGGGGAAAGGCTCTGGCCGGCCGAATCTCTCAGGCGCTCGCTCCGCGAGCTCACGACAGAGGGGGAGGAACCACCTCGCGCGACCGCGCGCATGTGGACCTCGCCGACCAGCCCGGGAGCTGCGATGACAGATGCCGTCACCTCGAACTTCGCCGATCGCCACATCGGCCCCGACACCGCCGGCCTGAACCGGATCCTCGACGTCGTCGGAGTCGATTCCCTCGACGCCCTCGCCACCGCCGCGGTGCCGGCCGCCATCCTCGACGACCGTGCAGACAACGTGCCGACCGGCCTCGACGTCCTCGACGCGCCCCGCTCCGAGCACGACGTACTCGCCGAGTTGAAGGCACTCGCGTCGCAGAACACCGTGGCGACGTCGATGATCGGTCACGGCTACTACGACACGCTCACGCCGCCCGTGCTGCTGCGCAACATCATCGAGAACCCCGCCTGGTACACGGCCTACACCCCCTACCAGCCGGAGATCAGCCAGGGACGCCTCGAGGCGCTGCTGAACTTCCAGACCATGGTCGCCGACCTGACCGGCATGGAGATCGCGAACTCGTCGATGCTCGACGAGGCCACCGCCGCCGCCGAGGCGATGACCCTGCTGCGCCGCGCGAACCGTAAGTCCAAGAGCCCGCGCCTGGTCGTCGACGTCGACCTGTTCGCGCAGACCGCCGCGGTGCTGGCGACCCGCGCCGAACCGCTCGGCATCGAGATCGTCACGGTCGACCTCGCTGCCGACGGGCTGCCCGAGGGCGAGTTCTTCGGCGTGATCGTCCAGGTGCCCGGCGCTTCGGGACGCATCATCGACGCCGCTCCGATCATCGCGGCCGCCCACGACCGCGGCGCGCTCGTCGCCGTCGGTGCCGATCTGCTGGCCATGACCTTGATCACCCCGCCCGGGGAGCAGGGCGCCGACGCGTGCTTCGGCACCACCCAGCGGTTCGGTGTGCCGATGGGCTTCGGTGGGCCACACGCCGGCTACCTCGCCGTCGGTAGCGCCCACACCCGCACCCTGCCCGGACGCCTCGTCGGTGTCTCGGTGGACGCGGACGGCAGCCCGGCCTACCGCCTCGCGCTGCAGACCCGTGAGCAGCACATCCGCCGTGAGAAGGCCACCAGCAACATCTGCACCGCCCAGGTGCTCCTCGCCGTGCTCGCGGCCATGTACGCCTCGTACCACGGCGCCGAAGGCCTCACCGGCATCGCCCGCCGCGTCGCCGGGCACGCCCGCCGCCTCGCCGACGGTCTGCGCGCCGGTGGCGTCGAGGTTGTCCACGACGAGTTCTTCGACACCGTCCTCGTGCGCGTCCCGGGGCGCGCCGACGCCGTGCTCGCCGCCGCCCTCGAGGCGGGCATCAACCTGTACCGGGTCGACGACGATCACGTGTCGATCTCGTGCGACGAGGCCACCACCGCGGCGCACGTCGACGCGGTCCTGCGCGCCTTCGGCGTCACCGCCGGGGACGCAGCCGAGGGAACGGCGCTGCCGCAGGCCCTTGCCCGCACCAGCGAGTTCCTGCAGCACGAGGCGTTCACCCGCTACCGCACCGAGACCGCGATGATGCGTTACCTGCGGCGCCTGTCCGACAAGGACCTCGCCCTCGACCGGACGATGATCCCGCTGGGCTCGTGCACGATGAAGCTCAACGCCGCCGCCGAGATGGAGGCCATCACCTGGCCCGAGTTCGCGGGTCTGCATCCCTTCGCTCCGGCGGACCAGACGGCCGGCATCCGCCGTCTCATCGCCGATCTGGAGGACTGGCTCGCCGCGGTGACGGGGTACGACGCCGTGAGCCTGCAGCCCAACGCCGGCAGCCAGGGAGAGTACGCAGGGCTCCTCGCGATCCGTCACTACCACCTCGACCGTGGCGACACCGACCGGGACATCTGCCTGATCCCGTCGAGCGCGCACGGCACCAATGCCGCATCCGCCGTGATGGCGGGCATGCGTGTCGAGGTCGTCGCGTGCCGCCCGAACGGGGATGTCGATCTCGACGACCTGCGCGCCAAGATCGCCGACCACGGTGCGCGACTGGCCGCGATCATGATCACCTATCCGTCCACGCACGGTGTGTACGAGCACGACATCGCCGACATCTGCGGTGCCGTGCACGACGCCGGCGGTCAGGTGTACATCGACGGTGCCAACCTCAACGCTCTCGTGGGTCTGGCGCGGCCGGGCAAGTTCGGGGGCGATGTCAGCCACCTGAACCTGCACAAGACGTTCTGCATCCCGCACGGTGGCGGCGGTCCGGGCGTCGGACCGATCGGTGTCCGTTCGCATCTGGCCCCGTACCTGCCGGGCCATCCGGCGGAGCCGGGACTCGGGGGAGCGGGACCGGTCTCGGCGGCGCCCTACGGATCGGCGTCGATCCTGCCGATCACCTGGGCGTACATCAAGATGATGGGTGCCGAGGGGCTGCGTCGCGCGTCGCTGACGGCGATCGCGTCGGCCAACTACATCGCGCGTCGTCTCGACGAGTACTTCCCGGTGCTGTACACGGGGGAGACCGGCATGGTCGCCCACGAATGCATCCTCGATCTGCGTCCGCTGACGAAGGCGACGGGGGTGACGGTCGACGACGTCGCGAAGCGTCTGGCCGACTACGGCTTCCACGCGCCGACGATGAGCTTCCCGGTGGCCGGCACTCTCATGATCGAGCCCACCGAGAGCGAGGACATCGCCGAACTCGACGCGTTCATCGACGCGATGATCTCGATCCGCGGTGAGATCGACCGGGTCGGGGCAGGGGAGTGGCCGGTGGACGACAATCCGCTGCGCGGCGCTCCGCACACCGCGGAATGCCTGGTGGGCGAGTGGGACCACCCGTACTCGCGGGAGATCGCGGTGTTCCCGATGGGTAAGAGCAGGGCCAAGGTGTGGCCGGCGGTGCGGCGTATCGACGGCGCACACGGCGACCGGAACCTGGTGTGCTCGTGCCCGCCCTTGGAGGCGTACAGCGGCTGATGCCGGGGATGGCCGACGGACACGTCCGTCGGCCATCTTCATCGGTGGAATAACTCCGAGCGATACGGAAACCTTAAAAGTCCAGAATCACTCCCCAACAACAACCAAACACACCAGCCAAGAGGATAAAGCCGTCAGTTCGCGGCGGTCAGCTCGAGGACGGAAATCTCCGGTGGGGTGCCGACCCGCACGGGCGGTCCCCACGCGCCGGTGCCCTGGGACGTGTAGATCTGCGTGTCGCCGAAGCGGTCGAGTCCGGTGACGGTGGGGTTGGCGAGGGAGACGAACGGCCGCAGCGGCCACATCTGTCCGCCGTGGGTGTGCCCGGACAGCTGCAGGTCGACTCCGAGTTCGTGGGCCTCGTCGACGTGCCGGGGCTGGTGGGCGGCGAGGATCACCGGGGTACCGTCCGCGATGCCGTCGAGCGCGGCGGGCATGTCGGGGTGGTGGGGTTCGGTCGCGGTGTAATCGTGGACGCCGGCGAGCGCGACGACATCGCCGTCGCGCTCGAGGACGACGTGCTCGTTGCGCAGGGCGCGTACACCGAGCGTCTCCCAATGGTCGAGCCATGATTCGGCGTCGTCGGAGTAGTACTCGTGGTTGCCGCTGACGCCGTACACCCCGAGCGGGGCCTGCAGCTGCCGGAGCGGTTCGAGGTCGGAGCCGACGAGTTCCACGGTGCCGTCGGCGAGGTCGCCGCCGAGCACGATCAGGTCGGGTTGCTGTTCGGCGACGAGGTCGACGACGCGTTGCACGAAGTCGGCGCCGCGGGCGGGTCCGACGTGCAGGTCGGTGACGAGCGCGATGCGGGCGCCGTCGAAGCCGGCAGGCAGGTCCTGCAACGCGACGGGCACGGTGACGATCCGTGGCCGATCGGCTTCGACCGTGCCGTATCCGACCGCGGCGACCGCGGCGACGACGAGCACGGCGGTCGCGATGCGCAGACCCCGTCGCGGGGTCTCGGCGGTGCCGTCGTCGGTGGTCGGCCGGGGGCGCCCGCGCCGGGCGAGGCGGGCGGCGAGCAGCCCGACTCCGACGAGCAGGAGCCCGAGCATCAGGTACAGCACCACCGCCATCCAGCTCCAGCCGAGGAACCCGATGGGGCGGGCCCAGGCGGGGTCGAGCGCCGTGCCCACCCCGGAGGCGACGAGCGTGAGCACGAACATTGCCGCCAGGACGAGGTCGGCGGCGAGGGCGGCAGGACGCGGCAGGCCGGGTGCCCGGACGAGTCGTCGATGCAGCAGGTAGGTGAGGAGGGCGAGGAAGACCCCCATGACGAGAAGTCGGAGCACGGTCAGGACGTCAGCTTTCGGAGGAGGTCGGTGAGGTCGGCCGGGTCGGTGGGGTCGACGACGGTGAGGTTGCCGTCGGTGGCCTCGGCGGCCTGCTCGAGGACGGGGTCGGTGCGGTCGCCGAGGACGACGACGTCGATCCGCACGGGGGTGTCGGGGGACGAGAGTTCGTCGATCGCCGCGCGCAGGTCGCGGGCGGCCGCCTCGTCGGGGTCGTCGCTGTCGACGACGACGAGAACGGAGTTGGGTCGGCCGGGGTCGTAGTTGTCGACGGCGTCGCGGTAGGCGGCGGTGAGGGTGGCGTAGACGGGTTCGCGGTCGACGAGGTCGATGTCGTCGAGGATCGAGGACATCGCCGCGCGCTTGGCGTCGGTGAGGCCGTCGCGGATGACGGCGACACGGTGCCCGCTGGGGGTGTCGGCGAAGACGTACATGCCCATCACCGAGTTGATGGAGGCGCGGCGCATGGCCTCGCGCAGGGCACCCGCGGTGGCGGTGAGGCGGGTGCCGTCGCCGGCGGGGGTGCCCATGGAGGTGGAGGTGTCGACGACCATCGTGACCTTGCGCGGGGACACCGGGGCGAGACGCAGTGCGACGAGGACGTCGTCGACGGTGGGGTCGGCGGGGGCGAGGACGGTGTCGACGCGGGGCAGCGGCAGTTCCCCGGCGGGTTCGGGGACGGTGTCGCCGGTACGGAAGCCGTGTGCGGTGAGGACGCCGGCCTGTTCGGGGCGACGCGCGTAGTCGGTGAACTCCGCGGCGGCGCGGGCGAGGGTCTCGTCGACCCAGGGGGCGTCGACGACGGCGGTGGGGAAGTCGACGACGGGTGCGACGCCGATCGGCAGGTGGCCGGTGAGGCCGCGGACCTGCCCGTCGGTGAGGGCACGGTGCAGTTGCTGTTCGACGACCGGCACGGCGTGGATCGGGGCCTCGGTGTCGGGGTGGGCGCCGAGCGCCGCGAGGGTGTCGGCGGTGGTGCCGACCGCGCCGAGGGTGTCGGCGCCGAGCGCGAGGGTGCTCACGGCGGTGATGGCGGCGGGGGTGGCGGCCTGTTCGAGGGTGACCGGTCCGGCGCCGATGCCGGTGGTGGCGGCGGTGACGGCTTCGAGGGCGAGGGTGGTGGCGTGGGTCTCGGTGCCGGTGGGCAGGGCGAGGCCGAGGGTGCCCCAGATGTCGAGTCCGCTCTCGCGCATGGCGGCGGGGTCGTTCTGGAGTCGGGGCAGGTCCTGCCAGCGGAGGGTGGCGGTGGTGAGGGCGCGGCCGAGGTCGGTGGGGACGGCGAGCACGACCGGGGAGGTGGCGAGGGAGCGGGGGGTGCCGTCGACGGCGTCGGTGGCGCGGGCGCTCATGCGGGTGTCGAGGGGCACCCACAGGGCGGGCTCGGGGCCGAGCGCCGGATCCCAGGTGCCGGTGGTGAGGGTGTCGGCGGCGGCGAGGCTGTCGACGGCGGTGATCTCGGCGGTGACGCAGTGGTCGCGGATGACGCGGACGCCGCCGTCGGTCCACTGTTCGGCGAGTTCGGTGAGGGCGGGGGCGATGAGGGGGTCGGCGGCGATGTGCAGGACGGTGTCGCCTTCGACGCAGGTTTCGGCGGCGGCGGTGGCCTGGTCGTCGATGTTGTCGCGGAGGCGGAACCAGCCGAGGACGGCGAGCAGGGCGAGTACTACGCCTACGGCGACCACGATGACGCTCGTGCTGATTCCTCGTCGTCCGCTGCCGCGATGTCGCCCGCCCACGTCGTGTCCGCCTCGTTTCGTTCGTCGATCCGATGGTCGAGTCTAGTGAGAGGCGGGATGTGACCTGGCTCCGCCGCGCGGTGCGGGGACGGGCAGGGCCCCGATCCGGTGTGGATCGGGGCCCTGTGGTGTCGGTGTGCGGGTCAGGCGTACTTGGCCTTGTTCTCGCGGCGACGGCGGTGCAGGATCGGCTCGGTGTAGCCGCTGGGCTGCGTGGTGCCTTCGAGGATGAGTTCCTTGGCGGCCTGGAAGGCGATGTTGTCGTCGAAGTTCGGGGCGAGCGGCCGGTAGCCGGGGTCGCCTTCGTTCTGCCGGTCGACGACGGGTGCCATGCGCTCGAGGGAGGCGATGACCTCATCGGCGGTGACGACGTCGTGGCGGATCCAGTTGGCGAGGAGCTGGCTGGAGATGCGCAGGGTGGCGCGGTCCTCCATGAGGGCGACGTCGTGGATGTCGGGGACCTTGGAGCAGCCGACGCCGGCGTCGATCCAGCGCACGACGTAGCCGAGGATGGACTGGCAGTTGTTGTCGAGTTCCTCGCGCTTCTCCTCGTCGGTCCAGTTCGGGTTCTCGGCGAGGGGGATGGTGAGGATGTCGTCGACGGTGGCGCGGCTGGTGCCCTTGAGCTCGTTCTGGACGGCGAAGACGTCGACCTCGTGGTAGTGGGTGGCGTGCAGGGTGGCGCCGGTGGGCGAGGGCACCCAGGCGGTGTTGGCGCCGGCCTTGGGCTGGCCGATCTTCTGCTCGACCATGTCGCGCATGAGGTCGGTCATGGCCCACATGCCCTTGCCGATCTGGGCCTTGCCCTGCAGGCCGCAGGCGAGGCCGGTGTCGACGTTCCAGTCCTCGTAGGCGGCGATCCAGCGCTGCTGCTTCATCGCGGCCTTGCGGACGACGGGGCCGGCCTCCATGGAGGTGTGGATCTCGTCGCCGGTGCGGTCGAGGAAGCCGGTGTTGATGAACACCACGCGGTCGGAGGCGGCCTTGATGCAGGCGGCGAGGTTGACGGTGGTGCGTCGTTCCTCGTCCATGATGCCGACCTTGAGGGTGTTGGTGGGCAGGGAGAGGACCTCTTCGACGCGGCCGAACAGTTCGGTGGTGAAGGCGGATTCCTCGGGGCCGTGCTGCTTGGGCTTGACGATGTAGATCGAGCCGGTGCGGCTGTTGGCGAGCGGGCCGTGGTCCTCGTCGATGTGCAGGCCGTGGATGGCGCACAGGCTGGTGACGAGTGCGTCGAGGATGCCTTCGGGGACCTCGTTGCCGTCGCGGTCGAGGACGGCGGGGTTGGTCATGAGGTGCCCGACGTTGCGGACGAACAGCAGGGAGCGGCCGTGCAGTTCGAGGTCGCTGCCGTCGAGGGCGGTGTAGACGCGGTTCGGGTTGAGCGTGCGGGTGAGGGTCTTGCCGCCCTTGTCGAAGGATTCGGACAGGTCGCCGCGGTTGAGGCCGAGCCAGTTGCGGTAGCCGATGACCTTGTCGTCGGCGTCGACGGCGGCGACGGAGTCCTCGAAGTCCATGATGGTGGTGACGGCGGATTCGAGGACGACGTCCTTGACGCCGGCGGCGTCGGTGCTGCCGATGGGGGACTCGGGGTCGATCTGGATGTCGATATGCAGGCCGTTGTTGCGCAGCAGCACCGAGGACGGGGTGGTCTTGTCGCCGAGGTAGCCGACGAGCTTGTCGGGCTGGGCGAGGCCGGTGACGGTGCCGTCGCCGAGGGTGACCTTCAGCTCGGTGCCGTCGATGCTGTAGCCGGTGGAGTCGGCGTGCGAACCCTGCGCGAGGGGTGCGGCCTTGTCGAGGAAGTCGCGGGCCCAGGCGATGACCTTGTCGCCGCGGACCTTGTTGTAGCCGGTGCCCTTCTCGGCGCCGCCTTCTTCGGAGATGACGTCGGTGCCGTAGAGCGCGTCGTAGAGCGATCCCCAGCGCGCGTTGGAGGCGTTGAGCGCGAAGCGGGCGTTGAGGACGGGCACGACGAGCTGCGGGCCGGCGGTCTCGGCGATCTCGGAGTCGACGTTCTCGGTGCCGATGGTGAACGGCTCGGGGGCGGGGACGAGGTAGCCGATCTCTTCGAGGAAGGCCTTGTAGGCGACCGGGTCGTGGGGCTGTCCGGCGCGGTCGCGGTGCCAGCCGTCGATCCGGGCCTGGAGTTCGTCACGCTTGGCGAGCAGTGCCCGGTTCTTGGGGGCGAGGTCGTGGACGATCTTGTCGGCACCTGCCCAGAAGGTGTCGGCGTCGACCCCGCTGCCGGGGATGGCCTCGTTGTTGACGAAGTCGTAGAGAACCTGCGCGATCTGGAGTCCGCCGACCTGCACGCGTTCTGTCATCACCCTCACTCTTTCCGGTTGCTGTGCGGCCGGAAACGTCCCGGCCGCACGGAATCGTCGATTATGTTACCCGCCAGTAGTATCGGGCGCAGTGGTTCTGTGCGCCTGCAGGGCGGTACATCGATTCACCAGCTCTTCTCTCAGAGCTGCGGCGCGACGGGTGAGCGCCGACTGCTCGCGGACGTACTGTGCGCGTCCGGCGGCAGTCTCGATCCTGATGGGCGAGTAGCCGTAGTCCTCGAGATCATACGGGCTCGCCCGCATGTCCAATTCACGGGCTGCAGACGCGTGTCGCAGGCACCGCACCGTCAGCTCCGAATCCGTCAACGGCAGCAGCTTGTAGGCCCACTTGTACAGATCCATGCCGGCGTGCAGACAGCCGGGTTGTTCGGTGCGTACCTGCTGGTCGCGGGTCAGTTCGGTGGCGTTGCGCGGGACGGCGTCGGGGGTGAAGAACCGGAACGCGTCGTAATGGGTGCAGCGGAGCTGCATTGATTCCACCACCGCGTCGGTTCCGGTGTGGCCGAGCCGCAACGGCACCGACGAGTGCCGCACCCCGTCGTCCCCCGCCCGGTACACCATCGCCCACTCGTGCAATCCGAAGCAGCCGAGCTGCGGCGGCCGGGAGGCCGTCGCGGTGAGCAGCCCCGCGACGAAGTCGACGGTGTCGGCGCGCCGGTCGAGCATCTCCCGGCCCACCCGCACTCCGGGCTGCCCGTCGATCACGACTCGCTCGTAGCCGGGATGGTCGCGGTAGTCGCGCACCGCGGCGGCACCGAGCAGCACGGTGCCGTAACCGGGATGCCAGCGCCGCAACTGGCTCGGCCGCAGGCTGTAGTAGGTGAACAGGAAGTCGTGCACCGGATGGGTGCGGCCGGCGGCGCGTCGTTCGAGATGCCCGGCGAGCAACTCGTCCACGACGGCGTGGTGGGCGTCGCGCCGCGCGGTCCACTCGTTCTCGGTGAGGATCGCCGGGCGGTCGGTCACGGACAGGGAGCGGGTCATCGTTCTCGTTCGGTCGATCGGGGTGCGGTGGTGCGGGGGCGGTTGCCCAGCGGATCCGCGACCCGGTGGGTGGCGTCGCGGACCGTCCCGACGAACTCTTCCACGAGGTCCTCGAGCGTGACGATGCCCCGCAGCGTTGCGGTGGTGTCGGTCACCCCGGCCAGATGCGCGTTGCTGCGCCGCAGCGCGGCCAGCGCCTCGTCGAGACCGTCGCCGATCCCGATGGTCGGCAGCGCCCGGATCACCGCGGCGGGAATGACGGTCTCGGGACCGGTGGACTGTTCCCGCACGAGATCGAGCACGTCCTTGATGTGCACGTAGCCGGTGATCGTCCCGTCGGGTCGACGCGTGGGATACCGGGAGAAGCCGGTGGTGGTGACCGCCTGCTCGACGTCGCCGAGGGTCGGGCCCGCGCCGGTGTGCGGGACGGTGCGCACCCGCGCGAGCGGGATCATCACGTCGGCGACGGTGCGGTTGCCGGTGGCCAGGGCCCGGGTGAGGCGCTTGTGTTCCTCCTCGTCGAGCAGTCCCTCGGAGCGGGATTCGCCGATCATCTCGGTCAGCTCCACGGCGGAGACGGAGGTGTCGAGTTCGTCCTTCGGGTCGATGCGCGCCGCGCGCAGGGTGGCGTTGGCGCACAGGTTGTAGAAGGCGATGACCGGCCGGGCGGGTCGCATGAACAGCAGGTGGATCGGCACGAGCAGCATCGCCGCGCGTTCCGGTCCGGCGATGGCGATGTTCTTCGGCACCATCTCGCCGAGCAGGATGTGCAGCACCACCACGATGGTCAGCCCGATGGTGAACGCGATGGGGTGCAGCAGTGCGTCGGACACCCGGGCCGCGTGCAGCGGCACCTCGATCAGGTGCGCGATGGCCGGTTCGGCGACGCGGCCGAGCAGGATCGAGCAGATCGTGATGCCGAGCTGGGAGCCGGCGAGCATGAGCGAGAGGTGTTCGCCGGCGTGGATGACGGTGCGGGCGCGGGTCTTGCCCTGGGCGAGCAGCGTCTCGAGGCGGTCGCGGCGGACGGTGATGAGGGAGAACTCGGCGCCGACGAAGAAGGCGTTGCCGGCGAGCAGCAGCACGGCGAGGACGATTCCGAACCAGTCGCTCATCGCTGCTCACCACCCTCGTCGGCGGCCGGGGCGTCGTCCCTGTCACCGTTGTCGCCGTCGGGGTTCTCGGGGTCGGGGGCGGCGCCGGGGACGAGCAGCACCCGGTCGATGCGGTGCCCGTCCATCTCGAGGATGCGCGCGTACCAGGTGAGGTCGCGTTCGCCGCGGCGCAGCGGCAGCTGGATCTCGTCGTCGACCTCGGGGATGCGGCCGAGTTCGGTGAGGATCAGCCCGGCGAGGGTCTCGTAGTCGCCGTCGGGGGCGCGGTAGCCGGTGAGCTGGGCGAGCTCGTCGGTGCGCAGCAGACCCGTGCACGACCAGCCGTCCCCGTCGCGGTGGGCGTCGAGTTCGGTCTCGTCGTGTTCGTCGCGGACGTCGCCGACGATCTCCTCGACGAGGTCCTCCATGGTGATCAGTCCGGCGGTGCCGCCGTATTCGTCGACGACGAGCGCGACCTGCATGCCGTCCGAGCGCACCCGTTCCATGACGGTGTCGCCGTCGAGGCTGGACGGCACGGTGGGCACGCGGCGGGCGAGAGCGCCGACGGCGGTGGTGCCGCGCGCCGGGCCGGGCACGGTGAACGCGTGCTTGACGTGCACGACGCCGAGCGGGGCGTCGAGGTCGCCGTCGACGATCGGGAAGCGGGAGTAGCCGGTGCGGGCGGACAACTCGATGAGGTCGAGGACGGTGGCGTTGCGGTCGAGGCTCTCGACGGTGCTGCGCGGGGTCATGAGGTCCTCGGCGGTGCGGTCCCCGAACTGCAGGGAGCGGTAGACCAGGCGGGCGGTGTGCTCGTCGAGGGTGCCGCTGCGGGCCGAGGCGCGCACCAGCGAACCGAGTTCCTGCGGGGAGCGCGCCGAGCGCAGTTCCTCGGCGGGTTCGATACCGAGGCGCCGCACGATGTGGTTGGCGGCGCCGTTGAGTCCGAGGATGGCCCAGCGGAACAGCAGCGAGAACGCCAGCTGGAGGCCGGCGGTGGCGCGGGCGGTGCCCATGGGCCGGGCGATGGCGATGTTCTTGGGGACCAGTTCGCCGAAGACCATGGAGAAGGAGGTGGCGATGAGCAGCGCGAGGACCAGCGAGACGGTCGCGGCGACGGAGGTGCTCAGGCCGATCGCGTCGAACAGCGGGGTGAAGAACTGCGCGAGGATGGGTTCGGCGAGATAGCCGGTGATCAGTGTGGTGATGGTGATGCCGAGCTGGGCGCCGGACAGCTGGAACGACAGGGTGCGGTGCGCGTGCTGGACCTGCCGGGCGCGCCGGTCGCCGTCGTGGGCGTGCGCGTCGACGGCGCTGCGTTCGAGGGCGGTCAGGGAGAACTCGGCGGCGACGAACAGGGCGGTGCCTGCGGTGAGCGCCACGAAGCCGAGGAGGGCGGCGATATCGAGCAGGACGGACATCAGGGGCGGTCCTGCCGGGCGGGGTGGTGGCCGGGGTGGTGACCCGGCCCGCTAGAGGATCCTTCCGGCCCGGAGTCGCACTCCGTGCAGGGGGAGCTGGTGTCGGGCGGTGGGCTGGTGGTGGGTGCCGCGGGCACCGGTGTCCTCTCGTCGGGTCCGGTCGCGGACGGTGTCCGCCTGCCGGAAGTGGTTTCGACGGGTACCGATTCTACTGAGCGGGGTTGCCGTGTGTCGCGGTGCAGGCGACGACGCGGCGCCTACGGTGGGGATCGAGCAGGTGTCCCGGTGGAACGAAGGAGCGTGGATGAGCGGCGGCGAGGGTCCGGAACACGGCGGCAGCGGCGAGCGGGTGCCGAGCCGGTGGGAGGAGATCGTGGCGGAGAATCCGGCGCATTCGTCGTGGTACGTCGAACGGTTCCGCACCATGGTCGCCCAGGGGCAGGACACCGTCGGGGAGGCCCGGTTGATCGATGCGATGGTGCCGCGTGGGGCACGGATCCTCGACGCCGGGTGCGGACCGGGTCGGCTCGGCGGCTATCTGCACCGGGCCGGGCACCGTGTGGTGGGGGTGGATGTCGATCCGGTGCTGATCGCGGCGGCGGAGGAGGATCATCCGGGGCCGCGGTGGCTGGTCGGGGATCTGGCCGAGCTGGATCTACCGGCCCGCGGTGTCGACGCGGAGTTCGATGTGATCGTGTGCGCGGGCAACGTGATGACCTTCGTGGCGCCGTCGACCCGGGTGGCGGTGCTGCGCAATTTCGCGGCGCATCTGGCGCCGCAGGGCCGGGTGGTGATCGGTTTCGGGGCGGGCCGCGAGTATCCGTTCGAGGAGTTCTTCGCCGATGCGCAGCAGGCGGGGCTGGCGGTGCAGGTGCGGTTGTCGACCTGGGATCTGCGGTCGTTCAGCGACGATGCGGAGTTTCTGGTGGCGGTGCTGGGGCGGGCGTAGCCGCGGCCTCGGCGGGGGTGTCGGCGGCCTGGGCACGGGAGAGCGCCACGGTGGTCACGAGCATCACGACGACGGCGGCGCCGACGAGGATCCGTCCGGGCCCGTCGGTGCGCAGGTGCTCACCGAGCACGGTCATGCCGAGCACGATCGCGGCGAGCGGTTCCCCGACGGTCAGGGCGGGCAGGGAGGCGGTGAGCGAGCCGGCCTGGAAGGCGCGTTGCTGCAGGTAGATCGCGGCGGCGCCGGCCGCGACGAGCGTCCAGGTCTGCCATGAGGCGAGCAGGGGGCCGATGCCGTCTTCGGCGAGGTCGGTGACGTGTTTGGTGAACGCGCTGGTCACGCCGTAGAGGATGCCGGCGGCGATCCCGAACGACAGCGCCCGCAATCGCGGCGAGAGCAGGGCGACGACGGCGGCGGCGGCAGTGACGGCGAGCACCGCCCCGAGCGGCAGCGCCCACCGGACGGCGGCGGCGTCACCGGTGCCCTCGGTGGGGTTGCCGACGAGCAGGAAGATCGCCAGCGCCGCGCACAATGCGCCGGCGAGCAGCCAGGTGGTGCGGGTGACGCGGCGGCCGGTGGTGGCGGCGGCGAGCGGCAACGCGAACAGCAGCGACGCGACGAGCAGGGGCTGGACGAGCAGCACCGACCCGAACACGAGCGCGATCACCTGCAGCACGTAGCTGCCGCCGTCGCCGAGGATCCCCGCCCACCAGCGGGGGCTGCGCAGCAGCGAGCCGACGAGCGAGTCGGTGTCGGGCACGGCAGCGGCCGAACTCTGTTGCGCGACACTGCCGACCGCGATGAGCGCGGCGGCGGCGAGCGCGCACAGGACGGCGACTGCCGTGCCCGTCATCGGGTCAGGCCTGCACTTCGGAGCGGTCCCCGCTCCACAGGGTGTGGAACTTGCCGGGGCGGTCGGTGCGCTCGTAGGTGTGGGCACCGAAGAAGTCGCGCTGGCCCTGGGTGAGGGCGGCGGGCAGCCGGTCGGCGCGCAGCCCGTCGTAGTAGGACAGCGACGACGCGAACGCCGGGACGGGGATGCCGAGCTGGGTGGCGGTGACCACCACGCGGCGCCAGCTGTCGATGCCGATCTCGATGGCGTCGCGGAAGTACGGCGCGAGGATCAGGCTCGGCAGCGCCGGGTCGGCGTCGTAGGCCTCCTTGATGCGGTTGAGGAACTGGGCGCGGATGATGCAGCCGCCGCGCCAGATCGTCGCGAGCGCGGCGCGGTCGACGTTCCAGCCGTATTCGGCGCTGCCGGCGGCGATCTGGTCGAAGCCCTGCGCGTAGGCGACGATCTTCGACGCGTACAGGGCGGCGCGGATGTCCTCGGTGAACTGCGCGGCGTCGGTGGGGGCGGCACCGAGGTTGCCGGCGGCGAGGCCGCGGGCGGCGGCACGCTGGTCGCGGGAGCCGGACAGGGCGCGGGCGAAGACCGCTTCGGCGATGCCGGTGACGGGCACGCCGAGGTCGAGGGCGGCCTTGACGGTCCAGCGGCCGGTGCCCTTCTGTTCGGCGGCGTCGACGATGACGTCGACGAGGGGTTTGCCGGTGGCGGCGTCGGTCTGGCGCAGCACCTCGGCGGTGATCTCGATGAGGTAGGACTCGAGGGTGCCGGTGTTCCAGTCGGCGAAGACGTCGGCGGTCTGTCCGGCGTCGTAGCCGAGGGCGTCGCGCAGCAGGTGGTAGGCCTCGCCGATGAGCTGCATGTCGGCGTATTCGATGCCGTTGTGCACCATCTTCACGAAGTGGCCGGCGCCGTCGGGGCCGATGTGGGTGCAGCAGGGGGTGCCGTCGACCTGCGCGGCGACCTTCTCGAGCAGCGGGCCGAGCGCCTCGTACGATTCGGCGGGGCCGCCGGGCATGATCGACGGGCCGTTGAGGGCGCCTTCCTCGCCGCCGGAGATGCCGGCGCCGACGAAGTGCAGGCCACGGGCGCGCAGGGCGGCTTCGCGGCGGATGGTGTCGGTGTAGAGGGCGTTGCCGCCGTCGATGATGATGTCGCCGGGTTCCATCGCGTCGGCGAGCTCGTCGATGACCGCGTCGGTGGCGTCGCCGGCCTTGACCATGATCAGGACGCGGCGCGGCTTCTCGAGGGCGGCGACGAAGTCGTCGATGGTTTCGGTGCGGACGAAGGTGCCGTCGCTGCCGTGCTCGGCGAGCAGCGCGTCGGTCTTGGCGATGCTGCGGTTGTGGAGGGCGACGGTGTAGCCGTTGCGGGCGAAGTTGCGGGCGATGTTCGAGCCCATCACGGCCAGTCCGGTCACGCCGATCTGGGCCTGCGGTGTTTCGGTGCGTTCGACGGTCATGGTCTACAGCTTCCCCCGAAACGGGGGCCGATCGAAATCGGGGCGGGCCGAACGGTGCGGCGTGTCGCGGCTCAGAGGCCGAGCAGCAGGGACAGTTCGGTGAGCCAGGGCACCGCCACGGCGATGGTGGGCACGACGAGGATGGCGGCGGCGGCGGTGTAGGCGGCGGCGGAGATCCCGAGGTTGGGGCCCGGTCCGGTGAGGCGCTGCACGCGCAGCACGGTGCTCGGTCCACCGACGGCGAGGGCGCCGGTGGGGGTGTGGGCGCCGGCGCAGGCGACAAGGGCGCGGGCCAGCGGGGCGGGGCCGGTCTTGCGGACGGCGGAGTCGTCGGCGAGCAGTTCGACGAGCAGTTTCACCGAGCCGAGCGCCGAGCCGGAGCGCACGACGCGGGGGAACGCTTCGTAGACGGCGGTGAACGCCTCGAGGATGAGGTCGTGGCGGGCCCGCAGGTGGGAGTGTTCGTGGCGCAGGATCGCGCGTAGTTCGTCGTCGCCGAGGTTGTCGAGGGTGCCTTCGCTGAGCACCACCCGGTGCCGCAGGCCGGGTAGGCAGTAGGCGATGGGGTCGGCGGTGTCGAGGATCCGCACGTGCGGGTGGTGGCGGACGGCGGCGCCGCTCTCGCGGCGGTCGAGCAGGTCGACGAGCATGCGGTGGCGGGAGCGGCGGCGGCGGGTGCGTACCGCGACGCGCAGCATGGAGAAGGTCAGGCGGGCCCCGATGAACACGGTTAGGGCGAACACGATGACGTAGGTCAGCCACAGGGGCAGACCGAGGGCGTCGATCTCTTCGAGGGGCCCGGTGGTGGGTCGGCCGTCGGCGCCGGGTGCGAGGAGGCGGGCGGCGATGGCCAGGCCGCAGGAGAACGCGGAGAGCACCGCCGCCAGCGCCACGGACTGCCACAGCACGAGGGCGGCCCGGGGGTTGCGGTGCGGCCAGGTGGCGCGGGCGAGCAGCCCCGGCACCGGACCGGCGAGGAGAAGCGCTGTGGTTCCGAAGAACAGCGCCGTGGTCGCGTTCATGACATCGAGTGTGTCAGCCGGCCCGCTCGGTGTCGTGGCCGGTGTTGTCGTCGCCGTGTTGCGCTTCGAGTTTCGCCAGCGCCGCGCGCAGGGCGGCGGCTTCGTNGTCGGCGCCGACGCGGCCGACGAAGTGGACGAGGGCGGCGGCGCGGCCGGCGGTCTCGTCGGCCTGGTCGAGGGCGTCGACCATGAGGCTGGCGACGAGTTCGTCGCGGCCGTGCACCGGCAGGTAGCGGTGGGCGCGGTCGTCGCGTTGTTGGATGACGAGGTTCTTCTTGGCGAGGCGCTGCAGGACCGTCATGACGGTGGTGTACGCGAGGTTGCGTCGAGCCGAGAGGGCTTCGTGGACCTGCCGGACGGTCTGTGGTTCGGGGGTGGACCACAGGTGATCCATCACTGCGCGTTCGAGTTCGCCGAGTGCTGCCATGGGTCGATTCTACGGATTTCTCCGACGAATGTGCGTACTACCCCTAGTCGTAGGGTCTGACCTGCGGTGAGACCCTCGTCACCGGCGGTGGGGACCTCCGGCGGCGCCGTAGACGTGGCGGGTGCCGATGGGCACGATCAGCGGCCGGTCGGACACCGGATCGTCGATGACCGAGGCGTCGAGATCGAACACCTCGCGCAGCAGTTCCACGGAGATCACCTCCGCGGGCACCCCGGAGGCGACGACGCGGCCGTCCTTCATCACCACCAGATGGTCGCTGTAGCGCACGGCGAGGTTCAGGTCGTGCAGCACCATCACCACGGTGCGGCCGAGTTCACTGTGCAGCCGGTCGACGAGGTCGAGGACCTCCACCGAGTGCGCCAGGTCGAGATAGGTGGTCGGTTCGTCGAGCAGCAGGATGTCGGTGCCCTGCGCGAGCGCCATGGAGATCCAGGCGCGTTGCCGTTGCCCGCCGGACAGTTCGTCGATGGGACGGTCGGCGAGGTCGGCGATGCCGGTGCGGTCGAGGGCGATCGCGACCTCGTCCTCGTCGTCGGAGGACCACTGCCGGAACCACGACTGGTGCGGGTGCCGGCCGCGGGAGACCAGATCGGCGACGGTGAGCCCTTCGGGCGCGACGGGGGCCTGCGGCAGCATGCCGAGCACCCGGGCGACCTCGCGGGTGCGCATGGTGGTGATGTCGTGCCCGTCGAGCAGCACGGTGCCGGTGCGAGGCTTGAGCAGCCGGCTCAGCGCGCGCAGCAGGGTGGACTTGCCGCAGCCGTTGGGGCCGATGACGGTGGTGACGACCCCGGTGGGGATGGACAGGTCCAGGTCGTCGACGATGAGCCGTTCGCCGTAGCCGAGGCTGATGTGTTCGGCGACCAGCCGCGGCGCCGCATGCTCGATCGGGCCGGGGGCCGGGGCGGGGGCGGGGGGCAGATGGGTGTCGGTCATCGGGAGACCTTTCGGTTGGAACGCACCAGCAGGTACAGCAGGAAGGGACCGCCGAGCGCGGAGGTGACCAGGCCGACCGGCAGCGGCACCGGCAGGATGGTGCGGGCGATCAGGTCGGCGGCGACGACGAACAATGCCCCGGTCAGGGCGGAGGCGATGATCGGGCTGCCCGCCGAGCCGACGAGGCGCAGGGCGATCTGCGGGGCGGCGAGGGCGACGAAGCCGATCGGTCCGGCGGCGGCGGTGGCGACGGCGGCGAGCGCGCACGCCGCGACGAGCAGCAGCGCCTGCTGGGTCTGCAGCTTCACGCCGAGGGAGCGGGCGGTGTCGTCGCCGAGGCGCAGCGCCCCGACGGTGAACGAGGCGGTCGCGGCCCAGCCGCCGACGAGCAGCAGCGCGATCGCGGCGGGCACCACCTGACTCCACGAGACACCGTTGAGCGAGCCGGTCAGCCACACCTGGGCGCGGCTGACGTCGTTGATGTCGGCGGAGACGAGCATCCACTGGGTCAGGGCGATGAGCATGGCGTTGATGCCGATGCCGATGAGCACGAGCCGGAAGCCGTCGGCGCCGCGCCGCCAGGCCAGCAGATAGATGACCGTGGCGGTGAGCAGCGCGCCGAGCAGCGCCGACATCGGCAATCCGAGGGTGGCGAGCAGTCCGACGATGGAACCGCCGCTGGTGACGACGATCAGGGCCACGGCGGCAGCGGAGGCGCCGGCGGTGATGCCGAGGATGTCGGGGCTGGCCAGGGCGTTGCGGGACACCGATTGGGTGATGGCGCCGGAGACGGCGAGGGCGGCGCCGACGACCACGGCGGCGACACCGCGCGGCAGCCGCAGGTCGAAGACGATGAACCGGTCGAGGCGTTCGCCGCCGCCGAGGAGAACCTCGACGACCTGCAGGGGACTCAGCGGGTAGTCGCCGCGTCCGAGGGAGATCGACAGCAGCACCGCGGTGGCGACGACGATCAGCGCGCACACGATGACCATGCGGGCGCGCCAGACGACGGAGACGGAGCCGAGCCGGAAGGCGGGCCGGCCCGGCACGCGGGTGGCGACCTGCACGGGTGAGCGGCGCGTGCCCGTCGTCTGCTCGTCCTTGTCGAGGGACGGGGTGGGGGTGTCGTTCACAGGGCCACCAGCTTCCGGCGACGGACGAGGGCGATGAAGAAGGGGGCACCGATGAGGGCGAGCACGATCCCGACCTGCAGTTCGCCGGGGCGCACCACGATGCGGCCGACGACGTCGGCGAGGACGAGCAGCGCCCCGCCGAGCAACCCGGCGTAGGGCACGAGCCAGCGATAGTCGGGGCCGGTGACCGCACGGGCGATGTGCGGGACGATCAGCCCGACGAACGCGATCGGTCCACACGCGGCGGTGGCGGCGCCGGTGAGCACGGTGATCGCGGCGATGCCGATCACCCGGGTGGTGACGACATTGGTGCCGAGCGAGCGCGCGACGTCCTCGCCGAGGCTGAGCAGGTTCAGTGCCGGAGTGGAGGCGAGCGCGACGAGCAACCCGACGACGATGAACGGCAACACCTGCCAGAAGACGTCCATGCCACGGCCGGCGACGGAACCGACCACCCAGAAGCGGTAGCCGTCGAGGCTGGTCTGGTCGAGCAGCACGATGGTCTGGATCATCGCCTGCAGGAAGAACGCCACCGCCGCGCCCGCCAAAGCGAGACTGAGCGGACTCGAGCCGCCGTTGCCGATGGACGCGAACCCGAACACCACGATGCTGGCGAGCGCGGACCCGGCGAAGGCGAACCACAGATACTGCGCCGGGGTGGAGAGCCCGAACAGGTAGATCGACAGCACCACCAGGAACGCGGCGCCGGCGTTGATGCCGAGCAGACCGGCGTCGGCGAGCGGGTTGCGGGTGTGCCCCTGGATCAGTGCGCCGGCGACGCCGAGCGCGGTGCCGACCAGCAGCGCGAGCAGGGTGCGGGGGATGCGCAGCGAATGCACGATGACGTCGGTTTCGGAGCCGTCGTTGACGACGAGGGCGTGGAAGACCTCCGCGAAAGTCATCGGGCGGGCGCCGACGGCGATGCTGGCGAGCGCGCCGAGTACCAGCAGCACGAGCAGCGCGGCCAGGCCGAGCAGGCGCCGGCGGCGCAGGGCGGCGACGCTGCCGTCGGTGGGGCGCGGGGTGAAGTCGTCGTGGCGGGCGTGGCGTTCGGTGACGATCTCGGTGCCGCGGCGCAGCAGGGCACGGCGGGTGCCGGCCGGTCCGGTGGTGGCGCGGTCGCGCAGCACGAGCCCGGTCCACTGCAGACCCAGGCTCTGCCCGGTGCGGCCGGCGCGGTAGCCGTGGTTCCACCACAGCAGCCCGGCGGCGGCGGTCAGGGCGGCGCCGCCGAAG
>NZ_JBKFBA010000006.1:49760-56666 GCF_053345925.1 Rhodococcus sp. C26F
CGGATCGGCGTCCGGTGGGGCGTGAGGGGTGACGGTCACGGGCGCGGGGTGCTCCTCGGGAAGGCAGTGGTGCGGTTCGGGTCGTCGCGGATCGTGGGGAACGCGAAGGCCTTCGGAGTTAGGTTACGGAATCCTATGTGTCGACGGGAGTAGGGGATGGGGTTGCGCACACCACCCTCGGATGCAATGGTTAGGCTTACCTAATCAGGATTCACTGTCGATCAGGAGGTGTCGGATGACGACGCTGCTGCTGCCGCCCACGGCGGCACCCGTCCGCCCGTTCGAGGACACGCGCGCCCGGCTGCGCGCACTCGCCGCGGGAGCCCCGCGCGTGTATGCGATGGCCTGTATCGACGAAGAACCTCGCCGCCGCTGGTGGTTCCTCGGCGGCGGTGAACGGCAGCAGCGCATCGAGGCGCTCTACGACCGCGCCCTGCTCGACACCGAGGACCCGCGCATCGCCGTCGAACAGGTCGCCGGCGCCCTCATCCACGCCGTGGTCGGCCGCGTCCTCGCTCCCTACGCCCTCGAAGGCCGCGTCTGGGATCCGGGTCTGGACAATCTGTGGCTGCACCAGGACAGCGACGGCTGCATCGACTGGGCCGGCCTCGCCGACGACACCCTGCGGGTGCTGCCCGAGGACCGCGCCGTCGGGCAACGCGACGTGGTGGTGCTGCCGTGCGAGCAGGCGATGGCGGTGTGGACCGCGCACCGCGCCGCGACCGCGCTCAATGCCGTCCATCTCGCGCTGCGGTCCCTCGCCCCGCTCGACCGGAACCGCTTCTGGGCGATCGTCGGGCGCACCGTCGTCACCGGCGCCGCCCAGCTGCCCGTGCTCGGCGGTGCTTCTCGCCGCACCGCCGCGCGCCGCGGTCAGGCGTTGCTCGACGCCTTCGTCGCCGCCGGCTATGCCGTCCGAGGCCTTGCCGGATTAGGGCAGCCTTCCCTATAATCGAATCCGTTCCGACTGCCGGACCGCAGCGGAGTCCTGAGGGCTGCAGTGACTCCCGGTCCCTTCCCGCGGCGGGCCTCACATCCATGTGGGGCCCGCCGTCGTGTGTCCGGAGCCCTGCGCCGTCGACGCACAGCGCAACCGGCCGATCGCAGGCGCGGCGGTGGCGAACCCGGAGGATGCTGGAGGGATCCGCGCCGCGACCTGGGAAGCACCGAGAGATGACCACCCTGTGGATGATCGGAGACCTCGAACCATGGCCCGACCAGCCCACCCCCGGGCAGGTGTGTGAACCGACCACCTCCTGGACCACCCCCGGCGCGAGCGACTGCATCCGCGAACTCGTCCGGCACGTGCCCGCCCGCGTCGAGCAGATCACCGTCGACGATCGGGTCGAACTGCTCGCCCATCTCGGACACGGCTTCACCACCGTGCTCCCACCGCAGCTCGACACCCTCGGCGACGTCGTGCTCACCGGGCATCTGGTGTGGGACCGCTATCTGTGGACGCTGTACCGCACCCGACCGCACGGGCGCGCCCTGGTCGCCGAACGTCACCCGGTGATCCAGCGGACCATCAGGATCCCGACCGCGGACGCGGGTTGGTACGGCGTCGAGTACGAGGGCGCGCGGACCGTGCACCGATTCGGGCCGATCCCCGACGGCTACTCGATCGTCGCCTACGCGCTGCTGGTGACCCTGCAGTGACCACCCCGCCTGCCACGGTCGGAGGTGGGCCGGCCGAAAACCGCCATGTCCTACCATCGTTCGACGGCCACCTGTCCCGGCGGCCGGTCGACCCACGCACGAACAAGGGAAGCCCGTATGAGCGACCAGTCCACCTCCGCCCCGGCCCAGCACGACGTGCAGGCGATCAACACCGTCAACGACACCGGCTTCAACACCGCCCTCGGCCTCGAGTTCGTCGAACTCGGCCCCGATCTCGCGCGGGCCCGGTGGACGATCACCCCCACGCAGCACCAGCCCTACGGCATCGTGCACGGCGGGGTGTACTGCGCGGTGATCGAGACCGTCGCCAGCGTCGCCGGCGCCAACTGGTTGGGGGACAAGGGCAACGTCGTCGGGGTCAACAACAACACCGACTTCCTCCGCGCGACCCGCGAAGGGGTCCTCACCGCGACCGGCACCCCGGTGCACCGCGGCCGCACCCAGCAGCTGTGGCGGGTGGAGATCGTCGACGAGCAGGACCGTCTCGTCGCGCAGGGACAGGTGCGGCTGGCGAACATCACCGACGCGGACCGCATCGGGCACTGACCCGGTAGCCGGGCGGCTCCGGCCGGGGACACCGCGCCCGGCCGGAGCGCTGACGGTCAGCCCGCGGCCTGCGTCCCGCCGCGGCCCTGCCCGGCCGGCGCCTGTGCGGAGCGGTCCCCGTCCTTCGTCGAGGCCGCGCCGTTCTGCGAGTCGCCGTCGGGTTCGTCCGCGCGCATGTGCTCGAGTGCGATCCGCGCGAACACCTGCTGCTCGGTTGCCGCCATCTCGTTGCGGCCGGTGGAGAAGAACGCCTGCGCCCACGACAACAGCGTCGACAGCTTCGACGAGAACCCCACCAGATACAGCAGGTGGATGAACAACCACGCCACCCAGCCGAGGAACCCGCTGATCTCGAGTTTGCCGACCTTCGCGACCGCACTGAACCGCGAGATCGTCGCCATGCTGCCCTTGTCGAAATACTTGAACGGTTCCCGATGGCTCGGGTCGGCGCCGTCGAGGGAGGCGATGATCTGCCGGGCCGCGTACTTGCCGCCCTGCATCGCCACCTGCGCCAGCCCGGGCAACTTGTTCAGCGACATCATGTCGCCGACGACGAACACGTTCGGATGCCCCGGCAATGTCAGATCCGGCAGCACCTCCACCCGGCCCGCCCGGTCGACCTGCGCGCCGGACTGCTCGGCGAGCTGCTTGCCGAGCGGACTGGCCGACACGCCCGCCGACCACACCTTGCACTGCGACTCGATGCGCCGCTGCGAACCGTCCTTCTCCTTGACGACGAGACCGTCGGCGTCGACATCGGTGACCATCGCGCCGAGCTGGATCTCCACCCCGAGCCGCTCGAGGGTGTTGCGGGCCTTGCGGCTGAGTTTGCCGCCGTAGACCGGCAGCACATCGGAGGCGCCGTCGAGCAGCACCACCCGCGCCTCGGTCGGATCGATGTTGCGGAAGGTGCCCTTGAGGGTGCGGCGCGAGAGCTCGGCGATCTGCCCGGCCAGTTCCACCCCGGTCGGGCCGGCGCCGACCACCACGAAGGTCAGCAGCCGGGCGCGTTCCTCGTGATCGTGGGACAGTTCGGCCTGCTCGAACGCCCCGAGGATCCGGCCGCGCAGCTCGAGGGCGTCGTCGATGGTCTTCATGCCCGGCGCGAACTCGGCGAACTGGTCGTTGCCGAAATAGGACTGGCCGGCGCCCGCGGCGACGATGAGGCTGTCGAATTCGGTGGTGGTGTAGCGCTCGAGGAACCGGGAGGTCACCGTCCGGTTCTCCAGGTCGATCTTCTCGACGTCCCCGAGCAGCACCTGCGCGTTCTTCTGTTTGCGCAGCACCATGCGGGTCGCCGGGGCGATGTCGCCGACCGACAGGATGCCCGTGGCCACCTGGTACAGCAACGGCTGGAACAAGTGATGGGTGGTGCGCGCCACGACCGTGACGTCCACATCGGCACGAGCCAGGGCCTGGGTCCCGAACAGCCCACCGAAACCGGATCCGATCACGACCACACGATGACGGCGGGGTTCGGTCTGCTCGACGCTCATGGATGCTCCTTCACGTTGCCGGATGGATCGATCCCCAGTCTTGCAGTTGCCGCGCCCGCCCACAGCGCAACCGACGAGCTAACCCGGCCCGTCGCCGAGCGGCTCACGACCCGACCCGAGCAACCCGTAGACGGGGTTGTGCCGCGCGGCGTGCCGCACCGCATCGTTGGTCGCCGAGGTGTACACCTGCACGGTCTGCAACGACCGGTGCCCGAGCAGCTGCTGCAACTCGACCATCGTCGCGCCGCTGTCGGCCAGGCTCGTCGCGAAGGTGTGCCGCAACGCGTGGGCGAGCGCACCGCGTTTGCGTTCGGACTCGATACCCGCGCGGCGGTAGATGCGCCGCACCCGGTACTGCAGGGTGCCGCGGGTGATGCGCTTGCCGTCCGCGCCGACGAACAGCGGATCGGCCGGGTCGTGCCGCTCCCACACGGGCAACTCGTCACGGTCGCGGGTGCGGCGCCGCGCGGCGGGGAAACGGGCGTAGCGTTCCTCGAGATAGGCGGCGACGATCGCCGTCCAGCTGTCCTCGAGGGGGATCTCCCGTTCGATCGCGCCCTTGCCGAGTACCCGCAGCACCGGCGCCTGACGGCCGCCGAGGATGCTGCCCACATCGAGCCGGATCAGCTCGTCCGAGCGGATCCCGGTGAGCAGCAGGGTCGCGATGAGCGCCAGATCGCGTTGCGGCCAGTCCCGCGCCGACTCCGCCGGGCGTTGCGCCTCCACGGTGATGGTGTCGACGAGTTGATTGATCGCGGTGGGGGAGAACGCCTTCGGGGTGTGCTGCGGTTTCTTCGGTTGCGCGATCGAGGCCATCGGGTTGCCTTCCGACACCCCCTCGGAGACGAGGAAGTTGCAGAAGTTGTTCCACACCGACCAGGCGCGGCGCACCGACGCCGGTTGCCGCTCGGCGGCGAACGCCGCGAACGCCGACCGCAGGCCGCGCACCGTCACATCCCCGAGTGTCAGCGTCTCCTCCGACACGGCGCAGCTCGCGGCGAGATGGGCGCGCACCGCGTGCAGGTCGAGCCGGTAGGCCTTGATGGTGTGCGGGGACCGTTTCGCGGTCTGCAAGGTCTCCAGATACGACCCGATCCAGTCCGACAATCCCGGCTCGGTCGCGCTGCCCGCCACGATGCCCCTCCCGTGAAGATCCGCTCGTACAGATGTGCGAGTCCAGTGTGACAGCTGGGGCCGACGGGACGGCAGAGACCGTGTCCGGATTCGGGGAGACCGGCGCCGGGTACGCGGTGGACAACCGACCCTTCGTGGAGAGGAGCACCCCATGCCCGCCGGCGATGTCGAGACGTTCCATCAGGACGGCTCCTGGCACAACCGCATCGAGGGCTCGAGCGACCTGCTCGGCACCTATCCCACCCGCGAGGAGGCCGTCGCCGCCGGTCGTGACGAGGCGCGCCGCCGCAAGGTCGAACACCTCGTCCACAACCTCGACGGGACGATCGGCGAACGCAACACCTACGGTCACGACCCGCGCGACATCCCGGGCTGATCGACCCCGAAACCGACCGTCGCCGGGTCGATCGATACCGAGGAGGTCAGCCGCGGCGCCGCTTGGCGCGCGCGGCGAACTCGTCGAGCACCCGCACCACGTCCTTGGCCTGCCAGATGCGATTGCGGCGCCCCTCGGTGATCTGCGTGAGGATCCCCGCGTCCACCAGCCGATCGATGGCGATCTGCGCGTTGGCGCCGGTCACCGACAAGGCCGCGGCGGCCGAGCGGTTGTCGATCACCGGCTGGCGCAACAACACGTCCACGAGCCGGTGCACTGCCGAATCCCGCCGCGCCGTCACCCGGGACCGCCACAGCTCGCGTACCGCCTCGAGATCGGCGACAAGGGTGCGGCCGTTGGCGACCGCCGCGAACGACGCGTCGACGATCGACCGCACGATCGGCCCGATGTCCCCGGCGCGGTAGGCGCCGAGCGCATCGAAGTACTCCCCGGTGTTGTGCAACAGGCCCGCCGAGACCGGCACGGCGACACTGCGGGTGAGCTGCCCGCCGCGCAGCATCGCCTGGATCAGCGCGCGGCCCACCCGGCCGTTGCCGTCCGGGAACGGGTGGATGGTCTCGAACTGCGCGTGCGCGACCGCGATCTGCGCGACCACCGGCAGATCCACCCGGTTGGCGAAGACCACCAGATCGTCGATCAGCTCGGGCACCCGCGCGTGGTGTGGGGGCACGAACTGCGCGGTGTGCGGGCCCAGACTGCCCCCGCCGATCCACACCTGCTGGGTGCGCCACCGTCCCGCGATGGCCGGATCGTCGTGCTCGAGCAGCGCGTGGTGCATCCGCAGGATCGCCTCGGCGTCGATCGCGTCGGACAGCTCGAGCGCCGCGCGCATCGCCCGCACGTTGCCGACGATCAGGCGGGCGTTGCGGGAGGCGTGTTCGCCGAGTTCGGCGAGCGCGATCTGCCGCGCCCCGCTGGAGAGGTTCTCGATCTCCGAACTCGAGGCGCTCTCGGTGCGCAGCAGGATGGAGGCGAACGGGGCGGTGATGTGCCCGACCTCGACATCGAAGCGGGTCAGTTCCGTGGCGGCTTCCTCGGTGAGGGCCTGCAGTTCGCCGTCGAGCGGGACGGGCCGGTGGGCGATGAAGGGGGGTACCGCGGCGCGGTAGGGGCCGGTGGTCAGGCGCTTCTCCCGCCGCGAGCCGTAGGCATCGCTGCTCACCCATGGGTGGTCATCGTAGGTGACCGCGGGCCAGCCGGACTCGACGTCAACCGATGCCATCCCCGGACCATACCATCGGATAGTCGATTATCCGATGGTATGGATCGGCCGTGCGTTCGGATCGGGCCCGTATGCACGGCCGGAACCGGGGGTTTGGGCCACGGGTGGTTCGGACGTATGGTGCAGGGCCATGGCATTGCCGACCTTCGACATCGACACGCCCATTGCCTATCGCGTTGCGCAGCACAACATCCTGCAGAGACTCGATGCCGGCGACGACGCCGGGACCGTGCGGGAGGAATGGCGGCAGACCATCGAGCGCATCATCGACAACCATCTCGCCGGCCACGACGCGCTGACCTTCGTGACCGCTCCCGCGCTCGCCCCGGTCGACTGGATCCAGCGCACATCGAGGACGAGATGGCGCCGTCGACGAGTACGGCGTCCCGTCCGCCCTCTACGGTCGCCGTCGCGGCGGGATCCCGCGCGCC
>NZ_JBKFBA010000006.1:56679-69273 GCF_053345925.1 Rhodococcus sp. C26F
GACCGCCCACTCCGGGTCTCCGGGCAGCGCACCCATCGGATCCCGTTCCGCGCACGGCACACCCGCATCGGCGGGCAGCACCGCGCGCTGTAACGCCTGCACGATCCCCAATGGCCGATGGGTGGCTGGGACCAGGCGGCCGATCCACCGACGATCGCGGGCCGTCATGTCGTGCCGCAGGCTCTCCATCAACGCCGCCACGGTTCCCGACGGCACCTCCGTCAACCACGAGCCGAACCGGCCGATCACCGCGCCCGGCAATCCGGCGACGGTGACCTGGGCGCGCGGCATGCCGGTGACTGTTCCGTAGAGGCGGAGCAACTCGGGATAACGCAGCGACTGTCCGCAGCCCACATCGAACGAGTCCGTGGGAGTGTCCGCGACGGCCGCCCCGAGCACCGCGGCGACCAGGTCGACGACCGCGATCGGCTCGACCCGCGACTCCATCCAATCCGGTACCACGGTGACAGGCAGGCGCCCACCGAGCTGGCCGAGCACCTCGAAGCTCGTCGACCCCGAGCCGAGCACCATCCCGGCCCGCAGCGTGATCACCGTGCGGCGGGATCGGGACAGTTCCTGCTCGACCTCCCAGCGCGAGAGCAGATGCTCGGACAGCTCGTCCGGCGCACACTCGGGGACAAAGCCGGAGACGTAGACGACACGCGTCACTTGGGAGGCATCGACCGCGCGCCGCACGGTGCGGGCCGCGGCCAGGTCGAGGTCCCGGAAGTGCGCCGAGCGCATGCCGTGCACGAGATAGACCACGACGTCGACATCGTCGAGCGCCGGTGGGAGTGTGTGCGCATCGGTGACGTCCACTCGCGCGGTCTCGACCCGGTCGTGCCACCAGAAGCGTCGCAAGGCCGCCGGGTTCCGGGCGGCGGCCCGTACGGTGCAGCCGGCAGCGAGGAAGGCGGGGACGACCCGGCTGCCGACGTAGCCGGAGGCACCGATCACGAGAACTCTCATGCACTGTCCCGTCCCTTGTCGCCTTCGGGAGGGATGCACGCGCGGGATCGTCACGAAACATCAGGAGTGGCGCCCATCACCAGAAATAGTGTTACCGTTGGTCACAAATACAGTGGCCGGTATCGAAGGAGGCCTCCCATGTCGATGCTGCGCGGCAGCCCCCTGCGACATCGGATCCTGTTCGTCCTCGCCGTCCCCCTCGGCGCCGGACTGCTGTCCGCCCTCGGACATCTCGTCCAGCGCCGCCACGGCCGGCCCACCTCCGTCTCCGAATCCCTCTTCGCCATCGCCAGCAGCCTGCGGCGCCGCACGCTGTTCACGCGACCCACCGGCAACCACCCACCGGCCCCCGAGACGCCAGGACAATCATGACCACCCACACCGTCACCAACGGGCCCGTCCGACTCCACGTCGTCGAGGAAGGCAACCCCCACGGATCGACCCTCGTCCTCGTCCACGGTTGGCCCGACACCCACGCCCTGTGGGACCACGTCGTACCCCTGCTCGTCGACGACTTCCGCATCCTGCGCTACGACAACCGCGGCGCCGGCGCCTCCACCGTGCCCCGCGAGGTAGCGCACTACCGGCTCGCTCACCTCGCCGCCGATCTGTATGCCGTCATCGACGCTCTCGCCCCGAACGAACCGGTCCACCTGCTCGGCCACGACTGGGGCGCGGTGCTGTGCTGGGAAGCGGTGTGCGAACCCGACGCCGGCGATCGCATCGCCTCCTACACCTCGATCTCCGGCCCCAACCTCGACCATCTCGGCCTGTGGATGCGCCGTCGTCTGCGTCGGATGCGCCCACTCGGCCCCGCCGAACAGGCTCTCGCCTCCGCCTACACCCTCGCCTTCCAGATCCCCGGCCTGCCCGATCCGGTGCTGCGCGGCTGGTTCGCCCGCCACTGGCCGGCCTTCGTCGGATTCTTCGACCGCACCGACCCCGCCGCGCTCGCACCGGTCGCCCCGACCCTCGCCGACGACATGGTGCACGGACTGTCCCTGTACCGGGCGAACATCCGCGCGCGGCTCGCCCGACCCCGCGAGCGGCGCACGGACGTCCCGGTCCAGCTGATCCAGAACCTGCGCGACCGCGCGGTACGCCCGGTGGGCTACGAGGACACCTCCCGCTGGGTCACCGACCTGCGCATCCACCCGCTCGACGCCGGGCACTGGTCGCCGCGTTCCCATCCCCGCGACGTCGCCGACGCCACCGCCCGGTTCGTGCAGCAGATCGAAGCGGCGCGCACCTGACCGCGTGAGCTCAGCCGGACGACTCCGCGCGCGGCGCCGACTCCACCGGCGGATCGTCGTCGTGCACCGGTAGCCGACGCGGACCCGGACCCTGCTGGCCGAGCACGTCCCCGGGATTCGCGAGCGGACACGACGCCAAACTCAGGCACCCGCAGCCGATGCAATCGGTGAAACTGTCCCGCAACGCGGTGAGATCCTCGATGCGGCGGGTCAACCGGTCGTGCCACGCCCGCGACAGCCGCGCCCAGTCCTCCGTCGTCGGCACACGACTGTCCGGCAACGAATCGAACGCCTCCTTGATCTCGTCCAGCGACACCCCCACGCCCTGCGCGACCTTGATGAACGCGACCTTGCGCAGCGTGTCGCGACGATAACGCCGCTGATTGCCCGAGGTGCGGCGACTGGTGATCAGACCACGCGACTCGTAGTAGTGCAGCGCCGAGACCGCCACCCCGGAACGGTCCGCCAACTGGCCGGGTGTCAGCCATACCGCAGGGTTCATCGGCCCCCTCCTCGCCCCGCAGACATCGTGATCGGGTTGTGCTGCACAGTACCGGCCACCGGAGGCACCGAGCACCCGGGTCGCGTGAGCACCCGGGGTCAGAACGACGGCGGCCCGAACTCGGCAGCGACCTCCGGCGCATCCATCCGCAGCATGTCGTATGCGGCGTGTGCCAGCGTCCGCACCGACTTCGGATACGGCCGCTCGAACCGCTCGCAGACCCGGGCGGTCGCCAACGCCGCCTCGAACCGCCACTTACGCGAACCGCTCACGAACGTCCGGGCCTGGAACAGATAACTCGATGCGGGGATCGTCACGCCGACCACCGTAGAACCTCCGACCGGCACAGCGGGGGAGCGGCACCCCGCGCGCCACGCCGCTGTCACCCGTCCCGACCACATTCCTAAGGGAGTGTTAGGAACCGCCACAGACCCTTCCGCAACCGCTGTGATCCGAACCACTGTGGGGAGCGCACAGATCCAGGCAGCGAAAGGAGTCCCCGGTGAGCACCACCTCGACGGGCGAACGCCGAGTCATCGGCAACGTGTTGAAAGGCTCGGTCGGCAACCTGATCGAGTGGTACGACTGGTACGTCTACGCCGCGTTCAGCGTGTACTTCGCGAAAGAATTCTTCCCCGAAGGCGACCCCACCGCCCAACTGCTGTCCACCGCAGCCATCTTCGCCGTCGGATTCCTCATGCGACCGATCGGCGGCTGGATCATGGGCCGCTACGCCGACCGGCACGGACGGCGCTCCGCGCTGACCCTGTCCGTCACCGTCATGGCCGTCGGCTCCCTCATCATCGCCGTCACCCCCTCCTACGCGACCATCGGACTCGCCGCCCCACTTCTTCTCGTCCTCGCCCGCATGATGCAGGGACTGTCCGTCGGCGGCGAATACGCCACCAGCGCCACCTATCTCGCCGAGGTCGCCTCACCCGGACGCCGCGGCTTCTACTCGAGCTTCCAGTACGTCACCCTCGTCGCCGGACAGCTCATCGCCCTCGGCGTCCAGATCGTCCTGCAACTCACCCTCTCCGCCGAGGCCATGCAGGCCTGGGGCTGGCGCATCCCGTTCGTCATCGGCGCCGTCGCCGCCGTCGCCGTGATGTGGCTGCGCCGCACCATGGATGAATCCGAAGCCTTCACCGAAGAAGTCGCGACCAAGAGCACCGCCGACCTTCCGGACGGCAAGCCCGAGCAGGGCGGCATCCGGATGCTGCTGCAGTACCCCCGCGAATGCCTGCTGGTGTGCGCGCTGACCCTCGGCGGCTGCGTGGCGTTCTACACCTACACCACCTACATGCAGAAATACATGATCAACACCTCCGGCATCTCCAAGGACACCGTCGCCTGGATCAACTTCACCGCCCTGCTGGTGTTCATCGTCCTGCAGCCCATCGGTGGTGCCCTGTCGGACCGCATCGGCCGGCGCAAACTGCTCATCTTCTTCGGGGTCGGCGGCACCGTGCTCACCGTCCCGCTGATGACCGTGCTCGGCAGCACCACGAACCCGCTGATCGCGTTCGGGTTGATGATGCTCGGCCTGACCGTCGTCACCGGCTACACCTCGGTCAACGCCATCGTTAAGACCGAACTGTTCCCCACCAAGGTCCGCGCGCTCGGCGTCGGCCTGCCCTACGCGCTGACCCTCGCGATCTTCGGCGGCACCGTCGAAACCGTCGCGCTCGCCCTCAAGCGCGCCGGCCACGAATCGCTATTCTTCTACTACGTGACCGGCTGCATCGCCGTCTCGCTCGTCGTGTACTTCTTCATGCGGGAGACCTCCGACGGCTCACCCCTGGACCGCACGAGCACCCACACCGACACCCCCGACGAGCACGCCGACCTGGCCACCTCGCGACACTGACCGAAAGGGACCCACGTGCAGATCGCGGTGGTCGAGGACGACGACGGAGTCGGCGACGCCCTCGTCGAAGCCCTCACCTCCCACGGCCACCGGCCGATCCGCATGCGGCGCGGCGCCGACCTGCTACTTGGCCACCGCGACCTCGACGTCGTCATCCTCGACCTCGGCCTCCCCGACGCGGACGGCCTGCAGGTGCTCCGGCAACTGCGGGCCGTCAACGACGTCCCCGTCGTGATCCTCACCGCGCGCGGCGACGAACGCTCGGTGGTACGCGGCCTGCGCGGCGGCGCCGACGACTATCTCGTCAAACCGGCCCGCCTGGCCGAACTGCTCGCCCGCGTGGACGTCGTCACCCAACGGCGCCGCGCGCTGTCCGAGTCCTCCCGCATCGTCCGGGCCGGCGATGTGGTCGTCGACCTCGACGCCCGCGAAGTCGAGGTGGGCGGCGAACCGGTCACTCTCACCCCGAAGGAATTCGACCTGCTCGCCGTCCTCGTCGCCCGACCCGGCGCCGCGGTCAGCCGCCAACAACTCATGGACGCCGTGTGGGGCGACGCCTATGTGGCGATCTCCCGGTCGCTCGACGTGCACATGACCGGGCTGCGCGCGAAACTCGCCCGCCCCGGACTCATCTCCACCATCCGCGGCTACGGCTACCGGTGGGGCGGCTGACATGCGCCGGCGGGTCCTGGCGGTGCTGCTCGTCTTCGCGACCGTCGCCGTCGTCGCCTTCGCCGTACCGCTCGCCCTCGCCACCAGCGCAGGCCGCACCGCCGTCCTGGGAGCGAACCGGGAAGCCGATGCCCACCACTTCGCCACCCTCGCCGTCCAGATGCGCGCCCCCGGCAGCACCGCCCTGCTCGCCGAGGAGGTGACCCGCTACCACCGGCTCTACGACGAAGGCGTGCTCATCGTCGACGCGCGCGGCGCCCCCCGCGCGAGTGCGGGCCTGACCCCGACCGATCCCGGTGTGCCGGAGGCGATCACCGCCGGTCTGCGCAACCAGAAACAGGGCATCGGGGGTCCGCTGACCCCGTGGTCCCCGCAGCGGGTACTACTCGCCGTGCCGGTGGGTACCGGCGCCCAGGTCGAAGGAGCCGTCGTCGTCGACGTGTCCACCGACGCCGCCCGCCACGACATCCGCACCTCGTGGCTGCTCATCGTCACCGGTGCGGCAGCGTCCCTCGTGCTCGTCACGATCCTCGCGATCGCCCTGTCGCGGTGGACGGTCCGCCCGCTCACCGTACTCACCGCGCGGGTCGCGGCGCTCACCGACAGCGTCCCGGCGTTGCATCCACGCTCCCGCACCGGCGACCCCACCGTCTCGGTCCGGTATCACGGCCCACCGGAGGTCCGGGAACTCACGCAGGCCTTCGACACCATGTCCGAGGCCGTCTGCACGTCCACCCGCGCCCAGAAACAGCTCATCGCCGACACCGCGCACCAACTCCGGAACCCGCTCGCCGCCCTGCACATCCGGCTCGACTCCCTCGAACCGCACGTCGCTGCCGCCGGCGCGGAGACCTATCGGCGCACGGCCGTCGAAGTCGACCGGCTCGGCGGCATCCTCGACGGCCTGCTCGCCCTCGCCACCGCCGAATCACCCACCGACACAGCGGGCACCGAAGGACACGACGGGTGCGATGTCGGCGCCGTCGTCGCCGACCGTGTCGATGCCTGGTTCGAGGCCCTCGCCGAGGCCGGCATGACCGTCAGCGTGGACGAACCGTCCGCGGAGCGCCTGTACGCCTGCTTCTCCGCCGACCATCTCGCGCAGGTGCTCGATGTGCTGCTCAGCAACGCAAGCAAGTACGCACGCGCGGCCACCGGGGTCCGCATCACCACCCGCCACCACGGCGCGACCATCCGGATCCGAGTCGAGGACGACGGCGCCGGAGTCGCACCCGACGAGCTCGGCGCCCTCACCTCCCGGTTCTTCCGCGGGTCCGGAGCCGCCCGGTCCGGCACCGGCCTCGGGCTGTCCATCGCGGTCGCGCTCGTCGAGAGCGGCGGCGGCACCCTCGACCTCGCCGCCGCCGATCCGCACGGACTCGCCGTCATCCTGACACTGCCCGCCGACTCCCGCGCGGAGGCATCATGATCACCCGCCGCGATCTCCTGCGGTCCGTCGCGCTGCTGGCGGTGGGCGGAGCCGTCGCCGGCTGCACGCGCACCGGAGAGCGTGAGGAACTGATCCTGGCGGCAGGGGAGGAGGGCGGATTCTTCTGGGAGTTCGCGGAACTCACCGCGGCCGCCGCCGAGCGAGCGGGTCTTCCCATTGCGGTCGTGCCGGAACGCACCCCGGGGTCGGTCACCAATCTCGCCGCGCTGACGGCGGGGGACGCGGAGCTGGCGCTGACCCTCACCGACGTCGCGGTGCGGGCCCACGACGAGGGCGCGCAGTTCACGGCGATCGGGCGGGTCTACGAGAACTACATGCAGTTGGCCGTGCGTGCAGACTCTCCGATCCGGGAGATCGCCCAGTTACGGGGCGCACGGATCAGCCTCGGCGCTCCCGGATCGGGTGCCGAATTCACCGGCGAACGCATCCTCGACGTCGCCGGGCTCGCCGAGCCGGGAACCGTCACCCGGGTGCACCTGTCGATGGCCGACGCCGGTCGCGCGCTGGTGGACGGCGAGATCGACGCGGTGCTGTGGGCGGGTGGTGTTCCTACCCCGTCGTTTGCGAACCTGGGTGTGTCGCTACGGCTGATCGATCTGTCCGTGCTCCTCGAACCGCTGCGGGCGCGATTCGGTCCGCGTTACGAACCGGTGCTCATCCAGCCCGGCACGTACGGGCAGCCGGACGCCGTCGCCACCATCGGCTTGGGCAACCTCCTGCTCGCCGGCGCCTCGGTGTCGGACGAGGCGGCCGCTGCGCTGGTCGATCTGCTCGTCGACCACGCTTCCGAACTCGTGCCGGCTCAGGCGACCGGCAGTCAGTTCCTCGACCGGCAATCACTGATCGTCACCGCCGATGTCCCGCTGCATCCGGGGGCGGTGGCCGCGTACCGGCGTCATCACGGCTGACGAGCGGGCCGCAGGGGAGAAGAACCCCGGAATCGTGCCGTCCCAAGGGCACGTAGTGGGGTGGAAGACATGCGCTGGTGTTGCTGGGATGCGGTGCGGAGATCGGGCTCGCCCTCGAGGTTCGAGGAGATCGGGACCGGATCGGCTGTGCAGGGGACATGCGCGGGGCACAATGGAACCGTTCACCTCTCTGTGCGTGAAATTCATTGGGAGCCAACATGATTCATGGATAACGGTGATTATCCATCAAATGTGGAAGAGGCGAGAAGGGGCGAGCGGTGGTCGCGGCACCCCGGGGGACGGGATGATCCCGCGCCACCAACGTGCGCATCGTTCGCGCGATCTGCTGCGCGCAACACGCACGCGACGACGACACGGTGCTGTCGCAACGCCGCATCGGCGAACCGTGAGTCGTTGCAGTGTGCGCGTCGCTGCAGCATGGCACCCGATGCATGAGCAGCCGAACGCGCGTCGAGCGGATCGGCGGCTCGATCCGGTACGGGCGCCGGCAGGCCGGTCGCGGTACGGCGGCAGAGTTCGGTCCGGAGGCGAGCCGGACTCGGGTCAGAGGCCGGGTGACAGGTGGGGCCCATCGCATCGATCCGGGGCGAACCAGGGATCTCCGAACGCCTCGGACGCCCTGCCGCACCTGTCCGGAGGAGGTCCGATTCCACTCTAGTTAACATAATGTAGATTATCGGCAATTTTGATATCTGCCTCGACCTGGGGTTCCGCGCTGATAATCCCGAGGTTTCGACGGGCGTCCAGATTCTTGTCTCTGCAGCGTCGTTGCGTGCACTGCATCGCGTTGTGCGACATGTCGTCTATCGCGTGTTGTTCCTTTGCATCCCGTGCATCCCGCGGCGTGCGAACAATGCCGCACCGACTCGCTCCCGGCGCTCGATCTGCCGCGCATCCGCGGTATCCGGCCCATGCC
Source organism: Rhodococcus sp. C26F (assembly GCF_053345925.1). Lineage (NCBI taxonomy): Bacteria > Bacillati > Actinomycetota > Actinomycetes > Mycobacteriales > Nocardiaceae > Rhodococcus > Rhodococcus sp. C26F. Next base: position 65,241 of record NZ_JBKFBA010000006.1, read on the forward strand.
GACCCGGTCCACGGCCCGTGGCCGGCCCGGGCCNCCGCCTCGCGCCCGTCCGCCGCTTCGGGCGTCCGAGACGGACTTCCGGGCCCGCCGCCCTCGTCCCCTGCTCGTCCGCTCAGCCGCCGTAAAACGTCACAGTGACGGTTTCATGTGCGCCCCGCGGTCTTGCGGTGAACGTGAATCTGCGCCGATATCATCGGCGCGGCAGTGACGACGCGATCCGGGAAGGTCGACCGTGACGCAACCACGGCTCCTGCGCTTCTGGGTGGTCTTCGTGATCACCACCGTTCCGTTCTATCCCTGGGGTGTCGCGGTGGTCGTCCTGACTCTTCTGCGGGTCGCGTCCCGTCGGGTCGATGGTGTGGGCTCCCCTCCTGCACCCCGGACGACCGACCCTGAAACGTCACTGTGACGTATTGATTGCGGTTTCCGGGAACTCGGTTCACCGGTGTCACGAGGGTCACCGCAACCGCCGCAGCTGCGCGGACAGATAGTCCCGGGCACGGCGATGACCACCGACCCGGACGAGTTCGTCGGCGAGCTCCTCGAGTTGTCGCGTCAGCAGCTCCTCGTCGGGTGTCCAGCCGTCGCGCTGCCGGCACCGGTCGAGCCATTCGACCGGCGCGACGTGTCCGCGGTCGGCGTTGCAGCGTCGGCACGCGGCGACCTCGTTGGCGGTGATGCTCGGCCCGCCCTTCAGCCGCGGCACCAGATGATCGGTGGTCGGGGTGATCAACCGTCCGAACTCCCGTCCGCACCACAGGCACCGCCCCTCCTGACGGTCGAGGGCGAGCGAGAGTCGGGTGACGCGGTCCATCTTCCGATCGTGGCCCATCGGCGCCACCGGGGTCGCCGATGGGCCCGATCCGGTGTCCCGAAGAGTGACTCAGGGGCGTGCTTCGAGGACGAGATTGAAGGGCGTTTCGGTAGCGCGCCGGAAGGTACCGAAGCCGGCTTGGGAGGCGACATCGGCGAGCCGCCGCTCCCCTGCCTGGGCGCCGAGCCCGAGCGCGACCGGCTGGTCGAGGGACGACGGAGTGCACAGCACCGTGGACGCGGCGTAGTACATCCGGCCGACCGGGTTGAGGTTCTCGGGCAGGCTGTCGCGGGCGAACGGTTCGACGAGCATCACCGTGCCGTCGTCGGCGAGCGCGCCGCGCGCGTACCGCAGTGCGCCGACGGGATCGCCCATGTCGTGCAGGCAGTCGAAATAGCAGATCAGGTCGTAGTCGGATCCGGGGAAGTCGGTCGCCGAGGCGACCTCGAAGGTGACGTTCTCGACGCCCTGTTCGGCGGCCAGTTCCGTCGCCCGCGAGATGGATCCGTCGTGGTAGTCGAAGCCGCGGATGGTGGATTGCGGGAACGCCTGCGCGAGCAGGGTTGTGGAGACCCCGTGGCCGCAGCCGATGTCGGCGACGGTGGCGCCGGCACGCAGTTTGTCGACGACTCCGTCGAGGGTGGGCAGCCACACGTCGACGAGGTTGGCGCGGTAGCCGGGGCGGAAGAACTGTTCGGTGCCGACGAACAGTTCGGGATCGTGTTCGTGCCAGCCGAAACCCTCTCCGTTGCGGATGCGTTCGGTGATGCGCAGCCGGTCCTTGTAGACCGAACTGATCAGGTGGAGGCCACCGGCGAGGTAGACCGGGCTGTCCTCGCGGGCGAGCGCCATGGCGTGTTCCGGGGACAGTGTGAAGGTGTCGTTGTCCGGATCGTAGGTCAGATATCCGCTCGCTACCTGTGCTGACAGCCATTCGCGTAGATAGCGTTCGCGGAGGCCGGTGCGGGCCGCGAGTTGTTCGCTGGTGGTCGGGCCGGATTCGTCGAGGGCTCGCCACAGGCCCAGATCGACACCGATCAGGACCAGGGCGCCGTTCATGGCCGCGCCCATGTCGACGACGAGTTGTCCGAGGGTCTGTTCGAGTCGTGCTTGGTCGGGTTCCTGTATCTCCGTGGTCATCACGCACCTCCTGGCGATGGGAGTACTCGCTCACGGTAGGTCGCGTGGCCGGTTCCTCGGCGACGGCTCGGGTTCGATCGGGTGTCGATCCGGGTGGCGGTGCGCACCGCCAGGTCACGAACCGGTGTTGAGGGAATTATTCGGGGGTGCACGTCGTGTTGCAGACAGCTACGCTTGTAGCAGACTGCAACATCAGGAGGCCGTCATGACGTCGTCCACCGACAAGGTCACACGCTTCGACGCCGAACTCGTCGACAGCGCCATCGCCGAGGGTGGCCGCCAGAACCGCACCGGACGCCAGCAACTCGAATACTGGGCGCGCATCGGCCGCGCGATGACCGCCCACGAGACCGCCTCTCTGCATCGGGTGCACGAGGCGCTGGCCGGGACGCGGGAGGTGAGCGAACTCACCGCCGCCGAGGGCCGCCTGTTCGACGCGGAGATCGACGCGCGCCTGGCGGACGGGCTGGCCCGCACCGACTACGCCGAGATCCTCGCCGCGCGTGGGGTCACCACGGTGGTGCTCGACGACGAGGGCCGGTTGGTCGAGCAGCGTCCCGACGGTAGTCGCCGGGTGCTCGACGACGCATGAGGCGTCTGGATCTGATCGTCGGTCCCAACGGGTCCGGCAAGTCGACGTTCGTCGAGTTGTCGCTCGCTCCCCTGCTGCCGCGCAGCGTGTTCGTCAACGCGGATGTGATCGCGCGGCAACGTTGGCCCGACCGTGCCGAGGAGATGTCCTATGAGGCGGCGCAACTCGCCGCGGCGGCGCGGGATCGGTTCCTGCGGCAGGGCCGGTCGTTCATCGCGGAGACGGTGTTCTCGCATCCGTCGAAGCTGGAGTTGATCGACCGCGCGCACGAGGCGGGGTTCACGGTGGTGCTGCACGTGATGCTGGTGCCCGAGGCGATGTCGGTGCGGCGTGTGCAGCACCGGGTGGCCTCCGGTGGGCATGCGGTGCCCGAGGACAAGATCCGGGCGCGTTATCGGCGGTTGTGGCCGCTGGTGGCCGAGGCGATCGGCCGCGCCGATCAGGCGTCGGTGTACGACACGGCGTCCGGGACCCCCGTGGTGGTGGCGCGCTTCGCCGGCGGGGTGCCGGTGGGTGCGGTGCGCTGGCCGAGGTGGGCGCCGGCGGCGCTCACCGGGCTCGGCTGAGACCGAGCCCGGTGAACTGGGACGACGAGGTCAGTTCGTCGCCGCGCTCGTGGTGAACGGCAGCACCAGCCGCGAGGGGTGCGCGGCGTCCCGGTAGATCTTGTGGGTCACCGGGCGGCCGATGGGCAGGTGGAAGGCACCGCCAGCAGCGGCACCAGCAGGTTGAGGTTCACCGCGGCCAGCCGCGCGAGGTCGGGATCGGCCGGATGCTCCGAAAGGCGGGTCACGCCCACGAACCTACCGAGCCGCCTTCCCGGCGGTCGGCAGTTCCCCGGTGGCCGCGGCGCGCCGCAGCCGCGGGATAGGGATGCGATGGTTGATCGCCACCGCCACCCCCGCGCCGTCCGGATGCCGCCAGTGCAGCAGCGTCGGTCCGCGCGGATCCTCGCCGGCCAGGACGGTGGGCTCCCCGGTCGACGGGCAGGTGCCCGATCGCCTTGAGATGCAGTCCGAACTGCTCGGTCCAGAAATACGGATCGGCATCGAACCCGGGTGCGGCGTCGCCGAGCAGCACGGCCGCTGCGGCGATGCGGGCCTGCTCGATCGCGCTGTTCCACAACGGGATCCGCCGCACCGCCCCGCGGACCGGCACATGCGCGACGTCGCCGGCGGCGACGATGCCCGGCGCGACCCGCCCACGCGAGTCGGCGACCAACCTGCCGTCGGTGAGCAACCCGGACTCGCGCAGCCACTCGACGTTCGGGATGTCACCGATCGCGGCGACGACCAGCTCGGCGGTGACACGGCTGCCGTCGTCGAGGGTGATCGTCCCGGCCGCGAAGCCGGTGGCGGCGCCGTAGACGAGCTTCACCCCCGCGGCGGTGGCGGCGGTGGTGAACAGCTCGGACAGATACGGCCCGAACTGCGGGCGCATCGGGGCGGTGTCGGCGACGACGGTGACCTCGCAGCCGGCCTGCGCGG
>NZ_JBKFBA010000006.1:69346-86485 GCF_053345925.1 Rhodococcus sp. C26F
CGCGCAGGGCGAGGGCGTCGTCGAGGGTGCGCAGCACCAGCGCCTCCCCCAGCGGCCGGGGGCGCGCGCCGGTGGCGATGACGAGCCCGTCGAACGCCAGCGCGGTGCCGTCGTCGAGGTGCACGAGCCGTGCGTCCACGTCCAGGCCGACCGCGGCGACGCCGAGGCGTTCGGTGGCGCCGTGCGCGGGGGCGGCGAGTTCGTGGGAGCCGCCGTCGGTGAGCAGCGCCTTCGACAGCGCGGGCCGCGAGTAGGCGGGGACCGGTTCGTCGCCGACGACGGTCAGCTGCCCGGTGAACCCGGCGCCGCGCAGGTTGTCGCAGGCGGTCTGCCCGGCGATGCCGTTGCCGACCACCACGATCCGCTCCATGACGGTGCCCGGGGGAACTGCGGTGCTCATGCGAGCTTGAGGGCGGCGACGGGACACACCCGCACGGCGGCGCTCGCGGCCGCGGCCTGCGGGCTGCCCTCGGGCACCTCGACGATGTCGAGGACCAGTTCGCCGTCGTCGTCGAGATGCATCAACTCGGGTGCGGCCTCCTCGCACAGGCCGTGGCCTTCGCAGCGGGGACGGTCGAGGGTGATCTTCATGCGGGCACAACCTCCAGGATCTCGAGGGCGTCGATGGAACGGGTGGTGTTGCTGGGCACCCGGATCGGCTCGGCGGCGACGAGGCGGCGCGCGTGCCGGGCCAGGGCGGCGATGATCGCGTGCGCCTCGAGGCGGGCCAGTCCCTGCCCGGCGCAGCCGTGCGGGCCGTAGCCGAAGGACAGGTGATCGACCGGGTTGCGGGCCACCCGGAACGAATCCGGGTCGTCGTAGTGCCGCGGGTCGCGGTTGCCGGAGCCGAGCAGCACCGCCGCCTGCGACCCGCCGGGGATCAGGTGGCTGTCGATCTCGATGTCGCGGGTGACGGCGCGGCCCCAGGCGTGCAGCGGCGCCCAGTAGCGCAGCACCTCCGCGAAGGCGGACGGCACCAGCGTCGGATCGGCGCGCACGAGGTCGAACTGGTCGGGGAACGCCGCGAACAGCGCGATGAGGTTGCCGATCGAGGCGATGGTGGTGTCCACCCCGGCCCCGAGATACTGGTGGATGATGTGCCCGGCGCTGCCGGCGGGGATGGCGCCGCGCGCCTCGGCGTCGAAGATGCCGCGCCCGACCGAGCCGAGGGTCAGATCCTCGGCCTGCACCTGTGAGCACCACGCGTACAGCTCCCCGGCGATGGGGAAGTTCTCGGCGGTGCGCTGGTTCATCGGGCCGAGGACCTCCATGGCGGCCTGTCCCCAGCGCAGCATGTTCGCGCGTACCTCGCCGGTGAAGCCGATGAGATCGGCGACGACCTCGAGCGGGAAGGCGCGGGCGAGGGCGTCGATCGCCTCGAAGGAACCTGTGGTGACGAGGTCTACGACGAGTGTGTCGGCCTTGGTCTCGATGGTGGTCTTGAGTCCGCGCAGCGCGCGCGGCGAGAGGTTCTCGGTGAGGGTGGCGCGCAGTTCGGTGTGGACGGGCGGGTCCGAGGCCAGGGAGGTGCCCTGGAGGGCGTCGTTGGCGGCGGGGTTGAAGGCGATGGCGCGGGAGGAGAACGTCGCGGTGTCGGCGAGGGCGCCGCGGATGACGTGGTAGCGGGTCAGGGCGTAGACGTCGTGGCGCGGCAGGTACACCACGGGGCCGAGTTCGCGCAGCTGCGCGAAGGTCGGATAGGGGTCGACGAGGACGTCGTCGGCGAACAGGTCGACGTCGGCGGTGGGAGGGCTGCTGGTCACGCCCTCAGTGAATCGACCCCCCGGGGGTTAATCCAACTCATAATGTGCATCCTCGATCATGCATAGCGTGCATGACGTGGGTCAGTTGCGGCGGTCCCCGTTGCGCCCGGCGGCCTGCACCTCGATCCGTCCCCACCGGCGCAGCGCCGCGTCGCTCTCGGTCAGCCGCGCCGAGAGCACCGCAATGATCGTCTCCACCGCCCGGGCGCTCACCATCTCGTGGTGATCGCAGTCGAGCCGGTACTGGTGGATCTCCCCGGCGATCACGTTGTGCCAGGCCGCCACCGCCGGGACGGGCGCCTCCGAGCGGGCCGCGGTGAAGAACAACGCGTCCCCGTCGAAGGTGTCCGGTTCGTGCCGCCGCGCGGCGCGGGCGGTGTCGGTCGACCCGGCGTGCAGCCGTTCGAGGTGGGCGGCGGTCAATCCGGTGCCGCCGCCGAACGCCTCGTCGAGCGCCGCGGCGGCGTGCTCGAAGCTCGGCTCGCCGTCGTCGACGGGAAGCCCGAGATCGCGCAGCATGTCACGGGTGCCGAGGGCCGGGGACGCCCCGACCACCAGGTGGCTGTCGAGCAGCGCGAGGGTGTCGACGACCGCCCCGGCGCGGCGCAGTTCGACGGCGACGGCGTGCGCGACCACCCCGCCGAGCGACCAGCCGAGCAGGTGGTACGGGCCGTGTGGCTGCACCCGGCGGATCTCCCGCACGTAGTGGCGGGCCAGCGCGGTGATGGTGTCGTGCCGCGGACCGCCGGACAGTGCCGGCAACTGCAGTCCGTAGACGGGCCGATCGTCGTCGAGGCGGTGTGCGAGGGTGCTGTACGGCCAGGCCAGCCCCGCGGCGGGATGGATGCAGAACAGCGCGGTGCCGGTGCCGGGGCGCAGCGGCACGAGCACCCGGAACGCCTCGTCGACCCCGCTGCTCGCCTCGGACTCGCCGCTGCTCAGGTGCGCGGCGAGTTCTGCCGGGGTCGGGTGCGTGAAGATCGACGCGATCGGCACCCGCCGCCCGAGTCGTTCCCCGAGTGCCGGCAGCAATCGGGTGGCCAGCAGCGAGGTACCTCCGAGATCGAAGAAGTCGTCGTCGACCCCGACCCGGTCGAGACCGAGATGCTCGGCGAACAGGTCGGTGACGAGCTTTTCGAGGTCGGTGCGCGGTGCCCGGTAGTCCCCGGCCGGGGCGGTGAAATCCGGGGCGGGCAGCGCGGCGCGGTCGAGTTTGCCGGCCGGGGTGAGCGGGATGTCGTCGAGCACGGTGAGCACCGCCGGCACCATGTGCGGCGGAAGATGCTGCGCGACGAACGTTTTCACCTCGGCGGCGGTGACATCGGCGTCCGGGGCGAGGCGGAGATAGGACACCGGCACGGCCTGCCCGGACGGCGCGGTGTGGCCGAGGGTGTGGGCGAAGACCACCTGTGGGTGCGCGGTCAGTGCCGCGTCGATCTCGCCGAGCTCGACGCGGAAGCCGCGGATCTTGACCTGGAAGTCGGTGCGGCCGACGTAGTCGAGGCGATGATCGGCGGTCCACCGCACCAGATCCCCGGTGCGGTACATCCGCTCCCCCGTGCCGGTGGGGTCGGGCACGAACCGGGCGGCGGTCAGCGCGGGCCGGTCGTGGTAGCCGCGGGCCAGACCCGGCCCGGCGACATACAGTTCCCCGGCCACCCCGACGGGCACGGGCTGGAGCCGTCCGTCGAGGACCAGTGCGCGGAAGCCGCGGCTGGGGGTGCCGATGGTGACGGGCTCGCCGACGGTGAGCGGGTCGCCGAGGGAGGTCATGATCGTCGCCTCGGTGGGACCGTAGGCGTCGATCACCCGCCGCGACGCCGCCCAGCGTGCCACCAGCTCCGGCGGCAGTGCCTCGCCGGCGACGAGCAGGGTGTGCAGCTCGGGGACGGTGTCCGGATCCAGCGAGGCCAGTGCGGTGGGGGTGATGAAGGCGTGGCTGACCCGCTGCGCACGCAGCACCGCGGCGAGGTCGTCGCCGCCGTAGACGTGCGGCGGTACGACCGCCAGCGTCGCCGCCGCGCACAGCGCCATCATCTGCTCGAAGATCGACGCGTCGAAGCTCGGCGACGCCAGATGCGACACCCGGGCCGCAGGAGTGACCTGCAGCCGCTCGCGTTCCTCCCGGGCCAGGGAGGCCAGCCCGCGGTGGGTGACCGCCACGCCCTTGGGGCGCCCGGTCGAACCGGAGGTGTAGATCAGGTAGGCCGGATGATCCGGGCGCAGCGCCACCGGCCGGTCCGCGTCGCCGATCGGTGCGACCGGCCCGTCGGTGAGGTCGATCTCGTCGAGGACGAGCCAGTCCACCTCGTCGGGCAGCGCAGCGCGGTGCGCGGCGACGGTGATGCCGGTACGGGCGGCGCTGTCGTCGAGCATGAAGGCGATGCGGTCGGCCGGGTAGGTGGGGTCGACCGGCACGAACGCCGCGCCGCTGCGCACCGTCGCCCACACCGCGGTGACCGACTCGAGCGAGCGCGGGATCGCCAGGGCGACGACCTGTTCGGGTCCGGCGCCGCGGTCGAGCAAGTGTCGCGCGAGCCGGTGCGCGCGGGCGTCGAGCTCGCGGTAGGTGAGCTGCCGGTCGCCGTCGACGACCGCGACGGCATCCGGGGCGGCGGCAACAGCGGTGTCGAGCAGCTGTGGCCACAGCACCGCCGGTTCGGCCTCCGGTCCGATCGCGGGCACCAGCGCGGTGTGTTCGGCGGCGGTGAGCAGGTCGAGATCGCCGACGGGGCGGTGCGGGTCGGCGGCGATCGCGTGCAGCAGCCGGGCGAACCGGTCGGCGAAGCCACGCACCGTCTCGGCGTCGAACAGGTCGGTGGCGTAGACGAAGGCGGCGTCGAGACCACCCTCGGCGTTCTCCCCGACGAGCAGTTCGAGGTCGAAGTTGCACACCGTCGGGTCGAGGGCGACGCCCTGCACGCTCAGGTGCGGCAGCTCCACCGCGGGCAGCTCGGCGGTGTGGAATTCGATCGAGACCTGGAACAGCGGCGAATGTGCGGTCGAGCGGGTCGGGGCGAGCGCGTCGACGACCCGGTCGAAGGGCAGGTCGGCGTGCGCGAAGGCATCGAGGTCGCTGTCGGTGACGGCGGCGAGCAGCTCGGTGAACGACGCTTGCGCGGGCACCGCGGTGCGCAGCACGACGGTGTTGACGAACATGCCCACCAGATCGTCGAGGGCGCGGTGACCGCGACCGGCGACCGGCGAGCCGACGGCGATGTCGTCGCTGCCGGACAGCCGCGCGAGCAGCACCGCGAACGCTGCGTGCACGGTCATGAACACGGTGCTGTGCCGCGCGGCGGCGAGTTGCTGCAGCCGGGCGAGCAGATCGGCGTCGACGGTGAAGCGGGTGATGTCGCCGCGGAAGGACTGCTGCGGCGGCCGGGGCCGGTCGGTGGGCAGCGGCAGCACCTCCGGCAGCCCTGCGAGGCGCTGCTGCCAGTAGGTGGTCTGGTCGGCGGCGAGGGTGCCGGGGCCGTCCGGGTCGCCGAGCCGGTCGAGTTGCCACAGGGTGTAGTCGGCGTACTGCACCGGCAGCGGACCGAACGCCGGGGTCTCCCCGCGGCTGCGGGCGGCGTAGGCGATCATCAGGTCGCGGGCGAGCGGGCCGGTGGAGCCGCCGTCGGCGGCGATGTGGTGCACGACCAGCACGGCGAGATGGTCGTCGCGGCCGAAGGAGAACACCCGCGCCCGCACCGGGATGTCGACGGTGACGTCGAATCCGGCGCCGAGGAAGTCGCCGATGGCGGTGTGCACGGTGTCCTCCCCGGCGGGTACCACGTCCAGCGGCAGCGGGGCGTCGGCGGCGGCGAGGATCCGCTGGTGCGGTCNNNCCGGCCGCCGACGCCGGGTAGACGGTGCGCAGGCTCTCGTGCCGGGCCAGCACGTCGTGCAGGGCGGCGCCGAGCGCGGCCGGGGACAGATGCCCGGACAACCGGATGGCCAGGGGGATGTTGTAGGCGGCGGAGGTCGGGTCGAACTGGTTGATGAACCACAGTCGCTGCTGCGCCGGGGAGAGCGGGATGTGCTCGGGCCGCGGACCGGCGACCGGGCCGAGGACGGTGCCGGCGGCGGGTTCCTCGACCTCGGTGGTGGGTCGGTCGTCGAGGTGCGCGGCGAGCGCGGCGACAGTCGGTGCTTCGAACAGGGCGCGTACCGGCACGGGTCGGCCGAGCCGGTCGCCGAGGCGGGCGACGGCGCGGGTGGCGAGCAGCGAATTGCCGCCGAGGTCGAAGAAGTTGTCGTCGACGTCGAGCCGGTCGAGACCGAGGATCTCGGCGAGTTCGTCGGCGACGAGGGACTCGAGCGGATCGGTGGGCGCCGGGCGGTCGCCGGTGCCGGAGGTCAGCTCCGGTGCCGGCAGGGCGGCGCGGTCGAGTTTGCCGACCGGGGTCAGCGGGATCTCGTCGAGCACGCTGATCACGGTGGGCACCATGTGTGCCGGAAGACGCGCGGCGACATGGGTTTTCACCGCGGCGGGGTCGAGGTCGGCGCCGGGCGCGGGGTGCAGGTGGGCGACGAGGACCGTCTCCCCGCTCGGGGCGCGGTGCGCGACGGTCGCGGCGAACCCGACGGCCGGGTGGGCGGCGAGCACGGCGTCGATCTCGCCGAGTTCGACGCGGAAGCCGCGGATCTTGATCTGGAAGTCGCTGCGCCCGACATATTCGATGCGCAGATCCCGCCGGTCGAGGTCACCGACCCAGCGCACGAGATCTCCGGTGCGGTACATGCGTTCGCCGGGGGCGCCGTAGGGGTCGGCGACGAACCGGGCGGCAGTCAGCGCGGGCCGGGCGTGATAGCCGCGGGCCAGGCCCCAGCCGGCCAGATACAGCTCACCGACGGCGCCGAACGGCACCGGCCGCAGCGCGGTGTCGAGGACGACGGCGTGCACCCCGCGCAGCGGACCACCGAGGGTCAGCGGGTCGTCGACACCCAGGGGGTCGCTGATCGCGGCCATGATGGTCGTCTCGGTGGGCCCGTAGGCGTCGACGAGACGCCGCCCGGGCGCCCAGGTGGCCTGCAGGTCGGCCGGCCACGCCTCCCCACCGACCGCGAGATCGGTGAAGGCGGTCAGATCCGCCGGATCGAGGGAGGCGAGCGCGGCGGGGGTGATGAACCCGTGGGTGACCCGCTGCTCGCGCAGCAGCACACCGAGTTCGGCGCCGCCGACGATGTGCGGGGGCACGACCACCAGCTCGGCACCGGACCCGAACGCGAGGAGGTATTCGAAGATCGACGCGTCGAAGCTCGGCGACGAGACGTGCATGACCCGCGCACCGGGACCGGCGTGGAAGCGGCCGCGCTGATCGCGCGCGAAGTTCTCCAGGCTGCGGTGGGTGGTGAGCACACCCTTGGGGCGGCCGGTCGAGCCGGAGGTGTAGATCAGATAGGCGGGATGATCGAGCCGCAGCGCGAGGGTGCGGTCGGTGTCGTCGATCGTCGCGGTGCTCTCCCCCGCGGCGTCGCGGTCGAGGTCGTCGAGCAGCAGCCACGGCACCGTGTCCGGGAGCCGGTCGCGGTGCGCGGGGGTGGTCAGGCCGACGGTGGCGCCGCAGTCGTCGAGCATGAACGCGACGCGTTCGGCCGGATAACGCGGGTCGACGGGCACGAACGCCGCCCCGGTCTTGGTGATCGCCCACATCGCGGTCACCGACTCGACGGAACGAGCGATGCCGAGGGCGACGAAGGTTTCCGGGCCGGCACCGTGGCGCAGGAGCACCCGCGCCAGCCGGGTGGAACGTTCGTCGAGGTCGCGGTAGGTCAGCACCCGCTCCCCGTCGCGCAGCGCCGGCCGATCCGGGTGCGCGGCGGCGGTGGCGGCCAGCAGGTGCGGCAGGGCGACGTCGCTGCCCCCGGCCGGTCCGTGCACCGGCAGCAGCGCGGCCTGCTCGGCGGCGGTGAGCGCCGGCAGCGCGGTGATCGGGGCGGCCGGGTCACCGGTCAGCGCGTCGAGCACGGCGGTGATGCGCGCGGCGATCGCGGCGACGGCGTCGCGGTCGAAGACCTCCGGCAGATACTTCATGCGCAGGTGCACCGCGGTGTCGGTGTGCACGACCACCGACAGCGGGTAGTGCGCGGCGTCGCGGCCGGTGATGTCGGCGACCCGCATGCCACCGAGATCGGTGTCGCGGTCGAGACCGGCGCGTTCGACCGGATACGACTCGAAGACGGTGAGGGTGTCGAACCGCACCGCGGCCCCGAGATGCCGGTCGAGGGTGCCCAGGTCGAGATGGTGGTGATCGAGCAGCGCGACCTGTTCGGCCTGCACCCGGTCGACGAGCCCGCCGACGGTGTCGCCGGGCCGCACGGTGATGCGCACCGGGACGGTGTTGATGAACAACCCGACCATGCCCTCGATGCCGGGGATCTGCGGCGGCCGCCCGGAGACGGTCGCGCCGAATACCACATCGGTGCGGCCGGTGAGCGCGCCGAGCACCACACCCCAGGCGGTCTGCACCAGGGTGTTGACGGTGACGCCGCGGGCGGTGGCGGTGTCGTGCAGCCGCACCGACAGGGCGGTGTCCAGGTCCAGGTCGAGGTCCTCGGAGATCCCGGCGGTGGTGCCGGGGCGGTGCTGCGGGGCGAGCAGGGTCGGCTCGTCCACCCCGGCGAGGGCGCGGCGGTAGGCGTCGAGGGAGGCCTGCGGGTCGCGGTCGGCGAGCCAGGTGAGGTAGCTGCCGTAGTGCGGCGCCGGCGGCAGTGCCCGCTGGTCCGCGTCGGTGGCGTAGAGCATCAGCAGTTCCCGGATCAGCACCGGGGTGGACCAGCCGTCGAGCAGCAGATGATGGTTCGTCAACGCCAGCAGGTGCCGGCCCGGGCCGGTGTGCACGACGGTCGCGCGCAGCAGCGGCGCGGTCTCGGTGTCGAAGCGGGTGCGCCGATCGAGGGCGAGCAGCTGCGCGGCGGCGTCGTCCGGGTCGGGGTCGTCGCTGGTGTCGGCGACGGTGAACGGCACCTCCACGTGGGTGGGGATGACCTGCACGTGCCCGTCCCCGGCGGCGGGGAACGCCGCGCGCAGCGCCGGATGCCGGTCGAGCAGCAGCTGCAGGGAGCGACGCATCCGGCTCGCGTCGACCTCGCCGCGCAGGTCGAGCACGAGCTGCACGATGTACGCGTCGGGGCGGTCCCCGGCGAGCAGTGCGTGGAAGAGCAGCCCGGTCTGCAGCGGCGCGGTCGGCCACACGGTGTCCAGGCGCCCGTAGCGCTGCTCGAGGCGTTCGATGACGTCCTGGTGCAGTCGCACCAGCGGCAGATCCGAGGGGGTCAGGCCACCGGCGTGCGGGCTGCGGGTGTGCCGCGTCAATGCGGTGGCGGCGGTGGCGAAGTGGTGCGCGAGGGCGGTGACGTCGGCGTCGTCGAGCAGCCCGGCCGGATACGACCAGTGCACCTTCAGCACCGGCCCGGTGGGGGTGTCGGCGGTGACGGCGTTGATGTCGAGCACCGCGGCGGCGGGCATGTCCGGGCTCTGCGCCCCACCGCGCGGGAAGCCGCCGATGGGCAGCCAGGGGGTGTCGGTGTCGGTGACCCCGGCGGTGGGGCGGCCGAGATAGTTGAAGCTGACCTGCGGTGCCGGCGCGTGCGCCAGGTCGGCAGCGGTGTCGGGATCGAGATAGCGCAGCAGCCCGAAGCCGGTGCCGTGGTCGGGGACGGCGGCGAGGTGTTCCTTGACGGTCTTGACAGCGCGACCGGCGGCCGGTCCGGCGGCGAGCGCGTCGTCGAGGTCGATGCCGGTCAGGTCCAGGCGCAGCGGGTGGATGGTGGTGAACCAGCCGACGGTGCCGGACAGGTCGGCGCCGGCGGCGGCGGTGCTGTCGCGGCCGTGCCCTTCGAGGTTGAGCAGCAGCGAGGTCGGGTCGTGGCCGCGGTCGCGGCGCCACGCCGCCACCGCCAGGGCGAGCGCGGTGAGCAGCCCGTGGTCGACGGCGCCGTGGAAGGCGTTGGGCACGGCGGTGAGCAGCGCCTCGGTGACCGAGGTGGGCAGTTCGGTGGCGACGGTGGTGACGGTGGCGTTGGTGTCGCGCGCCGGATCGAACGGGCGGTGCCCGAGCGGCGGGTTCGGTCCGTCGAGCACTGCGCGCCAGAAGTCGAGTTCGGTGCGGCGTTCGGGGGCGGCGTCGCGCAGGGCGTGGGCCCAGCGGCGCACGCTGGTGCCGGTGTGCGAGGGCAGCAACGCACCGGTGCCGGCGGTGCCGGCGATGGCAGCACTGCCGGCGGTGCCGGCGATGGCAGCACTGCCGGCGGTGCCGGCGATGGCAGCACTGCCGGCGGTGCCGGCGATGGCAGCACTGCCGGCCGCAGCGGCCGCCCACGCTGCGGCCAGGTCGGGGACGAGGATGCGCCAGGACACCCCGTCGACGGCGAGATGGTGGATGACGATGAGCAACCGGCCGGCGCCGCTGGTGGCGTCGAACCACACCAGCTGCACCACCCGCCCGCTGTGCGGGTCGAGTCGGTCGGCGGCGGCGTCGAGTTCGGCGGCGGCCAGGGCGAAGAAGTCGTCGCTGTCCGCGGCGCTGGTCACCGGCACCCGGTGGACGACGGTGTCGACGTCGACGCTGCCCGGGGCGGGTACGTGCAGCACGTGTCCGCCGGGGGCGTCCGGCGTCGGAAGCAGGTGCACGCGCAGCATGTCGTGCCGGTCGAGGACGGCGGTGACGATCGCCCGCAGCGTCGCCGCGTCCAGGCCGGTGGGCAGGCGCAGCAGCAGCGCCTGCGAGTAGCGGCCGATGCTGCCGCCGCGGTCGAGCATCCAGTGCGCGATCGGCGGCAGCGGCATGTCCCCGACCCCACCGCCGGGCAGCTCCGCGAGGGTCTCCGCGGGGGCGGCGGTGCCGACGACGGTGGCGAGCGCGGCGGGGGTCTTGTGTTCGAACACCTCACGCGGAGTCAGGTCCAGGCCGGCGGCCTTCGCGCGGGAGACCAGCTGGATGGACATGATCGAATCGCCGCCGAGGGCGAAGAACGAATCGTCCACCCCCACCGTCGGCAGACCGAGGACCTGCGCGAACAGATCCACCAGCACCGTTTCGGCGCCGCGCGCCGGGGCGCGGGAGACGGTGGTGCGGGCGGCGAAGTCGGGGGCGGGCAGCGCACGCCGGTCGAGTTTGCCGGTCGCGGTGACCGGCAGCGTGTCGAGCACCACCAGGGTGGACGGCAGCATGTACGCGGCGAGTTCCCCGGCGGCATGCTCGAGCACCACGTCGACGTCGAGATCGTGGCCCGTCTCGGGCACCACGTAGCCGACGAGACGTTCGGTACCGGCGGCGTCGTCGGTGTGGACGACGACCACGGCGCGGCCGACACCGGGGGCGCGCAGCAGCGCCGCTTCGATCTCGCCGAGCTCGATGCGGAAACCGCGCAGCTGCACCTGGAAGTCGGCGCGGCCGAGATATTCGATCTCGCCCTCCCGGGTGCGGCGCGCCAGGTCCCCGGTGCGGTAGAGCCGGTCGCCGGGGGCGCCGTGCGGGTCGGCGACGAACCGGGTGGCGGTCAGATCCGGGCGGTGCAGATAGCCGCGGGAGAGCTGGGCGCCGGAGACGTACAGTTCGCCGATCACCCCGGTGGGCACCGGATGCAGCCGGCTGTCGAGGATGTGCAGGCGCAGCGACGGCAACGGCGGGCCGATCAGGCTCGCCGCGGCGGTGGCGGCGAGGTCGCGGGTGATGGTGCGGGTGGTGACGTGCACGGTGGTCTCGGTGATGCCGTACATGTTCACCAGCGTCGGGGCGGTGTCGTCGTGGCGCCGGTACCAGCGGTCGAGCTGCCCGAAGTCGAGGGCTTCCCCACCGAAGATCACCCAGCGCAACGCCGGCAGGTCGGTGCCGGCGGCGCGGTCGGCGTCGATGAGCTGGTAGAAGGCCGTCGGGGTCTGGTTGAGCACGGTGACCCGTTCGCGGCGCAGCAGCGCCAGGAACTCCTGCGGGTTGCGGGCGGTGTGGTAGTCGACGACGACGAGCCGACCACCGTGGGCGAGCGCACCCCACAGTTCCCACACCGAGAAGTCGAAGGCGTAGGAGTGGAACAACGTCCACACATCGGAGGCGTCGAAACCGAACATCCCGGTGGTGTCGGTGAGCAGGGTGACGACGGTGCGGTGCGGCACCATCACACCCTTGGGGCGGCCGGTGGAGCCGGAGGTGTAGATGACGTACGCCGCCGCATCCGGGTGCACGCGTGGCAATCCGTCACCGCCACCGGGCATCTCGTCGAGGCGGGTGCGCACGGCCGGGTCGTGCAGGTCCACGACCGGTGGGGTGTGCGGGGGCAGGGCGGTGGCGTGGTCGGCGGTGGTGAGCAGGCACACCGGGGCCGCGTCGTCGAACATGTACGCGAGCCGGTCCGGCGGGAACGCCACGTCGATGGGCAGATAGGCGGCGCCGCTGTGCAATACGGCGAGCAGCGCGACGATCAGGTCGGTGCCGCGCGGCAACGCGACGGCGACGAGCCGGTCCGGTCCGGCGCCGTGCTCGACGAGCAACCGCGCCAGGCGCTGCACCCGGTCGGTGAGTTCGTCGTAGCGCAGCGACCCGTCGGGGGCGGTGACCGCGGTCGCGGCCGGGTCGAGTCCGGCGCCGCGCGTGTACAGATCGAGCAGGGTCTCCGTGGCCGGGTGCAGCGGTGCCGGGGTGGCGGGGCGTTCGTCGTCGGTGAGCAGATCGACGTCGCCGATGGGGCGGTGCGGGTCGGCGGTGACCGCGTCGAGCAGCTGCACCAGCCGCTGCGCGAAGGAGGCGACGGTGTCGGGATCGAACAGGTCGGTGGCGTAGGTGAACGCCGCCGGCATCCCGCCCGGCTCCCCCGCCCCGGCCGGGTCGGTGTCCTGCAGCGTCAGTTGCAGGTCGAACTTGGCGACGGGCAGCTCCGGGTCGAGGGCGTCGACCTCGAGCTCGGGCAGCACCAGGTGAGCCTGTTCGGTGTTGCCGTATTCGAGAACCACCTGGAACAGCGGGGACCGGTCGGTCTCGCGGGCCGGGGCGAGCACATCCACGAGGGTCTCGAAGGGCAGCTCGGTGTGCCCGAAGGCGGCGAGATCGATCTCGCGGGTGCGGTGCAGGTGGTCGGTGAACGACAGCGCCCCGTCGACGGGGGTGCGCAACACCACGGTGTTGACGAACATGCCGACCAGGTCGTCGAGGGCGCGGTGGCCGCGACCGGCGACCGGGGAGCCGATGACGATGTCGGACGTGCCGGTCAGGCGGGCCAGCAGCGCCGCGAACGCCGCGTGCACGGCCATGAACACGGTGGTGTCGTGCTCGGCGGCCAGCGCCTCGAGGCGCCGCTGCACGTCGGCGGGCACGGTGAAGCGGTGCAGGGCGCCGTGGAAGCTGCGCTGGGTGGGGCGCGGCCGGTCGGTGGGCAGCGGCAGCAATTCGGGGGCGTCGGCGAGGGTGTCGCGCCAGAACCGCAGCTGCGCGGCGGCGAGGGAGGTCGGGTCGTCCGGATCGCCGAGCAGCCGCCGCTGCCACAGGGCGTAGTCGGCGTACTGCACCGGCAGCGGCGACCGATCCGGGTCCGCTCCGCCGGTGCGGGCGGTGTAGGCGAGCATCAGGTCGCGGGCCAGCGGCGCCATCGACGAGCCGTCCGCGGCGATGTGATGCACCACCACCGCCAGCACATGGGCGTGCTCGTCCAGGCGCCACAGCCGCAGCCGCACCGGCACCGCCGCGGCCACGTCGAAACCCGCACCGACGAACTCGCCGAGCTCGGTGGGCAATTCGTCGACGGTGACCGGCCGCGCCGTCAGCGTCGGCAGCACCCGGTCGGTGTCGACGACGACCTGGCGGGGACCCTGGTCGTCGCCGGGATACCAGGTGCGCAGGCTCTCGTGCCGGTCGAGCACGTCGCGCACCGCCGCCGTGAGCGCCGCGACGTCGAGGTGGCCGGACAGGCGGATGGCGAGCGGAATGTTGTAGGCGGCGGAGGCGATGTCGAACTGGTTGACGAACCACATGCGTTGCTGCGCCGGCGACAGCGGCAACCGTTCGGGCCGCTCGGCGGCGACCAGCGGCACCCGCCCGTGCCCACCGTGATCGTCGAGGATCCGCGCGGCCAGCGCCCGCACCGTGGGCGCCTCGAACAGGGCGCGGACCCCGGCGTCGGTGCCGAGCGCGGCGTTGAGGCGGGCGACGACGCGGGTGGCGATCAGCGAGTTGCCGCCGAGATCGAAGAAGTTGTCGTCGACGGAGACCTGCGGGTGACCGAGGACCTCGGCGACGATCTCGGCGACGGTGGCCTCGAGATCGGTGCTCGGGGCGCGGTAGTCGCCGCCGAGCCGCGTCAGATCCGGCACCGGCAGGGCGCGGCGGTCGAGTTTGCCGACCGGGGTCAGCGGCAGCTCGTCGAGCACCACCACCGCGGCGGGCACCATGTGACCGGGCAGCCGCGCCGCGGCCCAGGCGCGCAGCGCCCGCGGATCGATCTCCCCGGCGGTGGTGTCGGGCAGCACGTAGGACACGAGCACGGTGTCACCGCTGGGCGCGGTGTGCCCGATGGTGTGCGCGAAGGCGATCGCGTCGTGGGCGGTGAGCGCGGCGTCGATCTCGCCGAGTTCGATGCGGAAACCGCGCACCTTGACCTGGAAGTCGGAGCGGCCGAGATATTCGACGGTGCCGTCGTGCCGCCACCGCACCACGTCACCGGTGCGGTACATGCGTTCACCGGGGGTGCCGTAGGGGTCGGCGACGAACCGCGCGGCGGTCAGGTCGGGGCGGCGATGGTAACCACGGGCCACACCCGGCCCGGCGATGTACAGCTCGCCGGCCACCCCGACGGGGACCGGCCGCAGTCGGTCGTCGAGGACGGTCTGGTGGAAGCCGACGGCGGGGCCGCCGATGGTGACGGTGTGCCCGGGCCGCAGCTGCGGGCTGACGCTGGTCTCGATGGTGGCCTCGGACGGGCCGTAACCGTTGAACATGCGCCGCCCCGGCGCCCAGCGCGCCACCAGCTCCGGTGGGCAGGCCTCGCCGGCGACGACGAGCACCTCGAGGTCGTCGAGTCCGGTGGGGTCGAGGGACGCGAGCGCGGTGGGGGTGATGAAGGCGTGGGTGACCTTCTCCTCGCGCAGCAGCCGGGCGAGTTCGTCGCCGCCGTAGACGTCCGGCGGCACGACCACCAGGGTGGCGCCGGCGCAGAACGCCTTGGTGAACTCGAAGATCGACGCGTCGAAGCTCGGCGATGCCAGGTGCGAGACGCGGGCCTGGTGGGTGATGGTGAAGTGGCTGCGCACCTCGGCGTTGAGGTTGGTCATGCCGCGGTGGGTGACCACCACGCCCTTGGGGCGGCCGGTGGAGCCGGAGGTGTAGATCAGGTAGGCCGGGTGGTCGAAGTGCAGCGCGGCGGTGCGGTCGGCGTCGGTGATGGGTGCGTCGCTCGTCGCGGCGATCCGGGCGGCGACGGCGTCGTCGTCGAGCACCAGCCACGGCACCTGCACCGGCAGCGCGTCGCGGTGCGCGGCGGTGGTGATGCCGAGGGCGGCGGCGCTGTCGGTGAGCATGTAGCTCACCCGCTCCGGCGGGTAGGCGGGGTCGACGGGCACGAACGCCGCGCCGGTCTTGGTGACCGCCCACACCACCGCGACCGATTCGACCGAGCGGGTCAAGGCCAGCGCGACCACCGTTTCCGGGCCGATCCGGTGCTCGTCGACGAGCAGCCGCGCCACGCGGGTGGACCAGGCGTCGAGTTCGGCGTAGGTGACCTGCCGGTCGGCGAAGCGCAGGGCGACCGCGTCGGGCAGGATCGCGGCGATCGAGGTGAGCAGTTCCGGCCACAGCTGCGGGGAGACCGGTGGCAGGCCCCGCGCCGGGGTCAGATCGGCCAGTTCCCGGTCGGTGACGATGTCGATGCTGCCGACCGCGATGTCGGGGGCAGCGGTGATCGCCTCGACGATGCGCACGAACCGGTCGGCGAACGAGGCGACGGTGGCGGGGTCGAACAGGTCGGTGGCGTAGGTGAACGACGCGCGGATACCGGCGGGACCGTCGGCGTCGGTGGTCTCGGCGATCGACAGCTGCAGGTCGAACAGCGCCAGCATCGGATCGAGGTCGAGGACCCGCACCGACAGATCGGGCAGTTCGATCTCGGGGCGTTCGGTGTCCTGGAATTCGAGCAGCACCTGGAACAGCGGGGTGTAGGCGGTCGAGCGGGGCGGGTCGAGGACCTCGACGAGCCGCTCGAACGGCACCTCGGTGTGCCCGAAGGCGGTCAGGTCGCCGGTGCGGATGCGATCGAGCAGCGCGGTGAACGGCTCGTCGTCGTCGACCCGGGCCCGCAGCACCACGGTGTTGACGAACATGCCGACCAGGTCGTCGAGGGCCCGGTGACCGCGCCCGGCGACGGGGGTGCCGACGACGATGTCGTCGCTGCCCGACAGGCGAGCGAGCAGCACCGTCAGCGCGGCGTGCACCAGCATGAACACCGACGCGTCGTGGGCGCGGGCGATGTCGAGCAGCCGGCGGTGCGCGGCCGCGTCGAGGGTGAACGGGATGCGGGCGCCGCGCCGCGACGGCTGCACCGGGCGGGGCCGGTCCAGCGGCAGTTCGAGCAGTTCCGGGGCGCCGGCGAGGGCTGCGCGCCAGAACCGGAGCTGTTCGGCGGCCAGGGAGCTCGGGTCGGTGTCGTCGCCGAGCACCCGGTGCTGCCAGAGGGTGTAGTCGACGTACTGCACCGGCAGCGGCGCCGAGTGCGGGGCCTGCCCGGCATGGCGGGCGCTGTAGGCGGCGATGACGTCGCGGGCCAGCGGTCCCATGGAGAAACCGTCGGCGGCGATGTGGTGGGCGACGAGGACGAGCACGTGCTCGTCCTCGGCCAGGGCGAGCACCCGGATGCGGATGGGGATCTCGGTGGCCACATCGAATCCGGCCGCGAGGATCGGGGTGAGCTCGCTGTCGAGGTCGGTGCCGTCGTCGACGGTGAGCACCGCCAGATCCGGCACGGCGGCGCCGGCGGGCACCACCACCTGCACGGGCCCGTCGTCGGTGAGCGGATAGCGGGTGCGCAGCGATTCGTGCCGGGCGACGACGTCGCCGATGGCGTGCTGCAACGCCGCCTGATCGAGCCGGCCGCTCAGGCGCAGCGCGACGGCGATGTTGTAGGCCGGGGAGGTGGTGTCGAACTGGTTGATGAACCACATCCGCTGCTGCGCCGGGGACAGCGGGACCGGGTCGGGGCGCGACCCGGCCACCGGGGCGCCGCGCCCGGCGCCGGTACGGTCGGGCTGGTCGAGATGCGCGGCGAGATCGGCGACGACCGGATGGTCGAAGATCTCCCGGATGCCGAGCTCACCGCCGGTGTCCGCGGCGAGCCGGGCGGCGGCGCGCATCGCGAGCAGGGAGGTGCCACCGAGGTCGAGGAAGTGATCGTCGGCGCCGACCCGGTCGAC
>NZ_JBKFBA010000006.1:86545-89068 GCF_053345925.1 Rhodococcus sp. C26F
CCGCCGGCGGCGGTCGGTGCCGGCGGGGTGGGCAGCGCGTTGCGGTCGAGTTTGCCGTTGGGGCCGACCGGCAGCGCGTCGAGGACGACGAGGGCGGCGGGCACCATGTAGTCCGGCAGGTGCGCGGCGAGATCGGCGGTGACCGCGGTGGTGTCGATGCTGCGGCCCGGGGTGGGCACGAGATAGCCGGTGAGCCGGTCGTCGGCGCCGTGGTGGACGAGCACCACCGCCTGCCCGATCTCCTCGCGGGCGCGCAGCACCTGCTCGATCTCTCCGAGCTCGATGCGCAGACCGCGGATCTTGACCTGGAAGTCGGTGCGCCCCAAGTACGTCAGGGCGCCGTCGGCGCGGCGGGTGGCCAGATCCCCGGTGCGGTACATCCGCTCCCCCGGCGCCCCGAACGGGTCGGCGACGAACCGGTCGGCGCTCAGGCCCGGGCGGTCGAGATAGCCGCGGGCGAGCTGGATCCCGGCCAGGTACAGCTCGCCCGCGGCGCCGACGGGCACCGGATGCAGCCGCGCGTCGAGCACGTAGGTGCGGGTGTTCCACACCGGCAGCCCGATCGGCACCGACCCGGCATCGGTGTCGGTGGTGGTCCAGGCGGTGACGTCCACCGCGGCCTCGGTGGGCCCGTACAGATTGTGCAGGGCGGTGTGCGGCAGCGCCTCCCGCAGCGCGGCGGCGGTCTCGGCGGGCAGCGCCTCCCCCGACGCGAACACGTGCCGCAACGCGAGCGGATCCCGGTCGCGGCCGTGCAGGGCGTCGACGAACACCGCGAGCATCGATGGCACGAAATGCGCCACCGTGACCTGCTCCTCGGCGAACAGGCGCAGCAGATAACCGGGATCGCGGTGCCCGCCCGGGGCGGCGACGGCGAGGCGCGCCCCGACCTGCAGCGCCCAGAAGAACTCCCACACCGACACGTCGAAGGTGGCGGGGGTCTTCTGCACCACCGTGTCCTCGGCCGACAGCGGATAGGTGTGCTGCATCCAGCGCAACCGGTTGACGATCGCCGCGTGCGGCACCGCCACGCCCTTGGGGCGGCCGGTGGAGCCGGAGGTGAAGATCACGTAGGCGAGATGCGCGCCGGTCGGCTCCGGCCGGTCCGCCGCCGTGAGGGCCGCCGGGGATTCGTCGTCGAGGTCGAGCCGGTCGATGCGCAGCACCTCGGCGCCGGTGTCCGGCAGGGCGTCGGCGACGTCGCCGGTGGTGAGCACCGCGATCGGGGCGGCGGTGTCGAGCACGTAGCGCAGCCGCTCGGCGGGATGGTCCGGGTCGAGCGGCAGATAGGCGGCGCCGCTCTTGACGATCGCGTACATGCCGACGAGCAGATCCAGCGAGCGTGGCGCGGCGAGGGCGATCACCCGGTCCGGTCCGGCGCCGGCGCGCAGCAACCGCCGCGCGAGCCGATTGGTGACCGCGTCGAATTCGGCGTAGCCGAGGGTGCGGCCGTCGACGGTGACGGCCGGGGCGTGCGGGGTCGCGGCGACCTGCGCGGCGAACAGTGCCCCGAGGGTGGTGGCGGGACCGGCGTCGGCGGCGGTGGCGTTCCACGTGTCGAGCACGGTGCGGCGTTCGTCGGCGGTGAGCAGATCCACGTCGCCGACCGGCACCGCCGGATCCGCGGTGACCGTCTCGAGCAGCCGCACCAGGCGCTGCCCGATCGCGGCGGCGGTGGCGGGGTCGAACAGGTCGGTGGCGTAGGACAGCGCACCGCGCAGCGCGTGGGTGCGGCCGTCGCCGTCGGCGACCGCCCCGAGCTGCAGGTGCAGGTCGAACTTGGTGGTGTGCGTGTCGATCTCGGCGATGTCGACGTCCAGGCCGGGCAGCGTCAGATGTGCGCCGGTCGTGTCGGCGAAGGCGAGCATCACCTGGAACAGCGGCGAATAGGCCGCCGACCGAGCCGGCACCACCGCGTCGACGAGCCGGTCGAACGGCAGGTCGGTGTGCGCGAAGGCCGCCAGGTCGGTGTCGCGCACCGCGGCGAGGAACTCCGCGAAGGACAGTTCGGCGGGCACCGCGGTGCGCAGCGCGACGGTGTTGACGAACATGCCCACCAGGTCGTCGAGATGGGGGTGGCTGCGCCCGGCGACGGGGGTGCCGACGACGATGTCGTCGCCGCCCGACAGCCGCGCGAGCAGCACTGCGAGGGCGGCGTGCACGACCATGAACTCGGTGGCGGTGTGGGCGTGGGCGAGCTGCCGGATCCGCCCGTACAGCGCCGGGGCGATCTCGAGGTCGACGCTCGCGCCGCGGAAGGACTGCTGCGGCGGGCGCGGCCGGTCGGTGGGCAGCGTCAGCAGATCGGGGGCGGCGGCGAGGATCTCGTGCCAGTACTCGAGTTGCCGGGCGGCGCGGGAGGCCGGGTCGTCGACATCGCCGAGCAGATCCGCGAACCACAGGGTGTAGTCGGCGTACTGCAGCGGCAGCGGTGCCCAGTCCGGGGAGGTGCCGGCGGCGCGGGCGGCGTAGGCGGTGACCAGATCCCGCGACAGCGGCGCCAGCGACGCGCCGTCGGCGGCG
>NZ_JBKFBA010000006.1:89111-94583 GCF_053345925.1 Rhodococcus sp. C26F
CGGCGACGCGGAACAGCCGCATCCGCAGCGGCGGGTCGACGGTGACGTCGAAACCGGCCGCGACCACCGCCGCCACGTCCGCGTCGAGATCGTCCGTGACCGTGGGGGTCAGGTCCAGGGCGAGCGCGTCGACGGGCAGCACCTGCTGGATCGGCCCGGCCGGGGTGGCCGGGTAGACGGTGCGCAGCGCCTCGTGCCGGTCGAGCACATCGCGGGTCGCCGCGACCAGCGCCGCCTGGTCGAGGGCGCCGCGCAGCCGCAGCGCGACCGGGATGTTGTAGGCGGCCGAGGACGGGTCGAGCTGGTCGACGAACCACAGGCGTTGCTGAGCGGCGGAGACCGGGATGCGGTCCGGGCGCGGCAGCACCGGCGCCGGGGCGGGCCGGTCGACGTCGTCACCGGCAGGCAGGTTCGCCGCGAGCGCCCGCACGGTGGGGGCCTCGAACAGCGACCGCACCCCCAGATCGGTGCCGAAGGCATCGTTGATGCGGGAGATCACCCGGGTGGCGACCAGCGAGTTGCCGCCGAGCTCGAAGAAGCTGTCGTCGGCGCCGACCTCGGCGACACCGAGCTGATCGGCGAAGATCGCGGCCAGCGCGGTCTCGGTCGGCGACATCGCCGCCCCGGCGCCGGCACCGCCGAAGACCGGCTCGGGCAGTGCCTTACGGTCGAGTTTGCCGACGGCGGTCAGCGGGATCTCGTCGAGCACCATGATCGCGGCGGGCACCATGTGGGCGGGCAGCCGCGCCGCCAGCGCCGCGGCCAGCTGCTCCGGGTCGAGGATGCACCCGGCGTCGGGCAGCACATAGGACACCAGCATCTGCTCCCCGGAGGGCGCGGCGCGGCCGAGGGTGACGGCGAAGGCGACGTCCGGGCGATCGCTCAGCGCGGCGTCGATCTCGCCGAGTTCGATGCGGAATCCGCGGATCTTGACCTGGAAGTCGGAGCGACCGAGATATTCGACGGTCACCGAGCGGGCGGGATGATGTGGGTCGCGGATGCGCCAGCGGGTGACATCGCCGGTGCGGTACATGCGCGAGCCGGGCGGGCCGAAGGGGTCGGCGACGAAGCGGGTCGCGGTCAGGCCGGGACGGTCGTGATAGCCACGGGTGACGCCCGGGCCGGCGATGTACAGCTCCCCGGCGACCCCGACCGGCACCGGGTGCAGCCGGCCGTCGAGGATCAGCTCGTCGATGCCGCACACCGGATGGCCGATGGTGACGGTCTCCCCCGGCACCAGCATGTCGGTGATGTTGCAGACGATGGTGGTCTCGGTCGGCCCGTACGCGTTGTACATCCGCCGCCCCGGTGCCCAGCGCGCCACCAGTTCCGGCGGGCACGCCTCGCCCGCGACGGTGACCGCCTCGCACTCGACGCCGGTCGGGTCCACCGACGCCAGCGCGGCCGGGGTGGAGAACAGGTGGGTGACCCGTTCGCGGCGCAGCAGCGCGGACAGTTCGTCGCCGCCGTAGATGTGGGCGGGCACCACCACGAGGGTCGCGCCGATGCCGAAGGCGGTCATGTACTCGAAGATCGACGCGTCGAAGCTCGGCGAGGAGAAATGCGAGACCCGCGCCGCCGGGGGCGGGGCCAGGCGGGTGTGCAGGGTCGCCGACAGGTTCGCCAGGCCGCGGTGCGGCACCACCACGCCCTTGGGGCGGCCGGTGGAGCCGGAGGTGTAGATCAGATAGGCGGGATGGTCGAACAGCAGCGTGGCCGGCCGGTCGTCGTCGGTGACCGGCTCATCGCTCGCCTGCGCGATCCGCGCGTCGAGATCCGGATCGAGGACGAGCCAGGGCACCGTGTCGGGCAGCTCGTCGCGGTGCGCGGCGGTGGTCAGGCCCAGGATCGCCCCGGAGTCGGTGAGCATGTACTCGATGCGTTCGGCCGGATACGTCGGGTCGACGGGCACGAAGGCGGCCCCGGACTTGGCGACCGCCCAGATCACCGCCACCGATTCGAGGGAGCGGGCGATGCCGACGGCGACGAAGGTCTCCGGTCCGGCGCCGGCGTCGATGAGGACACGGGCGAGCCGGTTGGACCAGGCGTCGAGTTCGCCGTAGGTCATGCGCCGGTCCTCGCACACCACCGCCTCGGTGTCCGGCACGACCGCGGCGACCGCGCACAGGATCTCCGGCAGGGTCTGCGCGGAGCGCGCCGGGTCGCCGTGCGCCGGGATCAGCCCGGTGACCTCGTCGCCGCCGACGAACGGCAGATCCCCCGTGGGCAGGTGCGGGTCGGTGAGCGCCGCGGTCAGGGCGCGGCCGAGCCGCCGGCCGGTGGTGGTGGCGGTGGGCGCGTCCACCTGCTCGGGCCGGTAGCCGGTGCGGACCTGCAAGCTGGTGCCGGCGGTGTCGATCGCCACGCGCAGCACCGCCTCCGCAGGGGCGGGGGTCGGGTCGTCGAGGGCGAGCACCACCGGGCATGCGGGGCCGAGGGCGGCGAGCAGGGTCGGGTCGACCTCGGTGTGGGCGGCAAGATCCGCGTCGAGGACGCGCACGCGTCGCACCAACTCGGCGAAGGGTTCGGCCGGGTCCACGACGACGCGCAGCGGCAGCACCCGCCCGTCGCGGGCCACCCCGACGAGGACGTCGTCGTGGCCGGTCAGCCGGGCGGTGAGCGCCGCGGTGGCGGCGTGCAGCACCGCGGCGACGGTGGTGTCCGGGGCGCCGCCCTCGGTTGTGGCGAAGCGCGCGGCGAGCGCCGCGGCGGTGACCGCCAAGCGGTCCTCGACGTCGATGGGCGTGTCGTCGGCGGGTGCGGTGCCGGGGCGGGGCAGTTCGAGTCGTTCGGGGGCGTCGGCGAGGCGTGCGCGCCAGAAACCGGCGGCGGCGGCGGCGCGGCGGCGCTGCTCGCCGAGTGTCACGCTGGCCGGATGGATCGCGGCGACCGCGCGGTCGGGGGCGCTGCGCAGGAAGTCGTCGAGCAGTTCGACGAACCGGTCGTGGTGGGTGCGCAGTTCGTCCTCATCGTAGCGGTGGGGGTTGCCGCGGAAGTCGAGGAAGGTCCGGGCCGGGTCGCCGCTCTGATAGATGTTGACCAGCAGGTCCTCGACGGGACCGGAGGTCATGATGTGGAATTCGCCGCGGATGTCGCCGAGCACGATCTCCTGCCGGAACAGCATGACGTTGACCATCGGCCCGGCATAGCGGTACGGATCGCCGGCCGCGCCGGTCTCGCGGCGGATGTCCTCGAGGCTGAACCGCTGGTGCCGCAGCGCCCCGGTGAGTTCGAGCTGCACCCGCCGCACCAGATCGGTGCGGGTGTCGCCCGGTTCGAGAAAGATGTGCAGCGGCGCGGTGTTGACGAGCATGCCGCCGGAGCGGCGGGCCATCGCGGTGGTGCGGGCGAAGACCGGCAGGTTGATCATCACGTCGTCGCGGCCGGTCATCCGCGCCAGATAGCACGCGAACGCCGCGATCACCGCCGCCGTCGACGACAGTCCCGGTTCGTCGTCCACCGCGGTCAGCGCGTCGACGAGTTCGTCCGGCAGGGTGTGACTCGACAGCAGCGACACCGCCGCGGTGGGGGCGTCGCGCTGCGCGAGGGTCGAGCCGTCCTCGAGTCCGGCGACCCGCTCGATCCAGTAGTCGCGGTCGGTGCGGTAGCGCTCGGAGGTGCGGTAGTCGCGGTCCCAGTCGTACAGGGCGCGCAGCTCGGCGGCCTTGGACGGTTCTGGTTCGCGGCCTTCGATCGCCGCGGTGTACAGCGCGGCGATGCGGTTGACCATGGTCATCGCCGCGAATCCGTCGAGGGCGACGTGGTGAATGCGGGCGTACCAGAGGAACCGGTCGTCGGTGACCTGCAGGATCGTCATGTTCACCAGCAGGTCGTTCGCCAGATCCACCGGGGTGGCGTAGTCGGCGGTCATCCACTCGTGCGCCGCGACCATCGGGTCGGGTGCGCCGCGGAAGTCGAGCAGCCGGATCTCGTTGCGGTCCTCGACGGTGGGGTCGACGTACTGGACGGGTTCGCCGTCGACGTCGACGACCCGAAGATAGGCGGACTGGAACTCGGCACCGGCGCGATATCCGCAGCGACGCAGCAGATCCAGGTCCGGGGCGCCGCGCAGATCCACATACTGCGCGATGCACACGGGTACCTCGGGTGCGAGCTGCTGCGCGAACCAGATGGCCCGTTGCGCGGACGACAGCGGGAAAGCGCCGGCCGGTATCTGCGGACGACGGTGTCGCAGCGACATGTCCCCTCCGAAAGCGATGTTGTTGGCCGTGATCGGCGTGTGTCCCCCGACATCGCGTGCAGGGGCCGACCCCGGCGCCGCTGGGCGTGCGGCGCCGCGATCGGACCCCCGTTCGATCGTGTGATCCCGTGTGACCGGGACCACACAACAAGCTAGACCACCTGTGCGACCGGTACGACCGGATTGCGGCGACGACCGCACCACCACCCGCCGATGCGCCCCGGAGGCCGTGCCCGTGCCGCGGCAGGACCGGTACGGAACCGCGGGTGACCTCGGAAATCGTTCCCGTGCAGGGGATCAGTCGCGTTTCGATAACGTTTTCCCGACGGCCGGGAGGAATGCCCTGTTCGTGACCGGAGTGACGAATGAGGTCGGCGTCGAAGCAGGATCGGGCTCGCCGGAAACGCCCCGAAACCGGATAGGTGTCCTTATTCTCGAAGCGGCCGTCACCTTCGTGCCTCCGTGCCGCGACCGGTGCGTGACCGGATCGCGACCGGATCGTCTCGTCCCGCCAGCTCGACCCGATTCGAAGGAGCCCGAGATGTTGCGTCGCCGATCCGCCCCGCTCGTCACCGCTCTGCTCGCCGCCGCCCTGCTCGCGGGCCCCGCCCAGGCCGCCGCCGACACCGCCCCGCCGGGGGTGCCGCTCGACCAGCTGCGCGCGGAGGTCGCCGACTCCCCCGAGACCCTCGCCGCGCTCGAACGGCTCGTCGCCGATTCCGGCTCGGCGAATCCGTTCGCGCCGCCACCGAAGAACATCCCGCAGCCGTTCTCGGCGCCCGCGCCCACCGTCGGCCCGGGCTGCGGCGGCGGTTTCGTGCCGTTCGCGATGACCACCGCCTGGGTGCATCCCGGCCCGCACGGTCAGGTGCCGTTCGGCTCGATCGAGGTGTTCGTCGAACCCACTGCCGGCGCGCCGGTGACCGCCTCGGACCTGAAATTCGTGTGGATCAACATGGAGAACATCCGGGCCGGGGTCGCCACCCTCGACAACAACGGCGGCGGATTGCAGTCCACGGTGATCGACAGCGGTCCCGGCGCGGTGCTCGGCGCCCTGTTCGGCTCGCTGCAGTACGCCAACGGCGCGTTCTGCCAGGTCGTCTACACCATGGGGGGCTTCTTCGCCTGAGTCTGTTATTCCCCGATCGGGTGCTGTCGGCCCGATCGGGGGCGGTCAGCGCAGCCGTTCGGCGTCGCGGGCCAGATCGAGCAGCTCCGTGCACAGTGCGGTCAGCTCGTCGGCCGCGGCGCCCTCGGCGACCGCGGTGGCG
>NZ_JBKFBA010000006.1:94600-95424 GCF_053345925.1 Rhodococcus sp. C26F
CCCGGAACGCGCGGTCGGCGAGCGCCTCGACCTCGGCGGCGGTGAGCACCACGGAATCCTCGGGCAGCCCGGCGCGGCGGGCGCTGCTGCGCTGCTCGTAAGCACGCTGCCGGCACGACTGGCGGCAGTACCGGCGTCGCCGGCCGGTGCCGATCTCCGGTACCGGGCGCCCGCACCACAGGCACGTGCTCGCTCGCGTGTCACGTCCGGTCACGAGCGTCACTGTACTGCCCGCCCGCACCCCCGGCGGGGCGGTGGGAACACCGGATGCGCGGCCGGTGAGGGCACGGTGCGCGTGGCGGTGCGGCGGGTCGGTAGACTTGCCCTTCGGCTCCTCGGTGGGCCGCGGGAACGGAATCGGCTCCGCCGACGTTGAGCACAGTGGACGTCGAGCTCGGCGTCGATGCCGCACGGCATCGTCACCCGGGCGGAGCACACAAGGAAGGACACCACCATGGCAGATCGTGTACTGCGAGGCAGCCGACTCGGGGCGGTGAGCTACGAAACCGACCGCGACCACGATCTGGCGCCGCGGCGAATCGCGCGCTACCGCTGCGACAACGGCGAGGAATACGACGTGCCGTTCGCGGACGACGCGGAGATCCCCGGCACCTGGATCTGCAAGAACGGCCTCGAAGGCACCCTGGTCGAGGGCGCCGCACCGGAGCCGAAGAAGGTCAAGCCGCCGCGCACCCACTGGGACATGCTGCTCGAGCGTCGCTCCATCGAGGAACTCGAGGACCTGCTCAAGGAGCGCCTGGATCTGCTCAAGGCCAAGCGCCGCGGCGCCTGACACCCACGCCGCCGAAACCCCGCCCGTGTGC
>NZ_JBKFBA010000006.1:95436-103639 GCF_053345925.1 Rhodococcus sp. C26F
GGAGCGGCACACGTCGTTACGGCCCCGACGACGCGCTCCCCGACGGGACGGTGGTTGCGCGAATTCGGTTGCGGCCCCGCCACGAATCGATCAATCGTCGATATCGGCCGGACGGTGCGTGCAATCATGATCGCACGCCGATCGATCATGATCGGCACGCCCGATCCACGACCTTCGTGCCGGTGTTCCGGCGGGTCGCTTGCAAGGGGGTGAGTGTCCGTGACCGACCGTCACCACACTGCGGCGGACGCACCGCCGACCCAGGCCGCCGCCGAACTGGCCGATCTGCGCGCCGAACTCGATGACATCGACCGGGCCCTGCTCGACGGGGTCCGCGCCCGGCTCGAGGTGTGCGGACGCGTCGCCGAACTCAAGCAACGCCACGGCCTCGACGTCATGCAACCCGGCCGCATGGAGGTCGTGCACCGCCGCGCCCAGGACTACGCGCACCGGCACGGCCTGTCCGGCGACTTCGTGCGCTCGCTGTACACCCTGCTCATCGACGAGGCCTGCCGGGTCGAGGACCGCATCGTCGCCGGCGACGACGCCGCGGAGCGGGTCACCTCCGGTCGCCGCGGCGACGGCACGAACTGAGGCCCGTCGTGTCCGCGCCCCGACCGATCCGCACGCTGTTGATCGACAACTACGACTCGTTCACCTACAACCTCTACGACCTGATCACCCGCGTCAACGGCCTCCCGCCGCGGGTACTCACCAACGATCGCAGCTGGGACGAGCTCGTCGCCGAACCGTTCGACAACATCGTCATCTCCCCCGGACCGGGCCGGCCCGATCGGGCCCGGGACTTCGGGATCAGCGCCCGCGCCCTCACCGACGCCGGGGTGCCGCTGCTGGGGGTGTGCCTGGGCCATCAGGGGCTGTGCCAGCTGTTCGGCAGCGCCGTGATCACCGCCCCCGAACCGGTGCACGGCCGCACCAGCCCGATCCTGCACGACGGCACCGGCCTGTTCGCCGGGCTGCCCTCGCCGTTCGAGGCGGTGCGCTACCACTCGCTGATCGCCGACCCGGTCCCCGCCGACCTCGACGCCACCGCCCGCACCCCGGACGGGCTGCTCATGGCCGTCGCACACCGGCACCGCCCGCTGTGGGGGGTGCAGTTCCATCCCGAATCGATCGGCACCGCCCACGGCGCGCACCTGCTCGCCAACTTCCGCGATGCCACCCCGCCGCGCAGCCCGATCACCGTCACCGCACCCACAGATCCGGAACCGACGCCCGAACCGGCCCCGCGCTACGTGCTCGCCAGCCGCCGGCTGCCGATGCACCCCGACCCGTCCGCCGTCTACGAGGCGCTCTTCGCCGCCGGTCCGCACGGGTTCTGGCTCGACGGCAGCGCCGCGCTGGATCCGCAGTCCCGGTTCACCGTTCTCGGCAACGGCGCCGGACCGCGCGCCGACTATCTGACCTACCGGGTCGGTGAGGGCATCGTGCGCGAACACCGCGCCGACGGCACCGTCGAGGAACACCACCGCCCCGTCTTCGACCATCTCACCGCCCGGCTCGCCGAGCGCCGCGTCGCCGCCCGCGACGACCTGCCGTTCGGGTTCGCGCTCGGCTATGTCGGCTATCTCGGTTACGAACTCAAGGCCGACGCCGGCTCGCAGCTCGTGCACACCTCCCCCTACGCCGACGCCGCGCTGGTCTTCGCCGACCGGGCGGTGGTCGTCGACCACGACGGGCGTTGCTGCTATCTGCTCGCCCTGACCGAGGACACCGACGATCCCGAGACCCTCGCCTGGTTCGACGCGAGCGCCGCGATCCTGTCGGCGCTGCCCGAACCGGCGACCGACGAGCAGGTCCCGGTGCCGCTGATCGGCGCGGACGGTGGCCCACAGCTGCGGCTGCGGCACTCCCCGCAGCGCTATCTCGATCTGATCGCCCAGTGCCAGAACGAAATCCGCAGCGGCGAGACCTACGAGGTGTGCCTGACGAACACCGTCACCGTCGACGGCGGTATCGACCCGCTGAGCACCTACCGGGTGCTGCGCCGCATCAGCCCCACCCCCTACAGTGCGCTGCTCGACTTCCCCGAGGTCGCGGTGCTCAGCGCCTCCCCGGAACGTTTCCTGCGGATCGACGTCGACGGCACCGTCGAATCGAAACCGATCAAGGGCACCCGCCCGCGCGGCCGCACCCCCGGTGAGGACGCGGCGCTGCGGGACGGACTGCAGGCCAGCGAGAAGGACCGCTCCGAGAACCTGATGATCGTCGACCTGGTGCGCAACGACCTGTCGCGGGTGTGCGTGCCCGGCTCGGTGCACGTGCCGGCGCTGTTCGCGGTGGAAACCTATGCCGCGGTGCACCAGCTGGTGTCCACGGTGCGCGGCACCCTGCGCCCGGACGTCTCGGCGGTGGACTGTGTGCGTGCCGCTTTCCCCGGCGGGTCGATGACCGGCGCCCCGAAGCTGCGCACCATGGAGATCATCGACAAGTTCGAGGACGGCCCGCGCGGGGTGTACTCCGGGGCGATCGGGTATCTGTCGCCGACCGGCGCCGCCGACCTGTCGGTGGTCATCCGCACCCTTGTCGCCACCGCCCACGAGGTCACCTTCGGGATCGGCGGGGCGATCGTGGCGCTGTCCGATCCGGACGACGAACTCGACGAGACCCTCGTCAAGTCCGTGGTGATGCGCCGCTGCCTCGCCGCGGCCCGCGACACCACCCCGACGAACGGTGCGGGTGCGGTCGGATCCACGGGCGCGGCCGATCTCGTCGACGGGCCGCCGGTGCTGCCGGGGCGGGCCGGGCCGTGACCACTCCCGGCCGGGTGGTCGTCGCCGGCGGATGCGGCGCCGTCGGCGCTTTGCTCACCGCCGCGCTGCGCGAGGCCGGCCGTCAGGTGCTCGTCGTCGACCCGGCCGCCGACCCGGCCGCACCCGGCATGCTGCGCGCCGATCTGACCGCCCCCGACACCCGCCTCGCCGCGGCACTCGACGGCGCCGACATCGTGGTCCTCGCCGTCCCCGACGTCGTCGCCGGTGCCGCCCTGCCGGTGCTCGCGCGGCTGCTGCCCCCACACGCCCTGCTGGTGGAGACCCTGTCGGTGAAGACCCCGATCGCCGCGGCGCTGCACACCTACCGGCCCGGCGCCCCCGCACTCGGCATCAACCCGATGTTCGCCCCCGACCTCGGGTTGCCCGGCCGGCCCGTGCTGACGGTGCGCCACCACGACGCACCGATGGTGGCCGAGTTCGTCGCGGCGCTGCGCGACTGGGGTGCCACCGTGGTCGAGACCACCGCCGACGAGCACGACCGCATCACCGCCGCCGTGCAGGTGCTCACCCACGCCGCGATCCTCGCGTTCGGTATCGCCCTCGACCGGCTCGACGTGCCGGAGGCCGCCGCTCAGGTCGCCGCGCCCCCGCACACCGTGCTGCGGGCGCTGCTCGCCCGCGTCTCGGGTGGCACCGCCGAGGTCTACCACGACATCCAGCTCACCAACCCGTACGCCGCCACCGCCCGCCGCGCCCTCGCCGAGGCGGTCGCCGATCTCGACGCCGCCACCGACGCGCTGCCCGACTTCGCGGCGCTGCTCGACCGCGCCCGCGCCGCGCTCGGCGACGGGCAACCCGCCGCCGCGCAACTGTGTGCGCAGTTGTTCGCGGCGCTGCCCCGCGATCCGGGGGCGGCCGGCGGTCCCCGCGAGGAAAGGAGCCGGACATGAGCAAGTCCGACATCCCCGACCCGCAGCTGCGCGCGCCGGAACTCCCGCAGTACGATCCGTCCGATCCGGCGGAGAGCGCGGTGATCGCCGGGCTGACCCGTTCGTGGCCGCGCCGCGCCGCCGTCAAGAAACCCGAGGTCGACCTCGACGCGCTGTTCGAGGCGGACCGCGCCGACTATCCCGAGCAGATGCTGCCCTTCGCCGAGCATCCGCGTTATCTCGCGCTCGACGAGCAGCAGCAGGCGCGGCTGCGGGCCTGGGCGTGGATCGCCTACAACAAGAGCGTCGTCGACATCGAACAGCACGTCGTCAACCCCGGCTTCGCGTTGATCACCGAGGACGCCTTCGGTATCGGCCCGTCCGACACGGTGGTCACCGGGGTGCTGCAGGCGATGGTCGACGAGCAGTACCACACCCTCATGCACCAGCAGGCCAATGTGCTCACCCGCCGTCGCCGCGGCTGGGCGCTCCCGGAGTCGGTGCTGCCGCCGTGCCCGACCGTGCGCCAGCATCGCGCCGCGGTCGCGCACGCCGAGACCCCGCGGGATGCGGCGCTGGTGCAGCTGGCGTTCACCACCGTCGCGGAGACTTCGATCAGCGCCTATCTGGCGTTGCTCACCACCGACCCGGAGCTGCAGCCGGTCAACCGCGCGACGGTGGCGGTGCACCGCCGCGACGAGCTGTGCCACGCCTCCCTCGCGGGCGGGCTGCTCACCGCGGTGCTCACCGAACTCGACGACACCGATCGGGTGCGGCTGCTCGACGCGCTCGGCACCGCGGTCGCGGCGTTCACCGGCGCCGACACCTCCACCTGGGCGGCGATCATCGCGCACGACAACATCCCCGGCGGCGACGAGCTGGTCGCCGACACCATCGCCGTGACCGAGGGCCGGCCGGTGGTGCAGGACTGCAGTGCCATCCGCCGGCTGTGTGCGGGCTTGGGGCTCGGGGAGGAACTCGACGCCCGCTGGCCGTGGCCGCGGAGCGCCTAGGGCATCAGGTTCAGCGGCCGAGCAGTGCCCGCAGGCGCGCGAGGCGGCTGCGCAGCCCCCACACGGTGACCCGGACGAGGGCCTCCTGCACGATGTTGCCGTTCATCTTCGACTCGCCGATCTCGCGTTCGGTGAACGTGATGGGCACCTCGGCGACGGTGAACCCGGCTTGCAGGGTGCGCCACGCCAGATCGACCTGGAAGCAGTAGCCGTGCGAGGCGATCGCGTCGAGGTCGAGCTTCTCGAGCACCTCGCGGCGGTAGGCGCGGTAGCCGCCGGTGATGTCCTGGATCGACACCCCCAGCGCGAGACGGGAGTAGATGTTGCCGCCGCGGGAGAGCACCTCGCGGTGCCACGGCCAGTTCACCACCGTGCCGCCGGGCACGTAACGGGAGCCGAGCACCAGATCGGCGCCGGCGTCGACCTTCTCGAGCAGCAGGTGCAACTGTTCGGGGGCGTGGCTGCCGTCGGCGTCCATCTCCACGAGCACCGTGTAGTCGTGCGCCAGACCCCACCGGAAACCGGCGATGTAGGCGGCGCCGAGACCGTTCTTCTCGGTGCGGTGCAGCACCGCGATGCGCTCGTCGGCGGCGGCGAGGTCGTCGGCGAGGTCACCGGTGCCGTCGGGGCTGCCGTCGTCGACGACGAGGACATGGGTGTGCGGCAGCGCAGCGTGCAGCCGGGTGATGATCCGACCGAGGTTCTCCCGCTCGTTGTAGGTCGGAATGATCACCAGGGTGCGGGCGCTGGGTGCGCTGTCGTTCCCGGCCGGCGTCGCCGCTGCCATCAGAGGTCCTCCTTGTCGAACCGGCCACCGGCCGGTGCTCCTGCTGCGCCGGTGCTGGTGCGAGCTGCCGCACCGGCCTTCTCCCGCCGCCCCCGCACCAGGGCGAGAGCGGTGGCGGCCACGGCCGCGGCGCAGAGCAGAAGCTCCGGCGCCACTCCGAGCCGACTAGCCAGCGTAACGTCTGCGCGCAAGGGCACCTGCGCCACCAGGGCATCGGGCACGAACAACGGTGTGCTCTGCTGCACCCGACCGTCCGGATCGACGATCGCGCTGACTCCGCTGGTCGCCGCGACGATCACCGCCCGGCCGTGCTCGACGGCCCGCACCCGCGACATCGCCAGCTGCTGGTAGGTCATCTCGGTGTCGCCGAAGGTGGCGTTGTTCGTCGGCACCGCCAGCAGTTGCGCGCCGGCGTCGATCGAATCGCGGAACGCCCGGTCGAAGGCCACCTCGTAGCAGGTCGCCACCCCGATGTCGATGCCGCCGGCGGTGACCATGCCGTCGCCGTCGCCGGGCACGAAATGGCCGGCGCGGTCGGCGTACTCGGAGAACAACCGGAAGAACGACCGCCACGGCAGGTATTCGCCGAACGGCTGGATGATCTTCTTGTCGTGCCGCTCCCCCGGACCGGTCTGCGCGTCCCACACGATCACCGAATTGGTGGTGGTGCGGTCGTCGTTGACGAGCACCGCCCCGACGAGGATCGGTGCGTCGATCGCGGCGGACGCGGCGGAGATGTCGCGGGCGGCGTCGGCGTTGCGCAGCGGGTCGATATCGGAGGCGTTCTCCGGCCAGATCACCACATCCGGGGCCGGGGCCCGTCCGGCGGCGACGTCCTCGGCGAGGACGAGGGTGCGGGCGACATGGTTGTCGAGCACTGCCTTGCGTTGGGCGTTGAAGTCCAGGCCCAGGCGCGGCACGCTGCCCTGGATCGCCGCGACCGTCACCGTCGACGACTCGTCGGTGGTGGTGCGCACCAGCGGCCACGCCGCCGCGGCGAGCAGCGGCCCGAGCAGCGTCACCGCGACCGGCACCGTCCAGGCCCGCGCCGGGCGGGGACGGCGGTAGGCGGTCAGGGCGAGGGCGGCGAGCCCGGCGCCGGTCGCTGCCACGGCGAACGACACCAGCGGAGCGCCGCCGACGACGGCGAGGGAGACGAACCCACCGTCGGGTTGGCCGAACGCCAGCCGACCCCACGGGAACCCGCCGAACGGGACGCTCGAGCGCAACCATTCGGTCAGGCTCCACGCCGCCGCGATCCACAACGGTGCGACCGGCAACGACCGCAGGTGCACCACCAGCGCCCCGAACAGGCCGACGAAGACCGCCTCGGCGGCGGCGAGCGCCAACCACGGCAACGGACCGACGTACACGCCGATCCAGGGCAGCAGCGGCACCAGGAAACCGAGACCGGCGAGATAGCCGTAGCCGAACCCGGCGCGTCGCCGCATCGGTACTGCAGTCGATACACCGACCAGGAGCGCGATCCCGACGGGGGCGAGGAACCACAGCGGACGCGGCGGGAACGACGCGAACAGCAACACTCCCGCGACGACGGCGAGCAGCGCGCGCAGCGCGACGACACGCACCGCCCGCGCGGTGACCTTCGCGAGGGGCCGGCCGGTCACCGCGCGTACACGACCCGGCCGCGGTGCACACTGCGCACCAGCACCGGATCGGCGGTGCCCGGCGTGAGATCCGGCAGCGGCGCCACCCGCGACCGCGGATCCGTCGACCATCGCTGCACCGAATCCTTCGGGGCGCTGACCACCAGCCCCCCGACCTCCCAGATCGCATACGACGCCGGCGCACCCGGATCGAGGGTGCCGGCCAGACCGTCGCGCACCCCACCGGCGCGCCACGCGCCGCGGGTCGCGGCGGCGAACGCCGCCCGCGGCGAGATCCCACTGCCCTCGGTGCGGTGGTGCACCGCCGCCCGCAGCATCGGCCACGGCCGCGGCGCCGTCACCGGCGCATCCGAGCCGAACGCCAACGCCAGCCCGGTCGCCGCCAGCGGCGCGAACGCATTCAGCGCCGCGGCGCGCTCGACGCCGAGCCGCTGCGCGTACATTCCGTCCGCCCCGCCCCACAGGGCGTCGAAGCTCGGCTGCATGCTCGCGATCACCCCGTACCGCGCCAACACCTCCGCCTGCGCGACCGTCAGCGACTCGACGTGCTCGAGCCGATGCCCGCGCGCGGCGAGCGCCGGTCCCCCGACCTCCGCGGCGACCGTCTCGAACGCCGCGACCGCGGCGGTGGTCGCCGCGTCACCGATGACGTGGAAACCGGCCTGGATGCCCGCCGAAGTGCATGCGCGCACGTGCGCGGTCAGCTCGTCCTCGGTCAGATAGCGGGTGCCGCAGCAGTCCGGCAGATCGTCGTAGGGACGGGCCAGCGCGGCGGTGTGCGAACCGATCGACCCGTCGACGAACAGATCCCCGCCCAGGGCGTCGGCGCCGGTCTCGGCGAGCAGCTCCGCGGCTTCTTCGCCGGTGCGCACCGCCTGCCCCCAGTAGCCGCGCACCTGCACCGGATGGTCGGTGCCGAGCAGTTCGGTGAAGTCGTCGAGCCCGGAGATGTCGGGGCCGGCGCATTCGTGCACCGCGACGTAACCGTGCGCGGCGAAATCGTCGAGGGCCGCCAGTCGGGCGCGGGCACGCTGCGCGGCGGTGAGTCCGCGGCGGGCGGCGCCGCGCACCGCGTGGTGCGCCGCGGCGGTCAGCGGCTGCTGCGGATCGA
>NZ_JBKFBA010000006.1:103685-104870 GCF_053345925.1 Rhodococcus sp. C26F
GCCGCCGCCGAATGCGCATCGATCCGACCGAGATAGACGAGCCGGGACGGGGCGGCGGCATCGAGGTCGGCGGTGGTCGGCGGGGTCGGGTCGGGCCAGCGGGTCTCGTCCCAGCCGTGCCCCCAGATCACCGCGCCGTCGTGCGCGTCGGCGTGCGCACGGACCCGGCGCAGCGCGTCGTCGCGGTCGACGGCGTCGGTCAGATCCAGCCCGGTCAGGGCCAGGCCGTGGCTGGTGGTGTGCACGTGGGTGTCGACGAAACCGGGGGCGACGAACGCGCCGTGCAGGTCGACGATCTCGGCGTCCGGGTGCAGGGCGCGGCCGGGTCGGTCCTGCCCGACCCACACGACGGTGCCATCGGTGACGGCCATCGCGGTGGCATCGGGGGCGCTGGCGCTGTAGACGCGGCCGCCGACGAGAAGCTGGGTGTGCGGTGCAGGGCTCACGAGTGCCCAGTCTGCCCGGTTACCGCTCTTCGCGGCGGCGCGGGGTCTCCACGATCTCCCCTTCGAGCACGGTGCCACGGTCGTCGACCTGCTCGGTCACCGCCGCACTACCGGTCAGGTGCGGGGCACCCCCGACGACACTGTGATCGACGACCTGCCCGTCGACCACCACCAGCCGCTGCGCGGAGAATCCGGTGGCGCGGGCCCGCCGCGCGACCAGCGTGCGCACCGCCGGACGCAGCGCGGCGCGGGTCGGCAGCAACAACAGCACCCCGAGGGCGGTGCTGACGATGCCGGGGATCAGCACCAGCGCCGCGCCGGCGCCGATGAGCGCACCGTCGGTGAGCACCTGCTCCGGGGAATTCGCGCGCGGCGCCCGGCCGCCGCGCAGTTCACCGAGGTTGCGCAGCGCGCGGCGACCCAGCGCGGCGAGCACGAGGTAACCGGCGGCGCTGACACCGAGGAAGATCAACACGGTGGCCAAGGCGCCGAGGGTGGAGCCGAGCCAGGCCAGCACCGCGATCTCCGCCACGACGTAGAGCACGAACAACAACGGGTACACGGCGGGGTTTCCTTCCGTCGGCGGTTTCTGTCCGGTCAACGAACGGGCCACCGGTTTTGCTCCCGCACCCGCCCCCGGATGCGGCGCGTGATCGAATGGCCGCCATGACTGCAGGTGACTGGGCGTTGCTGATGACCGCCGCGACGGCCGCCGGATGGGTGGACGCGGTGGTCGGCG
>NZ_JBKFBA010000006.1:104904-105881 GCF_053345925.1 Rhodococcus sp. C26F
CGCCCCGCAGTTGACGCCGCAGGCGGCGCTGGCGACGAACAAGCTCACCGCGATCTGCGGGACCGGCGCGGCGGTGCTGACCTTCGCACGGCGCATCCCGCTGCGCTGGTCGCTGCTCGGCCCCGCCGCCCTGCTCGCGGCGCTGGCCGCGGCGGCGGGGGCGGCGGCGGTCTCGCTCATCGACCGGGAGGTGTTCATCCCGATCGTGATGGTGGTGCTCGTCGCGGTGGCGGTGTTCGTCACTGCCCGCCCGAAACTCGGCACCGGCAGCATCCGCCGCCCGTCGACGCTGCGGCTGGTCACCGTCGTGGTCACGGCCGCTGCGGTGATCGGCTTCTACGACGGGATCCTCGGGCCCGGCACCGGCACCTTCTTCATCATCGTGTTCGCGGCGATGCTCGGCAGCGAGTTCGTCACCTCGGCGGCGATGGCGAAGGTGCTCAACTTCGGCTCGAATCTCGGGGCGCTGGTCCTGTTCGCCGTCGGCGGGCACGTGTGGTGGGCGCTCGGGGCGGCGCTGGCGGTGTGCAATGTCGCCGGCTCGGTGCTCGGCTCCCGGATGGCGCTCGCGCGCGGCGCCGGGTTCGTGCGGGTGGTGTTGCTGATCGTGGTGGTGGCCATGGTGATCCGGCTCGGCATCGAGCAGTTCGGCTGAGCCACCCCGCGGCGCTCGGTGCGGCAACCTCGGCGCCGCACATCCCGGCGTTACG
This sequence comes from Rhodococcus sp. C26F, assembly GCF_053345925.1. Taxonomy (NCBI): domain Bacteria; kingdom Bacillati; phylum Actinomycetota; class Actinomycetes; order Mycobacteriales; family Nocardiaceae; genus Rhodococcus; species Rhodococcus sp. C26F. The sequence goes on from NZ_JBKFBA010000006.1 coordinate 105,615, forward strand.
GTGGGCGGGTGAATGCGGTGGACGACGATTTCCTGGCCCTGCCGTTGCACGCGGCCGCCGACGCGGGCCTGACGGTGGCGCGGGCGGCGGGCGCGAGTCACGCCGATGTGCGGGTGCATCGGATCCGGACCGGGACGAGCACCCTGCGCGACGGCGCGCTGCAGGCGGCGGTGGACGACAGCGACTGCGGGGTGGCGGTGCGGGTGCTGCTCGACGGCACCTGGGGATTCGCGTCGCATCCGGTGCCCGGCCCGGACGGCGCCGCCG
>NZ_JBKFBA010000006.1:106081-110530 GCF_053345925.1 Rhodococcus sp. C26F
GGCGTCGACCACGTCGCCGCGAATCTGACCCTGGTCAAGGAACAGACCTTCTACGCCGATCTTGCCGGGTCGACGATCACCCAGCAGCGGGTGCGGATCCACTCCGACCTCGACGCGACCCGCGTCGACCGTGAGGCCGGCACCTTCGAGTCGATGCGCACCCTGGCCCCGCCGACCGGCCGCGGCTGGGAGTATGTGGCCTCGGACCGGTGGTGGGACTGGAGCCGTGAGCTCGCCGAGCTGCCCGAGCAGCTCGCGGAGAAGCGGCAGGCCCCGTCGGTGACGCCGGGCCGCACCGATCTGGTGATCGACCCGACGAATCTGTGGCTCACGATCCACGAATCGGTCGGGCACGCCACCGAATACGACCGGGCCATCGGCTACGAGGCCGCCTACGCCGGCACCTCCTTCGCCACCCCCGACCTGCTCGGCAGCCTGCGCTACGGCAGCGACGTCATGCACGTCACCGCCGACCGCACCGAACCGCACGGCATGGCCACCGTCGGCTACGACGACGACGGGGTCGCCGCCCAGTCCTGGGATCTCGTGAAGGACGGGGTGCTCGTCGGCTACCAACTCGACCGGGCGTTCGCCCCGAGGCTCGGGGTGGCCCGCTCGAACGGCTGCGCCTACGCCGATTCGGCGCATCACGTGCCGATCCAGCGGATGGCGAACGTGTCGCTGCAACCCGACCCGGTCGTCGATCGCAGCACCGTCGATCTGATCGCCGGGGTCGACGACGGGCTGTACATCGTCGGTGATCGCAGCTGGTCGATCGACATGCAGCGGCACAACTTCCAGTTCACCGGGCAGCGGTTCTACCGGATCCGCGGCGGCCGCCTCGCCGGGCAGGTCCGCGATGTGGCCTATCAGGCGTCGACCACCGAGTTCTGGGGTGCGCTCGAGGCGGTCGGCGGAGCGTCGACCTGGCAGCTCGGCGGCGCGATGAACTGCGGCAAGGCGCAACCCGGGCAGGTCGCGTCCGTCTCGCACGGTTGCCCGTCGGTGCTGGTCCGTGGCGTGAACGTGCTCAACACGGTGCAGGAGGGTGGCCGATGATCCCCGGAGACCGACTCGTCGAGACCGCCCTGGCGGCCTCGCCCGCCGACGAGACCATCGTGATGGTCACCGACAGTGCCGAGGCGTCGCTGCGGTGGGCCGGCAACTCGATGACCACCAACGGCTCCGCCCGTGCCCGTGGCGCCACGATCCTCGCGATCCGCCGCACCCCCGCCGGGGCGCACTGCGGGGTGGTCAGCGCCGCGATCGTCGACGCCGACGAGATCGGCGCGGTGGTCGCCGCGGGGTGGGCGGCCGCGCAGCAGGCCCCGGCGGCCCCGGATGCGATGCCGTTGATCGACGGTGATGACACCGACCCGCAGTGGGGCGAGCCGGCTGTCGGCACCGACGTGGAGGTCTTCGCCCCGCTCCTCGACGGGCTCGCCGCCGGTTTCGACGACACCGACGCCCTCTACGGGTTCGCGCACCACCGGTCGACGACGATGTGGCTGGGCACCTCCACCGGGGTGCGGCGCCGCTGGGTGCAGCGCGACGGGTCGCTCGAGATCAATGGCAAACGCGGCGGCCTGACCGGGGCGAGCGCCTGGGTCGGCGCCGGCACCGTCGACTTCACCGACATCGCGATGGATCCGCTGCGTGCCGAGCTGGCGCGGCGGCTGGACTGGGCCGGCACCCGCGTCGACCTGCCCGCCGGACGCTACGAGACGGTGCTGCCGCCCTCGGTGGTCGCGGACCTGATGATCCCGTTGCTGTGGTCCCTCGACGGGCGCGGCGCCGAGGAGGGCCGGTCGGTGTGGGCCGGGCCCGGTGGTACCCGCCTCGGCGAGCAGATCGCGGCGCTGCCGGTGACATTGACGTCCGATCCGGCCGCGCCGGGATTGGGCTATGCGCCGTTCGTGGTCGCCACCGCCTCTACCGACAGCGTCTCGGCGTTCGACACCGGCATGAGCGCCGGGCGCGTCGACTGGCTCCGCGACGGCGCCCTGCACGCGCTGGCGTATCCGCGGGCCGCGGCCGCCGAATTCGGGGCCACCCCCACGGCGCCGGGTGAGAATCTGCTGCTCACCGGTGGCAGCACCGCCGATGTGGACGACATGATCGCCCGCACCGAACGCGGTCTGCTGCTGACCACCGTGTGGTACCTGCGGGAGGTCGATCCGGCGGTGCTGTTGCTGACCGGCCTGACCCGCGACGGGGTGTATCTCGTCGAGGACGGGCAGGTGCGGGCGGCGGTGAACAACTTCCGGTTCAACGAGTCCCCGGTGGATCTGCTCGGCCGCGCCACCGAGATCGGCGCCACCGAACGCACTTTGCCGCGGGAGTGGAAGGACTGGTTCACCCGCACCGCGATGCCGCCGGTGCGCATCCCCGACTTCCACATGTCGTCGGTCAGCGCGGCTCACTGACGTCCGGTCCGGTCGGTGACGTCCATCGACCGGACCGGTAGGGGCTCAGAGCAGGTCGGTGAGTTCCTTGCCGATCTCCTCGGGGGTGACCGTCGGCTCGAAGCGGCGCACCACCGCGCCCTGCGGGTCGACGAGGAACTTGGTGAAGTTCCACTTCACCTCGTCGGTGCCGATCGCCTCCGGCCGGGTCTTGCTCACGTGCTCGAACAGGAAACCGTGCTGCGGCCCGAAATCGCCGGGAGCCTCGGCGCGCAGGTGCCGGTAGAGCGGGTGCGCGTCGTCGCCGTTGACGTCGAGCTTCGCGAACACCGGGAAGGTGACGTCGAAGTTCACGCGGCAGAACTCCTGGATCTCGTTGTCGCTGCCCGGTTCCTGACCACCGAACTGGTTGCACGGGAACGCGAGGATCTGCAGGCCGCGCTCGCCCAGCTCGCGGTGCAGCGCCTCGAGGGCCTCGTACTGCGGGGTCAGGCCGCACTTGCTGGCGACGTTGACGATCAGCAGATACCGGCCGGCGAAGCGGGCGAGATCCTCGCTGCCGCCGTCGGCGGTGGCCACGGTGTACTCGTGCACGGACATGCGCTCTCCTGTATTGGATTCGATCGGCTCGGCCCCGCAGGTGAGGTCGAGATCACCACGGACCCTACGGGATCGGGCGAACCGGGACGATCCGGGCGCGCTGCCGGTGCGGGGTCAGTCCAGGTCGCGGACGTGCCGGGCGGGGCTGCCCAGATGCAGCGTGTGCGGGGCGCAGTCCTTCGTCACCAGCGAGTTCGCGCCGATCACCGCGCCGGCGCCGATGGTCACGCCCGGCATGATCACCGCACCGGAGCCGATCCATGCGCCGTCGCCGATGGTCACCGGCTCCCCCGTCAGCGTCGATGCGCGCTGTTCGGCGGTGCCCATCCGGTGGCTGCTGGTGAGCACCCGCACGTGGTCGCCGAGGAACACCCGCTGCCCGACGATGATGTCGGCGACCGTGTCGAAATAGCAGCCGTGGTTGACGAACGAGCCCGCGCCGAGGGTGAGCCGGCCGAGGCCCTGCACCACCACGCGGGTGTGGATCAGGCTCGGCGGTGCGGCGTCGACACCGGCGCGGCGCAACCACTTCCAGCGACTCGAACCGGAGATCAGCGGGCTGCTCGCGAGCGCCACCGCGATCGCCTGGGACCGGTAGGTGTGAGAGCGCGCCACGACGTCTACCGGCCGGCCGGGTCGTCGGCGGGATCGAGCACACACGCCAACCCGACGGTGCCGGTGCGGCCGCGGCGCACCACGCTCGCGCCCACGATGATCCGGCCGAGCAACCCGTACTTGCGGGCGATCACCGACCGGGCGTGCGCCGACCCGTCGGCGTCGAGCACCTCCCCCGCGCCGGGCACCGCCGCCGACTTCGGGTTGCCGCGCGCGTCGCAGATCGCCAGGGACACCCGCGGATCGCGGCGCAGCCGCCGCACCTTGTAGGCGTCGGCGACCGTCCACACCAGCAGCCGGTTCCCGTCGGGCGCCGCCCACACCGGGGTGTCCACCGCGCTGCCGTCCTTGCGGTAGGTGGTCAGCAACACGAACTTGGCGGCGGCGAGGTCCGCGAAGGTGGGGGTCGTCGACTCGGGCACGGCCACCACCCTACAAACCGCACGGTCTCACGGCAGCACTCGTCCCGCCGGCACCGCGTTCTACGCTGGCGGTCATGGCCGATACCGCTGTCGACGTGCACCTGCCCGCCGGGCACCTGACTTCCGCGCAGGTGCAGCTGCTCGCCGAACTCGCCCACACCCACGGCGGCGGCGAACTGCACCTGACCGCCCACGCCCAGCTGCAGGTGCGCGGCGACCACGCCGCGATCAGCGCGGCCGTCACCGCCGCCGGGCTCACCGTCGACGTGCCCACCCGCGCACGGCTTCTCGTCTCCCCGCTCAGCGGCCGCATCGGCGGACACCACGACCTGCGCGAACTCACCGCCGCGGTGATCGCGCGCCTCGACGAGCGGCCCGTGGCGGCCGGCACCGTCCTCGGGCTCGAC
>NZ_JBKFBA010000006.1:110645-117852 GCF_053345925.1 Rhodococcus sp. C26F
GCCGAGGCGCTGCTCACCCCGCCGAACGACCCCACCGGCGACCCGGAACCGGTACCGGAGCAGCCGCGGCCTCCGATCGGGTGGCTCGACCAGCCCGACGGGGCCGTCACCCTCGCCGGCGGGCTGCCCGGCGGGATCCTCCCCGCACGCCTGGCGGAATTCCTTGCCGCCGTCGAACGTCCGGTGATCGTCACCCCGTGGCGGTCGGTGCTGCTGTGCGATCTCGACGAGTGGACCGCCGAGCAGGTGGTGCGGGTGCTCGCCCCCATGGGGTTGATCTTCGACGCCGACTCCCCGCACCTGCGCTGATCCGTCCCCGACCTGCACGAACGGGCGGACTTCGCGAACCGGACCGTCGCCGCCGATCCGGCCCGCCGACGGTTCGGCCGCGCCTATCGTGGACGGATGAGCGGTCCGACAGCGGAATCCGACAGCTATGACGTGATCGTCCTCGGCGCGGGCCCGGCCGGAGAGAACGCCGCCCAGTACGCCATCGCCGGCAGCGACCGCACCGCCGTGCTCGTCGAGCACGAACTCGTCGGCGGCGAGTGTTCCTACTGGGCCTGCATGCCCAGCAAAGCTCTGCTGCGCCCCACCCAGGTGCTCGCCACCGCCCGCAACATGCCCGGCGTCGCCGACAAGATCAGCGCCCACGGCGTCGAGGTACCGGCGGTGCTGGTCCGCCGCGACAGCTTCACCCACAACCGCGACGACAGCTCCCAGGTGGACTGGGCGAAGGGCGCGGGCATCGACGTCGTGCGCGGCCACGGCCGCCTCGACGGCGAACGCACCGTCACCGTCACCGGCAGCGAGAGAGAACGTCGCCTGCAGGCCCGGCACGCCGTGGTCCTTGCCACCGGCACGCTGCCCTCGATCCCGGACCTGCCCGGGCTGCGCGACGCGCTGCCGTGGACCTCCCGGGATGCGACGAACCTGCTCGAGATCCCTCGCCGGGTGCTGGTCGTCGGCGGCGGTGTCGTCGCCTGCGAAACCGCCACCTGGTTGCGGCAACTCGGCGTCGAGGAACTCACCCTCGCGGTGCGCGGCGACCGCCTGTTGCCGCGTGTGGAGCCGTTCGCCGCCGAACGCGTCGCCACCCGCATGGCCCACAAGGGCGTGGACGTGCGCTACGGCACCGAAATCCGCTCCGTGCAGCGCCCCGATGTGAAGGACACCGGCGTCGGCTGCATCCACGGCGGCCCCGCCACCGTCGAACTGTCCGACGGCAGCACCCTCGAGGTCGACGAGATCGTCGTCGCCGCCGGCCGCCACCCCACCGTGGACGGACTCGGTCTCGACAGCGTCGGCCTGACCGACGGGAAGGTGACGGTCGCCGACGACCTGACCGTCGACGGGGTGGGCGGGCAGTGGCTCTACGCGGTCGGGGACATCGCCGGTCGCGCCGCGCTGACCCACATGGGCAAATACCAGGCGCGGGTGTGCGGGGACATCATCGCTGCCCGCGCCGAGAACCGCCCCACCGACGGACCCCGGTTCCGGGCGAGCGCCGACCACGGGCAGATCCCGCAGGTGATCTTCACCGTCCCGGAGATCGCCGCGGTCGGCCGCACCGCCGACCAGGCCCGCGCCGACGGATTCGATGTCGAGGTCCTCGAGGCCGACCTCGATGTCGCCGGCGCCGCGCTGGCCCGCGACGACTACGCCGGGCATGCCGCGCTCGTCGTCGACCGCGCCACCGACACCCTCGTCGGCGCCACCTTCGTCGGCCAGGAGGTCGCCGAACTCGTCCACGCCGCCACCATCGCCCTGGTCGGGAAGGTGCCGCTGGATGCGCTGTGGCATGCGGTGCCGTCCTACCCCACCATCAGCGAAATCTGGTTGCGGCTGCTCGAATCCCGCCGCCGCTGATCCCTCACCCACCGTGGGCGCGCGACTGCCGGAAGTCTCGTCCGCCGTTTCGGTCCACACGAACGGTTTCGGGTTCGTGTTCCACGCGGTGATCCAGGCACTATCGCGGGCTCGCTACACACACCTTCTCGCTCATCGAGAGGCATGCACCCGGCCTACTGCGTTCTGTTTAGGCTCGGAGGGGACATGCGGCGAGCACACACGAACACTCACATGGGAAGGGAACTCCTGTGTACACCGACAGCAGGGACGAACGAGAAATCTACCGGAACATAATTCGGATCGCCCGAGCGATGGACGAACGGAACTGGGCAGAGATCGAAGACCTCACAGCGCCGGATGCGACCGCAGAACTCGGTAAGGGACCGCTCGCGTCCCGCGCAGAGATCGTTGCTCTGCTGCGGTCCTTCATCGACGAGTGTGGACCCACCCAACACATGATCGGCAACGTCCTCATCGACGTGACGGGGGACACGGCAACAAGTCGTGCGTACGTGGCGGACATGCACCTCGGCACCGGCGACCTCGAGGGACAGTACTTCCGCACACTCGCCGACTACCACGACTCGTGGGCCCGAACCGACAACGGATGGAAGTTGACACGACGTCGCAAAATCCATTACGGGACAATGGGTGACATCGCTGTGCTGGCGCACGCACAAGCTGCCCGGCACAGTGATTTGTGAACTCGCTCCATTCCCCCTCCGCGACGCGAGCGTCTACACCGCTGTGCCGGCGATAGTGGTCCCCCTGATCGTCCTCCCGGACCTGCCGCGCTTCTTCGAGCCGCGTCAGTGATCGACTGCCGGTCGACGACGTCGGACAACCAGATGGGTCGTTCCCCCGCCGGTGTTGCAGGTGACCGTCGGCAGGGGATGGACTCGAGGCCCGCTTTTCGTGGGCGTGGAAACGGATGTACCCGACACCTCGACTGCTACCGCCCGAGGGCACCGGCCCGGGTCTGACGGGCGTCGCCGATATACCCCGGCGGTTATCGCGGCAGCCGCCGCCAGAGCACGCGCGGCAACAGGCGCATCCCGAAGAACACCGGCCGCAGCACCGCCGGCACCCACACCTCCCCGCGCCCGCGGTGCAGCGCCCGCACCGTCGCCTCGGCGACCTGCGGTGGGGTGCTCGACAACGGTGCCGGGTTCATCCCCTCCGTCATCCGGCCGACCACGAAACCGGGGCGCACCAGCAGCAGCGCGATGCCGCTGCCGTGCAGGGCATCCGCCAGACCGGACGCGAAGCCGTCGAGGCCGGCCTTCGCGGAGCCGTAGACGTAGTTGGCGCGACGCACCCGCCATCCGGCGACCGAGGAGAACACCACCAGCCGCCCCGAGCCCTGGGCGCGCAGCCGCTGCGCCAGCTCGGTGAGCAACGCGACCTGCGCCAGATAGTCGGTGTGCACGATCGACACGGCATGGGCCGCATCGGTTTCCGCGCGCGCCTGGTCGCCGAGGATGCCGAAGGCCAGCACCGCCACATCGATCGGCCCGAAGGCGGCGATGCGGTCGAGCACCGCCGGATGGGTGTCGAGGGCGTCAGCGTCGAACTCGACCGTCTGCACCGCCGTCGCGCCCGCCGCCCGCACGGCGGCGCACTCGCCGGCCAGGTCGTCGGCGCGACGCGCGGCCAGGATCACGGTGCGGCCCGGGGCGAGTCGGGTGGCGACCTCGACGCCGATCTCGCTGCGACCCCCGAAGATGACGACGGTTCCCTGCGCGGTGTGGTTCATGCGGCCAGTGTCCCGGGTCGAGCCCGGGGGTGCGGTGGCGGGTCTCAGCCCGGCAGCACAGTCAATCCGTGCGGGCGCAGATTCATCGACTCGCAGCCGTCCTCGGTGACGACGACGATGTCCTCGATCCGCGCACCCCACTCGCCGCGGAAGTAGATGCCCGGTTCGATGCTGAACGCCATGCCGGGCTGCAGGGTGTCGTCGTTGCCGGAGACGATGTACGGCTCCTCGTGCACCGACAGGCCGATGCCGTGCCCGGTGCGGTGCACGAACGCCTCCCCGTAGCCGGCGGCGGCGAGCAGGTTACGGGCGGCGGCGTCGACGTCCTCGGCGCGCACCCCGGGACGCACCGCATCCACTGCGGTCTGTTGTGCCTTCTCGAGCACCGCAATCTTCGTCGCGATCTCCGGGTCCGGTTCGCCGATGCTGTAGGTGCGGGTCGAATCCGAGTAGTAGCCCGGTTCGACGGGACCACCGATGTCGATGACGACGATGTCGCCGGATTCGATGACCCGCTCGGACACCTCGTGGTGCGGGTCGGCGCCGTGCGGGCCGGAACCGACGATGACGAACGCCGCCGCGGTGTGTCCCTCTTCGAGGATCGCGGCGGTGATGTCCGCGGCCACCTCGGCTTCGGTGCGTCCCGCGCGCAACCATTCACCCATGCGGGCGTGCACCCGGTCGATGGCGGCACCGGCGCGGCGCAACGCCTCGACCTCGTCGGCGTCCTTGACCATCCGCAGCTGCCGGATCACCGACGTCGCGAGCGCCGGGGCGCTGCCGAACCGGGCGGTCAGCGGCACCAGGTGCAGCGCCGGCATCGCCTCGGCCACCGCGAACGCCCCCGCCGTCGCGACGAATTCACGCACGAGCGCGTAGGGATCCTGACCGTCCACCCAGTCCCGCACCGGCAGACCGAGCTCACCGATCGCGGAGTCGTTCAGCGACGCCAACTCCAGCCGCGGCACCACCACGGTGGCGCCGGAGCCGTCGGTGGGGATCACCAGGCAGGTCAGGCGCTCGAACGACTCGGCGCGGGAGCCGGTGAAATACCGCAGGTCCGGTCCGGGGGTGATGAGCAGCGCGTCGAAGCCGGCGGCGGCACCGAGTTCGGCGGCGCGGGCCAGGCGGGCCGCGTAACGGTCGGCGGGGAATCGGGTGGCGGCAAGGGTCATGCCTTCGAGCCTAGTGGCCGCGGCCGGATGGCAGGATGTGGTCCGTGACCGCACCGGAGAACCCCACGCCCGCACCGGGCCCCACGTTGATGCTGCTCGACGGCGCGAGCCTGTGGTTCCGCGCCTTCCACGCCATCCCGGAGAAGGTCACCGCCCCCGACGGCAGCCCGGTCAACGCGGTGCGCGGCTTCGTGGACATGGTGGCGTCACTGATCCGCACCCACCGTCCCACCCGGCTGGTGGTGTGCCTGGATCTGGACTGGCGCCCCGCCTTCCGGGTCGCGGCGATCCCCAGCTACAAGGCGCACCGGGTCGCCGCCGGGTCCGACGGCACCGTCGAGGAGGTCCCGCCCGCGCTGCTGCCGCAGGTGCCGGTGATCCTCGAGGTGCTCGCCGCCGCCGGCATCGCCACCGGCGGCGCGGCCGGATTCGAGGCCGACGACGTGCTCGGCACCCTCGCCGCCCGCGAAACCACCGACCGGGTGATCGTGGTCAGCGGCGACCGCGACCTGCTGCAGGTCGTCACCGACAGCCCGGTGCCGGTGCGGGTGCTCTACGCCGGGCGCGGATTGGCCAAGGCCGAGTTGTTCGATCCGGCGTTGGTCGCCGAACGCTACGGGGTGCCCGCCGAGCGGGCCGGCGCCGCCTACGCCGAACTCGCGGTGCTGCGCGGCGACCCGTCGGACGGACTCCCGGGCGTCAAGGGGGTCGGGGAGAAGACCGCCGCGTCGTTGCTGCAGCAGTACGGCTCCCTCGACGCGGTGCGCGCGGCCGCGGTCGACGAGTCGTCGTCGCTGTCGAAGGGCATGCGGGTCAAACTCGCCGCTGCGGCGGACTATCTGGATGCGGCGCTGCCGGTGGTGCGGGTCGCCACCGATGCGGACGTGGACCTGTCCCGCTCGGACGTGTTGCCGGCGGCACCGGCCGCTCCGGAGCAGCTCACCGCGCTGGCGCAGCGGTGGGGTCTGGAACGGCCGGTGTCCGCGCTGGTCGCGGCCCTGGCCGACCGCTGACCGGTCCCGGTCAGTTGGGGCGGCCGACCTCGTAGGTGCCGTTGTCGTCGGTGACGGTGACGGTCACCTCCCGGAACTGGCCGTCCACGGTGACCTCGCACGTGAAGCTGTGCCCGACCTCGACCTTCTGATCGCTCGGGCACTGCACGTCGCCGACCTGCCCGGCCCCGTAGGACTCGGTGAGCACCTTCGCGATGCCCGCCTGGGTGGACTCGGTGTCGAGGACCTTCCCGCCGAACATCGTCGCGGCGAGGATCCCGACGATGGCGAGCACCACGACGAGCCCGACGCCGCCGAGGATCCACGGCAGCTTCGACTTGCCGTTCTGCTGAGGCGCGCCGCCGGGCTGCTGCCAGGTGTTCGCGGGCGCTCCCCAGGGCTGCGCCCCGGCGGGCTGCTGCCCACCCCACCCGGGGACGGGCTGTGTCGGTTGCTGACCGGGCGCGCCCCACGGCTGCTGTGCGCCCGGTTGCTGACCCCAGCCCGGTGCCTGTCCTGGTGCCTGTTGACCGGGTGCCTGCTGCCCCCAGCCGGGGGCGGGTGGCTGTGGGGCCGGACCCCAGCCCTGTTGCGGTGCACCGGTCGGCGCACCCCACGGATTCTGTTGCCCGGGACCGGGCTGTGCGGGATTCGGTTGCCCGGCGGGCGGCACCCACCCGGGCTGCGGAGCGTTCCCGCCCGCACCGGTGTCGGGTTGCCACGGCGACTGCCCGGCGGGCGACTGCCCCCAGCCGGTGCCACTGCCCTGCCCCCACTGCTGCTGCTGCTGGCCTGCGGGCGGCGCCCACGGTGATCCGGGCTGCTCACCGCCCCCGGAGGTCGGGTTGGGTGCCCATGGATCCGTGGATTCCGGCGGCCTCTGCCCCGGCGAGTCCTGCGGTTCGTTCGGCCCGGTCATCGTCGTCTCCACTCACCCTTCCCGTTGTGTGCCCATACGGTAGCGTCCACCCGCCGCGCGGGCATCCACGCCTACCGGGCGTCCCGGACACCCCGCAGGGGCCGGGTCATTCGGCGGTGGGATCGACGGCGACGACCCCGCGACGCACCGCCCCGACCGCCTTGCCGGCGGTGCGGGCGAGTTCCGGATCGTCCGCGCAGGTGCGGATCTGGTCGAGCAGATCGATCAGCTGCCGGCACCACCGCACGAAATCCCCGGGTGAGAGTTCCTTGCCGGCGGCCTCCGCGGCGACGAGCGCCTCGGTCAGCGACGCGGTCGACGCCCAGGTGTAGGCGGCGGTGACGAAACCGAGATCCGGTTCGCGGGTCGGGGGCAGCCGGTGCCGGATCTCGTCGGCCCGCAAGCCGTCGCAGATCCGGGTGGTCTCGGCCAGCGCGTGCCGGATCGGGCCGGTCGGTCCGACGACGGTGACCGGCTCGTCGGTGCGCGACTCGTAGATCACCGCCGAGGCGAC
>NZ_JBKFBA010000006.1:117863-122306 GCF_053345925.1 Rhodococcus sp. C26F
CCAGTTCGGCGGCGGACAGTCCCGCCCAGGCACGGCGACGCACGCATTCGGCGACCAGCAGATCCGATTCGGTGTAGATGCGGGCGAGCCGCTCCCCCGCCTCGGTGGTCGCCGGATCGTCACCCTCGGTGAGATAGCCGCGTTCGGTGAGCAGCGCGACGATCCGCTCGAAGGTGCGCGCCAGCGAATCCGTCGCCGCGGCGGCCTTGCGGCGCTGCTGCTGGGTTTCGCGCAGCAACCGGTGGTAGCGCTCCCCGGCACGCGCCAGCGAATCCAGATCGGGATGCTTGCGGGCCGAATGGTGCTTGAGCTCGCGGCGCAACGCGTCGATCTCGCGGGTGTCGCCCTTGGACTTGCTGCGCTTGGGACGGCGCGGCGGCACGAGGCCCTTCGACCGCAACGCCGACGCGATGTCGCGGCGCCCACGGCCGGTGCGGTGATCGACGTGCCGCGGCAGCCGCAGCGTGCCCAGCACCGTCGCCGGGGTCGGGAAGTCCCCGGCCGAGAGGCGACCGGACCACGCGTCGGCGGTGACGACCTGCGGCCGCGGATCACCGGCGTCGGTGTCCGGCAGCACCACCACGGCCAGGCCGGTGTGTTTACCGGCGGGCACGGCGATGATGTCGCCGCGCCGCAGGGTCACCAGCGACGCCACCGCCGCGGCCCGGCGATCCTGCTTGCCGCGCCGCTCGTGGGCGCGTTCGGCGTCGGTCAGCTCGGCACGCAACCGCAGATAGTCGAGGATCTCGCTGCCCTCACCGCCGAGCTGGTCGCGCAGCTGCTCGAGGGTGGCCTCGTTGCGGTCGATGCCGCGTTTGAGACCGACCACCGACTTGTCGGCCTGGAACTGGGCGAAGGACATCTCCAGCAACGCCCGCGACCGCTCCACCCCGACGGCGTCGATGAGGTTGACCGCCATGTTGTAGGACGGGCGGAACGAGCTGCGCAGCGGGAAGGTGCGGGTGGAGGCGAGCCCGGCGACCGAGGCCGGTTCGATGCCCGGCTGCCACAGCACCACCGCGTGGCCCTCGACGTCGATGCCGCGCCGCCCGGCCCGGCCGGTCAGCTGCGTGTACTCGCCGGGGGTCAGCTCGGCGTGGGTGTCGCCGTTGAACTTGACGAGCTTCTCGAGCACCACGGTGCGGGCCGGCATGTTGATGCCCAGCGCGAGGGTCTCGGTGGCGAACACCGCCCGCACCAGCCCCCGCACGAAGAGTTCTTCGACGGTGTGCCGGAAAGCCGGCAACATGCCGGCGTGGTGGGCGGCGATGCCGCGTTCGAGGGCGGTGCGCCACGACGCGTAGCCGAGGACCTCGAGGTCGCCGCGCGGCAGATCCCGGGTGTGCTCGTCGACGATCCGGCGGATCTCGGCGGCTTCGGTCTCGTCGGTCAGGTGCAGACCCGAGCGCAGGCACTGCTGCACCGCGGCGTCGCAGCCGGCGCGGCTGAACACGAAGGTAATCGCCGGCAGCAGACCGTCGCGGTCGAGGCGGACGATGACCTCCGGGCGCGGCGGCGGCCGGAAGCGGGGTCCGCGTTCACCCCAGCGGTCCATCCCGGACAGACTCTGCCGTTGCCGCACCGCCGACGCCAGCTCCGGGTTGACGACGATGTCCCGGCGCCGCCGGGTCGGGGCGGTGTCGGTGTCGGCGCGACGGTCGAACAGGTCGTAGATGCGGGAGCCGAGCATCATGTGCTGGTGCAGCGGGATGGGCCGCACCTCGTCGACGACGACGGTGGTGTCGCCGCGCACCGTGGTCATCCAGTCACCGAACTCCTCGGCGTTCGACACGGTCGCCGACAGCGACGCCAGCCGCACGTCCTCCGGCAGGTGCAGGATCACCTCTTCCCACACCGCGCCGCGGAACCGGTCGGCGAGGAAGTGCACCTCGTCCATCACCACGTGGGTGAGCCCGATCAGGGCGGTGGACGACGCGTAGATCATGTTGCGCAGCACCTCGGTGGTCATCACCACCACCGGCGCATCGGAGTTGATGGACTGGTCGCCGGTGAGCAGACCCACCGAGTCCCGGCCGTGCCGGGCACACAGATCGGCGTACTTCTGGTTGCTCAGCGCCTTGATCGGGGTGGTGTAGAAGCACTTGGAACCGCCCTGCAGCGCCAGATACACCGCGAACTCGCCGACGACGGTCTTGCCGGCGCCGGTGGGGGCGCACACCAGCACCGAATGCCCACCCTCGAGGGCGCGGCACGCCTCGATCTGGAACGGATCGAGCGGGAACCCGAGGCCGGTGGCGAACTCCGCGAGCTGCGGGGTGGGGACGAGCGGCGCGGTGCCGGTCTCGTCGTCACCGGCAGGGCCGGGAGTGGGGTCGCCGGTCACAGGGTGTCGGAGTAGTCGGTGCGGGCCGGATCGGTCCGGACGGTGTCGGTGGGCGCCGTCGGCGCTGCCGGCTCCACCGGGCTCGGGGCCGGGATCGTCGAACCCTCGTCGTCGTCGAGATCGGCCCAGCCCTCGGCGCGGGCCTTGCGGGCGCGGCGCCGGTCGGTCAGCCGGGCGATCTGGATGGCGAACTCCACGAGCAGCGTCAGCGCCAACGCCAGGGCGAGCATGGAGAACGGATCCTGGCCGGGGGTGGCGATGGCGGCGAAGACGAACACCGCCATGATCAGCCCGCGCCGCCACGCCTTGAGCTTGGCGTAGGGCAGCACCCCGACACCGTTGAGCGCGACGATCACCAGCGGGATCTCGAAGGACACCCCGAAGATCACCAGCAGGTTGATGAGGAACCCGAAGTATTCGGCGCCCGAAAGGGCGGTGACCTGCACATCGTTGCCGACGGACAGCAGGAACGACAACGCGTGGGAGATCACCAGATAGGCCAGCACCGCGCCGGTGACGAACAGCGCCGCCCCGCAGGTGACGAAGCCGATCGCGTAGCGGCGTTCCTTGCGGTACAGGCCGGGGGTGACGAACGCCCACAACTGGTACAGCCAGATCGGGCACGCCATGACGATGCCGGCGGCCGCGGCGACCTTCAGGCGCAGCATGAACTGCTCGAACGGTCCGGTGGCGAGCAGTCGGCACGCCCCGTCGCTGCTCAGGTCGGCGCGGGCCGAGGCGGGCAGGTCGCAGTAGGGGCCGCGCAGGATCTCCCCGAGGCTGTCGAGGCCGAACAGGCTGCGGCTGTACCAGACGAAGCCGAGGATGGTGGTGAGCACGATCGCAGCGAGAGCGATCAGCAGACGCGTGCGCAATTCGTAGAGGTGCTCGACCAGCGACATGGTGCCGTCGGGATTGGTCTTGCGCCGGCTTCGGCGCGGATCGAACGGGATGCGCACGGTGCGGTTCTCAGCTCCTGTCGAGACCACCGGCGTGCGGGCGTGCCGGGGTCAGCGGAACGCCGGGACACCCGTGGTGGGCGCCCCGGCAGGATGAACGTCGGTCAGGCAGACCGCGGTTCGGTGTGCGTGTTCGGCGCGGCGGGATCGGCTGTCGGCTGCGCGGCCGGCAACGGATTCGGCGCCGGCTGCTGCGGCGTGGACGCCCGGGCGTCGTCGTTCTGCATCTCCTTGACCTCGCTCTTGAAGATCCGGAGCGAACGACCGAGACCGCGCGCGGCGTCGGGCAGCTTCTTCGAACCGAAGAGAATCACGACCACCAGCGCCACGATGGCCCAGTGCCAGGGGCTCATTGCACCCATTTACAACAACCTCCACTGATCGGCTCCGATCGATGCTACCGGACCTCGAGCACAGTCCGAGGCTTCGCGCCGGTGTATCCACCCACAATTTGCGGAGGGTTCACACAGATGTTTCACAACGCCGCCTTCAGGGTGTCGGACCCGCGCCGCGGGTCGCGTTCTCCCCGTCGAGCTCGGCATAGGCCGCCAGCGCCGCCTCGGCCCGCGCCCGCACCGCGGCCCGCAACTGCGGCGGGTCGAGCACCTGCACCCCGGCGCCGAGACCGACGAGCAGCCGCGCCATCCAGCCCGGCGACGCGTACCGCATCGACGCCTCGCAACTGCCGTCGGGAAGCACCTGCACGTCGGTGAGCGGGTAGTAGTCGAGCAGCCAGGTGTACGACGGGGCGATGCGCAACCGCGCGGCGGGCAGCGACGGGTCGCCCTCGAACAGTTCGAGGTGCTCGTCGTCGGTGATCGCCCGGTGCGGCGGTCGCGCCGGCTCGTCGAGCACGGTGGCGGCGTCGATGCGGTCGAAGCGGAACAGCCGCACCCCTTCGGCGCTGCGGCACCAGGCCTGCAGGTAGGCGTGTTCGTCGATGATGACGATGCGGATCGGGTCGACGTCGCGTTCGGAGACGGTGTCGCGGGAGGCCGAATAGTAGGTCAGGTGCACGGCGCGCCCGTCGCGCACCGCGGCCCGCACCTGTCCGGCGGCGTCGGAGTCCCCGGCTGCCTCCGGATCCGGCTCGGCAGTCGCCGCGGTGGCGGTGTCGGTGGTGGCGGTGTCGGCGGGCAG
>NZ_JBKFBA010000006.1:122317-125679 GCF_053345925.1 Rhodococcus sp. C26F
CCGCCTCGATCTTCGCGATCGCCGACTGCGCCGCGGACGGGTCGACGACGCCGGGCATCTCCTGCAGTGACCGCAGCGCCACGAGCAGCGCGGTGGCCTCGGTGGAGGTCAGCCGCAGGGGTCGTTCGATGCCGGCGGTGAAGGTCACCACGATGCTGTCCTCGGAGAACGACAGGTCGATCAGATCACCGGGTCCGTAGCCGGGCAGCCCGCACACCCACAGCTGGTTCAGATCGTCCATCACCTGCTTGGGCGTGACCCCGAGATCGCGGGCGGCCTCGGCCGCACTGATCCCCGGGTGCGCCAGGAAGTAGGGCACGAGATTGAGCAGTCGTCCCAGTCGCGCCGACAGTCGTGTGCTCATCGCTCCTCCTCCCCCGCATCCGCGACCGCCTGTTCGAGGATGCGGTGCACCTCGGCCCGCAACTCCGGTGGGTCGAGCACCAACGCGTCCGCGCCCTGCCCGGCGACGATCCGGGCGATCCATTCCCACGAGCGCACCGGCACCTCGAGTTCCACCCCGTCGCGGTCGCCGATCCGCCGGGCCGCGCCGGTCCGTCCGAGCCGGCGTAGCTCCCACGCGCGTCCATCGGCCACCCACAGCCGTGCCGATCCGCTGACCTCCGCCGGGGAGGTCGCGGCGAGCACCCGCCCCCGCAGATCCACGCCCTCCGGGATCTGCACCGCCCCCTCGGGGCCGATCGCGGTGATCTCGTCGCCGATGCGCGAGAGCCGGAAGGTGCGCACGGCGTCGCGGTCGCGGTCGTGGCCGACGAGATACCAGCGGCCGTGCACGGTGACCACACCCCACGGTTCGACGGTGCGTGTCGACCACGGCTCGGTGGGGGAACTGCGGTGGGTGAACCGCACCGCGCGGCGCGCGTCGATCGCGGCGAGCAACGCGGTCAACGCGGGTTCGGAACCGCGGGCGCGCGGCGGCAGCGGTGCGACGACCTCTCCGCCGTCGGAGTCGACACGGATCCCGGCGGCGCGCAGCTTGAGCACCGCGCCCTGCGCGGCGGCGGTCAGCTCCGGCGATTCCCACAGCGCGGCGGCGACGGCCACGGCGGCGGTCTCCTCGCGGGTGAGGTCGATCTCGGGCAGTTCGTAGGCGTCGCGGTTGATGCGGTAGCCCTCCACCGTCGACGACCGCGACGGCCGGCCCGTCTCGAGGGGCACCCCGAGATCGCGCAGTTCGTTCTTGTCCCGCTCGAACATGCGGCTGAACGCCTCGTCGCTCGCGCATTCGGAGTAGCCGGCCACCGAGGCACGGATCTTCTCCGCGGTCACGAACTGTCGGGTGGACAGCAGCGCGATGACCAGGTTCACCAGCCGTTCGACTTTCGAGATCGCCACGCGCCAACCCTAGTGCCCGCGCGCCGCCGGCACCGCATCACCGTCCATCGGNNNTGGACGGCGGTACTTACATGGAGGCGATGAGCCGTTCGACGCGTTCGTCGACGGACCGGAACGGGTCCTTGCACAACACGGTGCGCTGCGCCTGGTCGTTGAGCTTCAGATGCACCCAGTCGACGGTGAAATCGCGGCCCGCGGCCTGCGCGGCGGCGATGAAATCACCGCGCAGCTTCGCGCGGGTGGTCTGCGGTGGGGTGTTCACCGCGGCGTCGACGGACTCGTCGTCGGTCGCCCGCGCCGCCAGTCCCTTGCGTTGCAGCAGGTCGAACACGCCGCGTCCGCGTTTGATGTCGTGATAGGCCAGGTCGAGCTGGGCGATCTTCGGGTCGGACAGCTCCATGTTGTAGCGGTCCTGGTAGCGCTGGAACAGCTTGCGCTTGATCACCCAGTCGATCTCGGTGTCGACCTTCGCGAAGTCCTGCGATTCGACGGCGTCGAGGACGCGGCCCCACAGGTCCACCACCTGCGCGACGTGCGGGTCGGGTTCGCGCTGGTGCAGATATTCCACCGCCCGCGCGTGGTATTCGCGCTGGATGTCCAGGGCGCTGGCCTGCCGGCCGCCGGCCAGGCGCACCGGGCGCCGGCCCGTCAGGTCGTGGGAGACCTCGCGGATGGCGCGGATCGGGTTGTCGAGCGCGAAGTCCCGGAACGGCACCCCGGCCTCGATCATCTCGAGCACCAGCGCCGCCGACCCCACCTTGAGCATGGTGGTGGTCTCGGACATGTTCGAGTCCCCGACGATCACGTGCAGGCGCCGGTACTTCTCGGCGTCGGCGTGCGGCTCGTCGCGGGTGTTGATGATCGGCCGCGACCGGGTGGTCGCCGACGAGACGCCCTCCCAGATGTGCTCGGCGCGTTGCGACAGGCAGAAGGTGGCGGCCTTGGGGGTCTGCAGCACCTTCCCGGCGCCGCAGATCAGCTGGCGGGTCACCAGGAAAGGCAGCAGCACATCGGAGATGCGGGAGAACTCGCCGACGCGGGCGACGAGATAGTTCTCGTGGCAGCCGTAGGAGTTGCCCGCCGAGTCGGTGTTGTTCTTGAACAGGAAGATGTCGCCGCCGATGCCCTCCTCGGCGAGACGCTGCTCGGCGTCGATGAGCAGTTCCTCGAGGACCCGCTCACCGGCATGATCGTGCTCGACGAGCTGGAGCAGGTCGTCGCACTCGGCGGTGGCGTACTCGGGGTGCGAGCCGACATCGAGATACAGTCGCGCCCCGTTCCGCAGGAAGACGTTCGAACTGCGCCCCCAGGACACCACCCGGCGGAACAGATAGCGGGCCACCTCGTCGGGGCTCAACCGACGATGCCCGTGGAAGGTACACGTGACGCCGAACTCCGTCTCGATACCCATGATTCGTCGCTGCACACCTCGACAGTACCGCGCGAACCCGACCCCCATGGGTCGCAACGACATCTACGGTCGAGGTGTGATCGTTCCCGAGCGTTACCGCACCGCCGACCGGGCCCTGTTCGAGCGCTCCGGGGCGCTGCGCGCGTCCCCCGCCGACCCGCTGCTGCGCGATCTCGGACGCGCCGCCAACCACAGTGTGCTGTGGGTGGCGTGCGCCGCGGTGTGCGCCGCCGCCGGCGGTCACGCCCGCCGCGGGGCGGTGCGGGGTCTGCTGTCGGTGGCCGGGGCCAGCGCCCTGACCAACGGGCTGCTCAAACCGCTGTTGCCGCGCCGCCGACCCCCGGCGCGCACCGACCCGAAGTTTCGGCGCCGCACGGTGCCGATCCCCCGCTCGTCGTCGTTCCCGTCCGGGCACGCCGCGTCGGCGGCGGCCTTCGCGACCGGGGTGGCGCTCGAATCCCCTGCGGCCGGGGCGGTCCTGGCGCCGCTGGCCGCGGCGGTGGCCTATTCGCGGGTGCACACCGGCGTGCACTGGCCCGGCGACATCGTCGTCGGCGCCGCGGTCGGGGCGACGGTGGCGTGGTCGACGCGCCGC
>NZ_JBKFBA010000006.1:125790-202313 GCF_053345925.1 Rhodococcus sp. C26F
CCGCCGAGGAGATCGCCGCGGCGGTCACCGCCGCGCTGCCGGGGGTGCGTCGCGTCGATCTGGATCCCGACGGCGATCCGGCGGAGCAGTTGGAACGGTTGCTGACCGAACATCGGCCGCAGGCGGTGGGGGTGTGCGGCGGGGACGGCACCGTCGCGGCGGTGCTCGACGTCGCCGTCGACGCGCGGCTGCCGGTGGCGGTGTTCCCCGGCGGCACCCTCAACCATTTCGCGCTCGATCTCGGCGTGGTGGACCTGGCGGAGACGGTGCGGGCGGTCACCGCCGGGCAGGCGGTGGCCGTCGGGCTCGGGCAGGTCACGGTGACCGGGCCGGACGGGCGCACGGTGCGGCGGTTCGTCAACACCGCCAGTCTGGGTGGCTATCCGGATGCGGTGCGGTTGCGGCAGCATTGGGAGCCGCGGATCGGCAAGTGGCCGGCGGCGGGGTTGGCGATGCTCGCGGTGCTGCGCACGGCGAGCCCGATGCCGGTGCGGATCGACGGGGCGGGGCGGGCGGTGTGGTTGCTGTTCGTCGGCAACGGCCGCTACACCCCGGCAGATCAGGTGCCGATGTCCCGCGCCCATCTGGATCCGGGCACCCTCGACGTGCGGTATCTACCCGCGGAGAGCCGGTTCTCGCGGCTGCGACTGCTCCTCGCTGCGGCGACCGGCACCCTCGGCGCGTCACCGATGTATCGGCAGCGGCACATCCCGGGCCTGGCGGTGGAGGTCATCGGGGATCCGGTGGCGTTGGCCACCGACGGGGNCCGACGGCACCGGTTTCGACTTCGAGGTGGTGCCGTCGGCGTTGACGGTCTATCGGCTCGCGGTGGATCAGCCCGCGTCGGGACCGGACTCGGTCTCCGAGCCGGTCGCGGTGTCGGACCCCGATTCGGGGGCCGGATCGGCGGGCGCCTCCGACGGCGCCGCCTGAGCGGACCCGGTGCTGGGCAGCAGCGCGTCGAGCGCCGCCCCCGAGATACGCCGGAAGGCGCGGCGCGGCCGCTGCTTCTCGAGCACCGCGACCTCGAGTTCCCCGCGGCCGAGCACCCGCGGCGCCGCGTCGGCGGTGGCGGGCTGCTGCAGCGCGGTCACCGCCACGGCGACCGCCTCGTCGAGCGGCAGACCCGGCTTGTACGACGAGCGCAGCGCGGTGACGATCGGTTCGGTGTTGCCGCCCATCACCACGAACTGCGGTTCGTCGACGATCGAGCCGTCGTAGGTGATGCGGTACAGCTGCGGGCCGTCGTCGGTGTCGGCGCGCCCGACCTCGGCGACGCAGATCTCCACCTCGTACGGCTTGGGCTGCTCGGTGAAGATCGTGCCGAGGGTCTGCGCGTAGGCGTTCGCCAGCGCCCGCCCGGTCACGTCCCTCCGGTCGTAGGAGTAGCCGCGCATGTCGGCGTGCATGATCCCGGCGCGCCGCAGATTCTCGAACTCGTTGTACTTGCCGACGGCGGCGAAACCGACCCGATCGTACAATTCGCTGATCTTGTGCAGCGCCTTCGACGGATTCTCCGCCACCAGCAGCACACCATCGGCGTAGGTCAACGCGATCACCGACCGGCCGCGGGCGATGCCCTTACGGGCCAGCTCCGAGCGATCGCGCATGATCTGCTCGGCGGACGCATAGTACGGAAGTGTCACCGGGCATCTCCTGCGGTGCGGTCGGCCACGATGGTGCGGGCCAGCTCGGACAGGGTTTCCTCCGCGACGGCCACGGCCCCGGCCGCGGTGATCACCACCGCCGTCGGGTAGATCCCGCGGGTGGTGTCGGGACCACCGGTGGCGGTGTCGTCGTCGGCCGCGTCGTACAGCGCCTCGACGGCGCTGCGCAGCGCGCTCTGCTCGTCGGCATCGGCGCGGTAGAGCTTCTTGAGCGACGAGCGGGCGAACAACGATCCGGAGCCGACCGCGTGGTAGCCGGCGCGTTCCTCGTAGCGGCCCCCGACCACGTCGTAGGACACGATCCGCCCGGCGCGGTGCGCATCGGCGGCGTCGAGGTCGAAACCGACCAGCAACGGCACCACGGCCAAGCCCTGCATGGCCGCACCGAGATTGCCGCGCACCATCGACGAGAGCCGATTGGCCTTGCCGTCGAAGGTCAGCGGCACGCCTTCGATCTTCTCGTAGTGCTCGAGTTCGACCGCGAACAGTCGCACGAGCTCGATCGCCAGGCCCGCGGTGCCAGCGATGCCGGCCGCCGAATAGTTGTCGGTGATGAACACCTTGTCGACATCGCGGGAGGCGATCAGGTTGCCCATGGTCGCGCGCCGGTCGCCGGCGATGAGCACGCCCCCGTCGAAGGTCAGCGCCACGATGGTGGTGCCGTGCGGGGCGAGGTCCACGTGGTCACCTCGTTCGAACCGGAACCGGTTCTCCGGCAGCATCTCCGGGGCGTGCATCCGCAGGTGGTCGGAGAACGACGACAAGGGCGACGCGAGGTGCAGCTTCGGCTGCACCTCGCGGTAGGGAAGAGAGGATCGTTCGGCTGTCACTGGCCACCTTTCTGCACATATGCCCGCACGAAGTCCTCTGCGTTCTCCTCGAGCACGTCGTCGATCTCGTCGAGAAGATCGTCGGTGTCCGAGGCGAGCTTCTCGCGACGCTCCTGACCGGCACCGCCGTCACCGACGACCTCGTCGTCGTCTCCGCCACCACCGCGTGTGGTCTGCTCCTGTGCCATAGCCGCCGACCTCCTCCTGTACTCGGCGCGGAACCGTCACCGGTCGACGATCGGTGTGGTCACCGCTGCTTCGAACTCCTACCCTACCCAGCGAACCGGTCCACCGGTGGCGACACGCGTACTCGCGGTCTGTGATCCGGCCACCGCGACCTGCCGGACGGGTGGTCAGTGGGTGAGCTGATCGACCAGTTCCGCCGCCGACTGCGCCGTCTCGAGCAGCTCCCCGACATGCGCGCGGCTGCCGCGCAGCGGCTCGAGCGTCGGGATGCGCACCAGCGATTCGCGACCGAGATCGAAGATCACCGAATCCCAGCTTGCCGCCGCGATATCGGCACCGAAACGGCGCAGGCACTCACCGCGGAAGTAGGCGCGGGTGTCCGACGGCGGGGTGTGCACCGCGTCGAGGACCTGCTGCTCGGACACCAGCCGCTGCATCGACCCGCGGGCCACGAGGCGGTTGTACAGGCCCTTGTCCAGGCGCACATCCGAGTACTGCAGGTCGACCATGTGCAGGCGCGGCGCCGACCAGGACAGTCCCTCGCGGTTGCGGAAGCCCTCGAGCAGCCGCAGCTTCGCGGGCCAGTCCAGCAGGTCGGCGCATTCCATCGGGTCGCGTTCGAGCAGATCGAGCACCATCGCCCACTTGTCGAGGATGTCGAGGATCCGCTTGTCCTCGGTGCCGTCGTGGAACTTCGCGACCCGCTCGTGGTAGATCCGCTGCAGCGCCAGACCTGTCAGCTCCCGGCCGTCGGCGAGCGCGACGGTCTTGCGCAGCGACGGGTCGTGGCTGATGTGGTGCACCGCGGTGACCGGACGGGCGAGCTGCAGATCCGACAGGTCGATGCCGGCCTCGATCAGGTCGAGCACCAGCGCGGTGGTGCCGACCTTGAGGTAGGTGGACATCTCCGCCAGATTCGCATCGCCGATGATCACGTGCAGGCGCCGGTACTTGTCGGCGTCGGCGTGCGGCTCGTCGCGGGTGTTGATGATGCCGCGCTTGAGGGTGGTCTCGAGACCGACCTCGACCTCGATGTAGTCGGCGCGCTGCGAGAGCTGGAAACCGGGCTCGTCACCGGACTGGCCGATCCCGACCCGGCCGGATCCGGTGATGACCTGGCGGGAGACGAAGAACGGGGTCAGGCCCGCGACCACCGCGGAGAACGGGGTCTCGCGGTCCATCAGGTAGTTCTCGTGGGTGCCGTAGGAGGCGCCCTTGCCGTCGACATTGTTCTTGTACAGCTGCAGTCGCGGCGCGCCGGGCACACTCGACGCGTGCCGGGCGGCGGCCTCCATCACCCGTTCCCCGGCCTTGTCCCAGATCACCGCGTCGAGGGGGTCGGCGACCTCCGGGGCGGAATATTCGGGGTGGGCGTGGTCGACGTACAGGCGCGCACCGTTGGTGAGGATCATGTTCGCGGCACCGACCTCGTCGGCGTCGATGACCGGGGCCGGGCCGTTGAACCGGCCCAGATCGAAGCCCCGCGCGTCGCGCAGGGGCGATTCGACCTCGTAGTCCCAGCGGGTGCGCCTCGCGCGCGGCACCCCTTCGGCGGCCGCGTAGGCCAGCACCGCCTGCGTGGAGGTCAGGATCGGGTTCGCCGATGGCTCGTTGGGTGAGGAGATCCCGTACTCGACCTCGATACCGATGATCCGCTGCATGCCCTCGAGCCTAGGCGATCCGGACGCTCACGGTCGTGAACAGCCCCGCCACCGGTCAGCGGTGCGGCTGTGGGGTGCAGTCCAGATAGCCGTGCGCCCCGATCGTCTGCAGCGCCACCCGCACCGGCAGCGGCGCCCAGCTCGCCTGCGGATCGGTCCCGAGCCGCGGGTCGCGCACCGGGATCGCCCTGCCCCGGGTGTGCACCACCGCGTCGCCGGCGGCGCACACGTTGCGCACCCAGTCGGTGTCGGCGCCGTAGGTCAACGCGATCCGCAGATCGTCGCCGACGGTGAACAGCAGCACCAGGGTGCGGAACACCCGGCCCGAGCGGCGCCCGCGATGCTCGACCACCGCGGTGCCCGGCAGCAGCTGCGCGAACGGGGTGGTGACCCGGTTGGTGACGATCTTGTTGAACCGGGCCATGGTGCGCAGCAACGGCACGGTCGGTCCTCCCCCGAGAGGCCGCGACGGCCGGACCGTCCGGAGGAGGAAGGCCCGGCCGCCGCGGATCGATTGTCGTGGGCCGATTCCTACAGGTACTGGCCGGTGTTCGACTCGGTGTCGATCGCGCGGCTCGCGCTGGCGTTCTTGCCGGTGACCAGGGTGCGGATGTACACGATCCGCTCGCCCTTCTTCCCCGAGATCCGGGCCCAGTCGTCCGGATTCGTGGTGTTGGGCAGGTCCTCGTTCTCGGCGAACTCGTCGACGATCGAATCGAGCAGGTGCTGCACCCGCAGACCGGGCGCCCCGGTCTCGAGCACCGACTTGATCGCGTACTTCTTCGCCCGGTCGACGATGTTCTGGATCATCGCGCCGGAGTTGAAGTCCTTGAAGTACAGGACCTCCTTGTCGCCGTTGGCGTAGGTGACCTCGAGGAACCGGTTGTCCTCGGACTCGGCGTACATCCGCTCGACGACCCGCTCGATCATCGCCCGCACGCACGCGACCCGATCGCCGCCGAACTCGGCGAGATCGTCGGCGTGCACCGGCAGGCTCTCGGTCAGGTACTTCGAGAAGATGTCCTGCGCGGCCTCCGCGTCCGGACGCTCGATCTTGATCTTCACGTCGAGGCGGCCGGGCCGCAGGATCGCCGGGTCGATCATGTCCTCACGGTTCGACGCGCCGATGACGATGACGTTCTCGAGCCCTTCGACACCGTCGATCTCGGCGAGCAACTGCGGCACCACCGTGGTCTCCACATCGGAGGACACACCGGAACCGCGGGTGCGGAAGATCGAATCCATCTCGTCGAAGAACACGATCACCGGGGTGCCCTCGGACGCCTTCTCCCGGGCCCGCTGGAAGATCAACCGGATGTGCCGCTCGGTCTCACCGACGAACTTGTTCAGCAGCTCCGGGCCCTTGATGTTCAGGAAGAACGACTTCGCTTCCTTCGAATCGTCCCCGCGGGCCTCGGCGATCTTCTTCGCCAGCGAGTTCGCGACCGCCTTCGCGATCAGGGTCTTACCGCAACCGGGCGGGCCGTACAGCAGCACACCCTTCGGCGGGCGCAGCGAGTACTCGCGGAACAGGTCCTTGTGCAGGAAGGGCAGCTCCACCGCGTCGCGGATCTGCTCGATCTGCCGGCCCAGACCGCCGATGTCGCTGTAGCCGACGTCCGGGACCTCCTCAAGCACGAGATCCTCGACCTCGGCCTTGGGGATCCGTTCGAAGGCGTAGCCGGCCTTGCTGTCGACCAGCAGCGAATCACCGGGGCGCAGCGTGAACGAATTCTCGTCGTCGACGAGCAGATCGGTCTTGTCGTCGGCGGCGGCCGCGGCGAGCGGGGCGGCCAGCCACACGATGCGTTCCTCGTCGGCGTGCCCGACCACCAGCGCGCGGGTGCCGTCGTCGAGCACCTCCCGCAGGGTGGTGATCTCACCGACGCGCTCGAAACCACCGACCTCCACGACGGTCAACGCCTCGTTCAGCCGCACCGTCTGACCGGGCCGGAAGGTGTCGAGTTCGAGATTCGGGGACACCGCGACCCGCATCTTGCGGCCCGAGGTGAACACGTCGACGGTCTGATCGTCGAACGTCTCGAGCAACACCCCGTAGCCGCTCGGCGGCTGGGCCAGCCGGTCGACCTCCTCGCGCAGCGTGATCAGCTGCTGGCGCGCATCCTTGAGGGTCTCGAGCAGTTTGCCGTTGCGGACCGTGAGGGACTCGAGCCGGGTTTCGAGGTCGCGTACCTGATCGGACGGTTCGCCGAGCCGACGACGCAAGGTCGCCACCTCTGCGCGCAACTCTTCGATTTCGCGTGCCGCCGCAACCGCATCCGGCTTCTCTGACGAGCTCATAGCGACTCCCTCCACTGTCGGTCATTCCACGCTACCGGGACATCGCCCCACATGGGGGAGGACACGAAACAGTCGTGTTCCGAACATGTGTCGCGTGTGGGACGCGCCATGGCGCCGCACTCCCGGCACGCTGTTAGGCTCCCCTAAATATCGTGCGTCGACCGTTTCTCTCGAAAGGTACTCCTCCGTGACCCCACGTCCAGTTCGCACACTCTGCGCCGCCACCGCGATCGCCGCCCTCACCGCCCTGACCGGCTGCAGCTCCGACGACGCCGGCGACGACACCGCTGCCACGACCAGCGCCACGACGACCACCAGCACCACCGTGACCGCCGCGGTCACCGTCGAGCAACTGCAGGAACAAATCGACGTGTTCTTCGACCCGGCCGCCACCACCGAGGACCGTGCCGCGGTCGTGGAGAACGGCGCCGCGCGCACCGCCGTGCTCGATCAGTTCACCGGTGTGCTCGCCGGTTACCCGCTCACCGGCACCGTCGGCGAGATCACCACGGTCGACGCCGACACCGTCACCGCGAACACCGAGGTCGCCGGCCCGCACGGCGGCGCCCCGATGCCGCTGACCTTCGAGCAGATCGACGGCACCTGGGTCATCGCCGACGAGAGCGCCTGCTCGATCCTGGCCCTGGGCACGCTCAGCTGCGAATAACCCCTGCCGGTCGGCGTCGGCTCAGCCCTTGCTGGGCCGACGCTGCGGCTTCGGGGTCTCCACCCCGTCCTGCAGGCGCCGGGCACTGACCAGGAACGCCGTGTGCCCCTGCATCCGATGCTCCGGCCGCACCGCCAGACCCACCACGTGCCAGCCGCGCACCATCGACTCCCACGAACGCGGCTCGGTCCAGCAGGTCTGCTCCCGCATCGCCTCGACCACCCGCGACAGCTGCGTCGTCGTCGCCACATAGACGATGAGCACCCCGCCGGGCACCAGCGCCTTCTTCACCGTCTCGAGCACATCCCAGGGGGCGAGCATGTCCAGCACCACCCGGTCGACGCGGCCGTACTTCTCGACGTCGTAGTCCGCCAGATCCCCGAGCACCGTCGTCCAGTTCGCCGGGCGCTCCCCGAAGAAGGTGTCGACATTCCGCTCGGCGTATTCGAGATGGTCCTCGCGCACCTCGTAGGAGATCACCCGGCCGCTCTCGCCGACGGCGCGCAGCAGCGAACACGTCAGCGCGCCAGAACCGGCGCCGGCCTCGAGCACCGTCGCGCCGGGAAAGATGTCGCCCTCCTGCACGATCTGCGCGGCGTCCTTCGGGTAGATCACCTGCGCACCGCGCGGCATCGACATCACATAGTCGACGAGCAGCGGACGCAACGCCAGATAGGGGGTGCCGTTGGTGGAGGTGACCACCACACCCTCGTCGGTGCCGATCAGATCGTCGTGCAGGATCCCGCCGCGATGGGTGTGGAACTCCTTGCCCGGTTCGAGCACCACGGTGTACTTGCGGCCCTTGGCGTCGGTCAACTGCACCCGGTCCCCCACCTGGAAGGGTCCGCTGCGCCCGAGTCCGCCTACTGCCATCGCCGTGTCCACCTTCGTTCCAGCCCCGCACCCGGGATCGGGCACGCGGGTCCGGCACCGTGTCGGACCCGCGTCCTAGCCTGCCAGGTGTGACCACAGCTGCGCCCACACCCCCCACCGACACGACGCGGCCGGTCGCCCTGTCCCCCTCCCGGGCCGCCGACTTCACCCGCTGCCCGCTGCTCTACCGCTTCAAGGCCGTCGACCGGCTCACCGCACCCCCGACCCGCGCCCAGGCGCGCGGCACCGTCGTGCACGCCGCTCTCGAAGCGTTGTTCGGCCTCGACGGACCGGCCCGCACCGCCACCGCCGCGCAGACCCTGCTGCCCGACGCCCTGGCCCGGGTCCTCGCCGCCACCCCCGATCTGGGCGTGGACACCGACGACGCGGGGTTCCTCGCCGAGGCCGCCGCGCTGCTGGACACCTACTTCACCGTCGAGGACCCCACCGCGGTCACCGCCGACGGCTGCGAACTGCGGGTGGAGACCACCCTCGACGGCGACGTCCCGCTGCGCGGCATCATCGACCGCCTCGATGTCGACGCCACCGGTGCGGTGCATGTCGTCGACTACAAGACCGGCCGCGCCCCGTCCCCGCGCGGCGAGCGGGCGGCGCTGTTCCAGCTGAAGTTCTACGCGCTGATCGTGTGGCGGCAACGCGGCATCGTCCCGGCCTCGCTGCGGCTGCTGTATCTCGGCGACGGTCAGGTGCTGCACTACCGGCCCGACCCCGAGGAACTGCGCCGCTTCGAACGGATCGTGCGGGCGATGTGGGCGACGATCCGGCAGTTGCGCGCCAGCGGCGACTTCCGCCCCAATCCCGGTCCCGGCTGCCGGTGGTGCGATCATCGGGCATTGTGCCCGGCGTTCGGCGGTACCCCACCGCCGTATCCCGTCGACGGCGTTGCGACGCAGTCGATCCAGTCGATGCAATCGACACCGTCGATCCAGTCGATGCAATCGACACCGTCGATCCAATCGACGCAATCGACACCGTCGATCCAGTCGACACCGGGTGCGCCCCACCGCATCGAGCAGCAGGAGAATCCCGAGTGAGCGACGCCGCCTACTACGTGCCGGTCCCCCGGCCGACCACCCCCACCGGCCCGGTCGACGACGTCGAGATCGCGGTGTTCCGCCCCACCGAACACACCGTCAGCACCTGGGGACCGCACCTACAGCACGGCGCCCCACCCTCGGCGCTGCTCGCCCGCACCATCGACCGGCACCGGCCCCGCCCCGACACCCGCCTGAGCCGGCTCACCGTCGAACTGCTCGGCCCCGTCCCCCTCACCGACCTCGAGGTGCGCACCCACATCGAACGACCCGGCCGCCGCATCGAACTGGTCGTCGCCGAATTGTGGGCCACCGCCCCCGACGGCACCGACCGCGCGGTCGCGCGCGGCACCGGCTGGCGCCTCGAAACCATCGACCTGCCGCAGGTCGCGCGGACCTCCGAGACCCCGCTGCCCGCCCCCGGCAACTTCGAACCCACCGCCCCGCACGCCTCCTGGAAGGGCGGCTACATCGACACCGTCGACTGGCGCATCATCGTCCCCTTCGGCGCTCCCGGCCTGTCGTCGGCGTGGATGCGCAGCGAGATCGCCCTCATCGAAGGCGAAACCCCCAGCGGCCTCGACCGGTTGATGAGCGTCGCCGACGTCGCCAACGGTGTCGGATCCAAACTCGACCCCCGCGAGTACACCTTCCTCAACACCGAACTGACAGTGCACCTGTTCCGCGCCCCCCAGTTCCGCGAACAGGACTGGGTCGGTATCGCCGCGGAGATGTCCGTCGGACCCGACGGGATCGGCATGACCGCCGGTCTGCTCTACGACGAGACCGGCGCGCTCGGCCGCATCGCCCAGAACGTGCAGGTGCGGCCCCGCTGATCAGCGGGGCCGCACCGGAAGATGTCGGGAACGGTGCGCGTCTATTCGGGGGCGCGCATCGCCCGGCACGAGCGGATGTTCGACGCGAGGATTGCGCGGGCACCGATCTCGGCGAGCCGGTCCATCACCGCGTTGTGGCCCTTGCGCGGCACCATCGCCCGCACCGCCACCGAGTTCTCGTTCGCCAGCGGCGAGATCGTCGGCGACTCGAGACCGGGGGTGACCTGCACGGCCTGCTCGAGCAGGTGCTTGGGGCAGTCGTAGTCGATCATCACGTACTGCTGCGCGAAGACCACACCCTCGAGACGGGCGATCAGCTGGTTGCGGGCCCGATCCGAGCGATCCGAACCCTCCCGCTCGATCAGCACACCCTCCGAATCGCACAACGACTCGCCGAAGGCGACGAGATCGTGCTGGCGCAACGTCCGGCCCGAGCCCACCACATCGGCGATCGCGTCGGCGACCCCGAGCTGGATGGAGATCTCCACCGCACCGTCGAGCCGGATCACCTCGGCCTCGATGCCGCGGGACTCGAGATCACGACGCACCAGATTCGCGTACGAGGTGGCGATGCGCAGACCCTGCAGATCCTCGACCGACCAGTCGCGGCCCTTCGGCGCGGCGTACCGGAAGCGCGAGGACCCGAAGCCCAGCGACAACCGCTCGGTGACCGGCGCCCCCGAATCCATCGCCAGGTCGCGGCCGGTGATCCCCAGATCCAGCTCGCCGGAACCGACGTAGATCGCGATGTCCTTCGGCCGCAGGAAGAAGAACTCGACGTCGTTGACCGGGTCGATGACCGTCAGATCCCGCGAGTCGGTGCGCCGACGGTAGCCGGCCTCCTGCAGGATCTCGGCGGCGGACTCGGACAGCGAACCTTTGTTGGGGACTGCGACGCGCAGCATGACGGATTGGGTCCTTTCGAACGACGAGCAGAAGCGAGGAAGGGATCTACAGGGCACGGACGGCGGCACCGGCACAGCGGGCCACCGGCCGTCACAGATGCTTGTAGACGTCCTCGAGCTTCAGACCCCGCCCCACCATCAGCACCTGCACCCAGTACAGCAGCTGCGAAATCTCCTCGGACAGTTCCTCGTCGGACTGGTACTCGGCGGCGATCCACACCTCACCGGCCTCTTCGAGTACCTTCTTGCCCTGGAAATGCACGCCGGCGTCCAGGGCGGCGACGGTGCCGGAGCCCTCGGGGCGGGTCGCGGCGCGTTCGGACAGCTCGGCGAACAGGGAATCGAAGGTCTTCACAGGGGTCGATTGTTTCATGCCCCGCCACCGGCCCCACAGCCAGGACACCAACCCTCGCTCAGAACTCGAGTTCCCGCCCGCTGACGAACCGCCGCTCCACCCCGCTGATCGGATCGGTGAACTCCAGCGACCGCGCCAGCAACCGCAGCGGATCGGTGAAATCGTCCGCGTCGCGCCGCCGGAACCGCGGATAGAAGTTGTCCCCCACGATCGGCACCCCCAACGACGCCAGATGCAGCCGCAACTGGTGGGTGCGGCCGGTGCGCGGGAACAACCGGTAACGGGCCAGCTCCCCACGCCGCTCGACCAGCTCGATGCGCGTCTCCGAATTCGGTTCGTCGGCGAACTGCTCGGCCGTCGGCTCCCCGTGCCGCTTGACGATCCGCGTGCGCACCACCTGCGGGAACGACAGGTCGGACCGATAACCGGCAACCGCCTCGTACACCTTGCGCACCCGCTGCCGCTCGAACAGCTCCTGATAGGGCCGCCGCCACGCCGGATCCGTCGTGCACAGCAGCACCCCGGCGGTCATCCGGTCGAGCCGGTGCACCGGCACCAGATGCGGCAACTCCAGCTCGCGCCGCAACCGCACCACCACCGACTCGCGGATGTGCGCTCCGCGCGGGATCGTCGCCAAGAAATGCGGCTTGTCCACGACCACGAGACCGTCCTCCCGATGCAACACGCGCACCGGGAACGGCACCGGCACCTCCGGCACCGGATCGCGGTAGAAGTACACGAACCGCGTCGGCTGATACGGCGTGCACGCATCGATGCGGCGGCCGTGCTCGTCGACCAGCTCCCCCGCCGCCATGTGCGCCGCCCAGTCCTCTTCGGGATGGCCGGCCTGCAGGAACTCGACGATCGTGGCCGCGTCGACGTCGGCGGGCATCCGGATGCGGTCGGGGCCGAGCCCGTCGCGCAGCGGCAGCGGTGCAGCACGCACCGGTCTACGCCTCCACGGGGTCCGGGACGCAGCCCTCGCACACCAGGGTCAACTCCCGGCCGTGGAGGTCCGGATGATTCCGGTACCGCGACGTCGGCGTCCCGCACAGGGTGCAGCGGCCGATCACCGTCGCCTCGGCGCTGAACTCGACGTTCATCCGCCCGTCGAAGACGTACAGCGAACCCTCCCACAGGCCCTCGTCGCCGAAGGTCTCGCCGTAGCGGACGATGCCACCGTCGAGCTGGTAGACCTCTTCGAACCCGCGGTTGCGCATCAACGCCGACAGCACCTCACAGCGCACCCCACCGGTGCAGTAGGTGACCACTGGGCGGTTCTTGAGATGGTCGTAGCGTCCGCTGTCGAGCTCGGCGACGAAATCGCGGGTCGTGGCGACATCCGGCACGATCGCATCCCGGAACCGGCCGATCTGCGCCTCGAAGCGGTTGCGGCCGTCGAAGAACACCACCTCGTCGCCGCGCTCGGCGACCAGCTCGTGCACGCCGTGCGGCGACAGATGGGTGCCGCCGTCGACGATGCCGTTCTCGTCGACCTTCACCTCGTCGGGCACCCCGAAGGTCACGATCTCCGGACGTACCTTCACCGACAGCCGCGGAAAGTCGTCGCCGGTGCCGTCGGACCACTTGATGTCGGTGTCCGTGAACGCCGCATAGCCGCGCAAGCCACGCACGTACTTCTTCACGTCGGTGATGTCACCGCCGACGGTGCCGTTGATGCCGTGCTCCGAGATGAGGATCCGCCCGGTCAGCCCCAGCGACGACGCGAGGGTGTGCTGCCACAACCGGATCGCCTCCGGGTCGGGCAGCGGGGTGAACTTGTAGAACAGCACGATCTTCGGGACCGCCACCTCAGGGCACCCCCGCACCGTGCAGCTCGTGCAGATCCTCGGCGCTCAACCCCTCGAGCGTGGACCGGAACACTCGCCGCTCCGCGCCGGGCACATCCACCAGCGACGGCACCACCAGCACCGTGCACCCGGCCGCATCCGCCGCGGCCGCCCCGGTCGGGGAATCCTCCACCGCCAGGCACTGCGCCGGATCCAGACCGAGCAACTCCGCGGCCCGCAGGTAGGGCGCCGGATCGGGTTTGCCGGCCGGCACCTCGTCGCCGCACACCGAATGATCGAAATGCGCGCGGCCCAGGGTCTCGAGGGCCACCTCGCACAGCGCCCGCTCGGTGTTGGTCACCAGCACCGACCCCAGTCCCGCCTCGCGGACGGTGCGCAGCGCGGCCTGCGCGCCGGGCCGCCACGTGAGTCCGTTAGCGAACAACCGGCCCATGTAGTCGGTCAGCCACGCCGCCGCAGCGGCCGCCTCGTCCGGGGTCGGTTCCAGACCCAACCCGGCGAAGGTGCGCAGCACCGCCAGATCCATCGGCCCCCCGATCGTGGAGATGCGGGTCTCGTCGCTCATCGGCCCACCGAGATGCAACGACAACTCGTGCATCCCGATGTCCCACAAGCGTTCCGATTCGAGCAGGGTGCCGTCCATGTCCCACAGCACCGCCCGCAGCGCACCGGTCTGCACCGCGAGCGGCGCCTCCACCCGATCAGACATTGAAGTACTTCGCCTCCGGGTGGTGCAGCACGAACGCATCGGTGGACTGCTCGGGATGCAACTGCAGCTCCTCCGACAGCTCCACCCCGATCCGCTCGGGTTCGAGCAGCTCGACCAGCTTGATGCGATCCTCGAGATTCGGGCACGCGCCGTAACCGAACGCGAACCGGGCGCCACGGTAGGCGAGCTTGAAGTACTCCGCGACCTCCTCCGGATCCTCGTCCGCGGCCGTGCCGCCCTCGGCGAACGCCAGCTCCTGTCGCACCCGCCGATGCCAGTACTCGGCCAGCGCCTCGGTCAGCTGCACACCGATGCCGTGCACCTCGAGATAGTCACGGTACGAATTCGACGCGAACAACTCGTTCGCGAAGTCCGCGATCGGCTGCCCCA
This sequence comes from Rhodococcus sp. C26F, assembly GCF_053345925.1. Taxonomy (NCBI): domain Bacteria; kingdom Bacillati; phylum Actinomycetota; class Actinomycetes; order Mycobacteriales; family Nocardiaceae; genus Rhodococcus; species Rhodococcus sp. C26F. Next base: position 140,037 of record NZ_JBKFBA010000006.1, read on the forward strand.
TCGTCACCAACTGGAACGGCCACACATCCACCTGACCCGACGCGAGCGCATCCTCCCGCGACCGCACGAAATCGGCGATGCACAGGAACCGCGAACGCTGCTGCCGCGGGAAGGTGAACCGGTAACGCTCGGGAGCATCCGGGCGCGGCTCGGTCAGCACCACCACGTCGTCACCCTCGGACACCGCCGGAAAGTAGCCGTACACCACCGCCGCGTGCTGCAGGATGCCCTCGGTCGCCAACCGGTCCAGCCAGTACCGCAACCGCGGCCGGCCCTCGGTCTCCACGAGCTCCTCGTAGCTCGGGCCGTCGCCACCGCGCTGCCCGCGCAGGCCCCACTGCCCCAGGAACAGCGCACGCTCGTCGACCAGCGCCGCATAGTCGGCCAGCGGGATGCCCTTGATCACCCGGGTGCCCCAGAACGGCGGCGTCGGCACCGGCAGATCCTTCGCGATGTCACTGCGCTCGGGGATCTCCGCCGGCGTTTCCGCGGCCTTGCGCTTCTCCGCGATTCGCTTGCTGCGCTCGTGCCGCTCCTTGCGCTCGGCGGCCTTGCGGGCGGCCTCGATCGCCTCTGGGCTGTCCGGCGCCGGACCCTCACCGCGCTTCTCGGCCATGACACGGTCCATCAGCGACAGACCCTCGAACGCGTCGCGGGCGTACGACACCTTGCCCTCGTAGACCTCCGCCAGATCGTTCTCGACGTAGCTGCGGGTCAGCGCCGCACCACCGAGCAACACCGGGAACTGCTCCGCGACCCCGCGGGAGTTGAGCTCCTCGAGGTTCTCCTTCATCACCACCGTCGACTTCACGAGCAGACCCGACATGCCGATCACATCGGCGCGCTTGTCCACCGCCGCGTCGAGGATCGTCGCGATCGGCTGCTTGATGCCGAGGTTGACCACCTCGTAGCCGTTGTTCGACAGGATGATGTCCACGAGGTTCTTGCCGATGTCGTGCACATCGCCCTTGACCGTCGCCAGCACGATCCGGCCCTTGCCCTCGTCGCCCGTCGACTCCATGTGCGGCTCGAGGAACGCCACCGCGGTCTTCATCACTTCGGCGGACTGCAGCACGAACGGCAACTGCATCTGACCCGACCCGAACAGCTCACCAACAGTCTTCATGCCCGACAGCAGCGTGTCGTTGATGATCGCCAGCGGCGGGGTGGTCCTCATCGCCTCGGTCAGATCGTCCTCGAGACCGTTGCGCTCGCCGTCGACGATGCGCCGCTCGAGCCGCTCGAACAGCGGCAACGCCGCCAGCTCCTGCGCCCGCGACTCGCGTGCCGACGCCGCCGACACCCCCTCGAACAGCTCCATCAGCTTCTGCAGCGGGTCGTAACCCTCGCTGCGCCGGTCGTACACCAGATCCAGCGCGACCTGCCGCTGTTCCTCCGGGATCCGCGCCATCGGCAGGATCTTCGACGCGTGCACGATCGCCGTGTCCAGCCCCGCCTCGGTGCACTCGTTCAGGAACACCGAGTTCAGCACCTGCCGCGCCGCCGGATTCAGACCGAACGACACATTCGAGATACCGAGGGTGAAGTGCACCTCCGGATGCGTCTCGTGGATGCGGCGGATCGCCTCGATCGTCTCGATCGCATCGCGCCGCACCTCCTCCTGACCCGTCGAGATCGGGAAGGTCAACGCATCGACGATGATGTCCTGCGGCGACAACCCCCACTTACCGGTCAGATCCGCGATCAGCCGCTCGGCGATGCGCACCTTGTGCTCGGCGGTACGGGCCTGGCCCTCCTCGTCGATCGTCAACGCGACCACCGCCGCGCCGTGCTCGACGACGTGCTCCATGATCCGCTCGAACCGCGAACCCGGACCGTCACCGTCCTCGTAGTTCACCGAGTTCACCGCGCAGCGGCCACCGAGATGCTCGAGGCCCGCCTTGATCACGTCCGGCTCCGTCGAGTCGATCATGATCGGCAACGTCGACGACGTCGCGAACCGCGACGCCAGCTCCGCCATGTCCGCCGCCCCGTCACGCCCGACGTAGTCGACGTTCAGATCCAGCATGTGCGCGCCGTCGCGGATCTGGTCCTTCGCGATGTCCAGGCACTTCTGCCAATCCGCGGCGAGCATCGCCTCACGGAACGCCTTCGACCCGTTCGTGTTGGTGCGCTCACCGATCATCAGGATCGACGCGTCCTGCTCGAACGGCACCGAGGTGTACAGCGACGACACACCCGGCTCCGGCTGCGCGGCGCGCGGCGCCGGCTGCACCCCGCGCACCGCCTCCGCGACCTGCCGGATGTGCTCGGGGGTGGTGCCGCAGCAGCCACCGACGAAGGTCAGCCCGTACTCGGAGACGAAACCGGCCAACGCCTGGGCGAGCTCCTCCGGCTGCAGCGGGTACTCGGCACCGTTCGCGCCCAGCACCGGCAGACCCGCATTCGGCATCACCGACACCGGGATCGTCGCGTGCTGCGACAGATACCGCAGGTGCTCGCTCATCTCCGCCGGACCGGTCGCGCAGTTCAACCCGATCAGGTCGATGCCGAGCGGCTCGAGGGCGGTCAGCGCGGCACCGATCTCGGAACCGAGCAGCATCGTGCCGGTGGTCTCCACCGTCACGTGAGTGACGATCGGGATCCGGCGACCGGCCTGCTCCATCGCCCGCTTGCTACCGATGATCGCGGCCTTCGCCTGCAACAGGTCCTGACAGGTCTCCACCAGGATCGCGTCGGCACCACCGTCGAGCATGCCCAGCGCCGCCTCACCGTAGGCGTCGCGCAGCGCAGCGAACGGCGCGTGGCCGAGGGTGGGCAGCTTCGTACCCGGACCCATCGACCCGATCACCATGCGGGCCATGCCGTCGGCGCCGGGGCCCATCTCGTCGGCGACCTCGCGGGCGAGGCGGGTACCGAGCTCGGACAGCTCACGGATGCGGTCGGCGATGTCGTAGTCGGCGAGGTTGGGCAGGTTGCAGCCGAAGGTGTTCGTCGAGACGACGTCGGCGCCGGCCTCGAAGTACGCCCGGTGGATCCCCCGGATCACATCGGGACGAGATTCGTTGAGGATCTCGTTGCACCCCTCCAAACCGCGGAAGTCGTCGAGCGAGAGATCCGCGGCCTGCAACATGGTGCCCATCGCCCCGTCTCCGATGACAACGCGCTGGGTCAGCGCATCGAGCAGGACAGAATGAAGTGGGGTGGACATGCCCTTCAGACTAGTGGGCGCCCGGATCGGCCCGGGTCGTAGGCTGGACGAGTGAGTACACCCGAGTATCCCGAGACCCCGGACCAGGACGTCCCCGTCCTGCGCGATCCGGTGCTCGTCGCCGCCTTCGAGGGGTGGAACGACGCCGGCGACGCCGCCAGCGGCGCCGTCGAGCACCTCGAGTTGATCTGGGACGCCGAGCCCTTCGCCGAGCTGGACTCCGAGGAGTACTACGACTACCAGGTCAACCGGCCACAGGTCCGTCTCGTCGACGGTGTCACCCGCGAGATCGACTGGCCCACCACCCGACTGTCGCTGTGCTCCCCGCCCGGCAGCGACCGCGACGTCGTCCTGCTGCACGGCATCGAGCCGAGCATGCGCTGGCGCAGCTTCTGCGACGCCATCATCGAACTCGTCGACGAGTTCGAGGTCCACACCGTCGTCCTGCTCGGCGCACTGCTCGCCGACACCCCGCACACCCGCCCGGTCCCGGTGACCGGCACCGCCTACAGCTCCGAGGCCGCCGAACGGTTCAAGCTGCAGACCTCCCGCTACGAAGGACCCACCGGAATCACCGGCGTGCTGCAGGACGCCTTCGTGCGCGCGGGCATCCCCGCGGTGTCGTTCTGGGCGGCGATCCCCCACTACGTGTCCAACCCGCCGAACCCCAAGGCCACCGTGGCGCTGCTGCGCCGCGTCGAGGACGTCCTCGACCTCGAGGTGCCACTCGGCGAACTCCCCCTCCTCGCCGAGGAGTGGGAACAGACCGTCACCGACATGATCGAGGACGACGAGGAGATCGCCGAGTACGTGCGCACCCTCGAGGAGCGCGGCGACGCCGAGGCCGAGGAGGACATCTCCGAGGTCATCGCCAAGATCGACGGCGACGCCCTCGCCGCCGAGTTCGAACGCTATCTGCGGCGACGGGGCCCCGGCGGCTTCAACAGGTGAGGGATCTGCGCGAACCGCTGCAGCGCACGGCGCTGTACGCGGGGGGATTCCTCGGTCCCTTCGGCGGCAGTGTCGTCGTGTCGATGCTGCCCGAGATCGGCGCCGACACCGGTGTGTCCACCGGCACGGCCGCGACGACGGTCACCGCCTATCTCGGTGTGTTCGCCGCCGCGATGCTGTTCTCCGGCACGCTCGGCGCACGGTGGGGACGCATCCGCACCGTGCGCACCGCCTATCTCGTCTACGCGGCGGTCTCGATCGCCGCGGCGCTGGCGCCGACCTTCTCGGTGCTCATCGGCACCCGCATGCTGCAGGGCGCGGCCAACGCGTTCACCACTCCGCTGCTGCTCGCGGCGCTGGCCGTCATCACCCCGAAGGACAGGCTCGGCCGCGCTCTCGGATTGTTCGGGGCGATGCAGGCCGCCGGCCAGACCGTCGCCCCACTGATCGGCGGTCTCGCCGCCGAGGTGAGCTGGAGATGGGCGTTCGTCGTGCTTGCCGGCGCCGCGCTGCTCCTGGCGCTCGCCGGCCTGCCCGAATCGGTGCGCGACGACCCGTCCGGTACCACTCGGGTCCGACTGCGCGATGCGCTGACCCCGCGCGTCCTGCGTATCGGGCTGGTCGCGTTGCTCGGTTGGGGTGCGCTCGGCGGACTCGGATTCCTCCTCGCCTTCCGGGTCGAGGACGACTTCGGGTTGTCCCCGTCCGAACGCGGCGTGGTACTCACCGTGTTCGGACTCGCCGGCATCCTCAGTTCCCGGCCGGTCGGGATGCTCATCGACCGCGTCGGTGCCCGCGCGATCGTGCTCATCGGCGCGGTGAGCGGCGCAGCGCTGGTCGTGGTCGTCGGTACCGTCCCGTGGCTCGTCGTGCTCGGCGTCGCGTGGTTCCTGGCAGGTATCGCTTCGCAGTTCATCCTCGTCGGGGTCAACGCCGCGGTGCTCGGTGGGCCGAGCGGCAACCGCGGTGGCGCGGTGTCCGTCGTGCAGGCCTTCCGCTTCGGTGGTGCGGCCTTCTCCCCTCTCCTGCTGACGCCGGTGTACGGCGCCGACCCGGTCCTCGCGTTTCTGCTGCCCGCCGCGCTGCTCGGTGTGCTCGTTCCCCTGGCCATGACTCGACGCCCGGAGGCATCGAGCCGCTGACACTGTGGCCCTCTTGGCTGGGCTAGTGGTTGTTAGCTGGTGCTGCGGTGTGTGGTGAGTAGGTCGTGAGGGAGGATGAATTCTGGTTTTCTATGGTTTCCGTATTACTCAGAATATCTCCACGGGCTCTCGAACCGGTCCCGCAGTCGCCTCAGACCGAGCGTCTCTCCCGTCGTCGCCCACCCGGCGTCCGGCCGGTCCACCGCTTGAACGCCACCGAGAAGCTCGACGCATCGGCGTAGCCCAGACGGTGCGCCACCCTCTCCACCGGCAGGCCCGCATCCAGCAGCTCCCCCGCCATCGTCCCCAGCGTCTCGGCCACGATCGCCCGGTACGAGGTCCCCTCCTCCCCCAGCTGCCGCCGGAGGGTGCGCACACTCGACCCCAGCTCCGCGGCCACCTGGTCCTGCGTGGGGCCCTCCGCGGCCCGGCGCAGCAGCACTTCCCGCACGCGGGCACCGAGCTCGCCGTGGTTCTGTCTGCGCTGCAGCAGTTCCGCGCACTCCCGCAGCAGTACGGCGGCGGCCTCCGGGCTCGCGGTCGGCATGGGCCGGTCCAACGCCCGCGCGTCCACTACCACCGCATGCGTCGACGCCGTCGTCTCCACCAGGAACCCCCGGTCGCGGAACACCGGCGCGATCCGCTCACCGAGCGATTCGGCCACCTCGATGCGACGGATCTCCGACGGCTGCCCCCACAGCGCACCCCAATGGGCGAGGATCCCCGAGACGTCGCGCTCCAGCAGGAAGCCCCGCAGCTGCGCCGGCACGTGCCGGTCGTCGAGGCAGAAGCGGACCTCGTCGCCCGCATACTCCAGGGCGGCGCGCGAGAAGGCGAAGGTGAGATCGAAGAAACGGGTGCCCACCTCGATGCCGTCGCGCACCGTCGCACAGCTCATCAGGGCGTAACCGAAGATCCCGTGCACCGCCGCCTGGTAGCGCAGACCGAGGGCGTACCCTTCCCCGGGCCGATCGTCGAGCGCGGACACGAGATTCGCGATCACGGCCAGTTCCTGGTCGTCGGTGATCTCCCCGCCCGGATGGGTGATCTCCCCCTTCCCCAACCCGGTACCTGCCAGCAACGTGTCGGGGTCGAGACCGCGCTCGCGTCCGAAGGACACCATCAGGGTCGCGCTCGTCGCCGCGCGGCGGGAGGTCCAGGGGTTCACGAGGCTCCATCCTCGGCAGCGTGGCCGAAATTCACAAGAACTTGCCGATAGTGGCATGGATCACGGAGAGCTCGGTTCGTACCGTCGATTTCACCAGCACAGCGAGGAAAGGACGACACGGCATGAGCCTGAACGTGCACGGCAAGAGGGTTGTCATCACCGGCGGAGCGCGCGGCATCGGACAGGCGACGGCCGAAGCCCTCGTCGCAGCCGGCGCGCGAGTGGCCATCGGCGACATCGACAAGGATCTCGTGCAGGACACCGCCGCCCGGATCGGTGCGCGCTTCGGCACCACGGTGCTCGGGTTGCCTCTGGACGTCACCGACCGAGGATCCTTCGACGAATTCCTCAGCCTGGCCCACATGGAGTTCGGCGGGATCGACGTGCTCGTCAACAACGCCGGCATCATGCCCACCGGCGCGTTCCTCGAGGAGACCGACACGGTCACCGACCGGCAGATCGACGTCAACGTCCGCGGCGTGATCCTCGGTTCGAAGCTGGCCGCCGCGCGGTTCACCGAACAGGGCTACGGACACATCGTCAATCTCGGCTCCGTCGTGGGCATCGAAGGCGCCCCCGGCCTCGCGGTGTACTCCGCGACCAAGCACGCCGTGATCGGCCTCGGATCGGTGCTGCGCCAGGAGCTTGCCGACTCGAACGTCGTGGTCTCCACGATCGCCCCGGGCTTCGTGCGCACCGAGCTGATCGCGGGCATGAAGCCGAACGCGCTCATCGAGAAGCTCGCCATGGTCGGCCCGGACGAGGTCGCCGCCGCGATCGTGCAGGTGATCGCGACGGCTCGTCCCGGCCTGCGGTACGTGCCCCGCACGGCGGGTGCGATCCTCGGAGCGCTGAAGGCGGTGCCGGAGGCGACCCGTCACCGCATCTCCGCGGCATTCGGTCTGCAGTCGCTGGCACTGAATACCGACGAGACCGCGCGGGCGGCCTACCGTCGGCGCACCGAGGCTCCGAACCAGGCAGCGGCCGGCGAGGACTCGGTGGCGAAGGATCCCTCCGGCAGCGCACGCTGATCCGACGCGCGCTGCCGGCCGGGGCTCAGTCTCCGGTCGGCAGCGCGCGCAGCGAGCGCACCGTGGCGTCGACGGCGCGAGCCGCCTCGGCGCCCTTCTTGAGGAAGTGCCGCGTGAAGTACTCGACGTGCTCGTCGTGCTCGTGGAAGTTGTGGGGGGTGAGGACGACGGAGAAGACCGGCACATCGGTGTCGAGCTGGACGCGCATCAGGCCGTCGATCACCGCGGTGGCGACGAAGTCGTGCCGGTAGATGCCGCCGTCGACGACCAGCCCGGCCGCGACGATCGCGTCGTAGCGCCCGGTCTTCGCCAGTCGCTTGGCGTGCAGCGGGATCTCGAAGGCGCCGGGGACGTCGAAGAAGTCCAGGGCGTCCTGCGAGACGCCGAGGCGGGTGATCTCGTCGGTGAAGCCTGTACGTGCCTGGTCGACGATGTTGCGGTGCCAGGTCGCCTGAACGAACGCGATGCGCCCGGTGATGTCGGTCATGGTCACGAAACTAGCGCATGCCGCGTCATAGTTTGCGGTGCGGGAGGGGCGCTGTTCCGCCCTATGGGATTTCGTTTATTTCTCTTTTCCGTCATGCACAGAGTGACTACGGTGGTGGATGTGACACAGTCGGCTCCCGCCCCCGAGAACACCGTCGGTCCCCGCCCCGAGCGGTACATCGACATCTACCGTCGCGCCACCGCCCGACTCGAGGCGTGCCTGCCGCTCGGCTGGTCGCTGTCGAGCGACCGCCCCCGCTCCCCCGAGGCACCCACCCGGATGCTCGTCTCCGCCCCCGACGGCGACACCGTGTCCTTCTCCGTGGTCGCCTCCCGCGGTGTGCTCTCCGGCGACGTCGCGCGCATCGCCGCCGACCTGTCCGACTCCGACCGCGGCTTCGTGTGCGCCCACTATCTGTCCGATCCGGTGCGCCGCCAGCTCGACCGGCACGGCATCTCCTACGCCGACGCGACCGGCAACCTCTCGCTCGTCGCCGACCGTCCGGCGGTGTGGGTCCGCGACCGCGGCGCCGACGCCGACCCGTGGCGCGGCCCGGGCCGCCCGTCCGGGGTGCTCACCGGCGAACCGTCCGACCGCGTGGTGCGCGCACTCGCCGATCACGTCGGGGAGATCTCCGTCCCGGAACTGATCAAGCTGTCCGGCGCGTCCACCGGCGCGACCTACCGCGTCGTCGAGGTGCTCGTCGAACGTGAGCTCGTGCGCCGGGTCCCGCGCGGCCCGATCGTCGAGGTGCGCTGGGAACCGATGCTGCGGGCCTGGGCCGCCGAGCGGAAGGTGTGCGCGGTCCGCCGGTTCACCGCCCCCGAGGGCGTCACCGCGACCCGCGCGCGACTGGCCGAACGCATCGACATCCCCTACGCGCTCACCGGCGTCGGTGCCACCGACTACGCGGCCCCGGCGCTGCTCGAGGTCTACGCCGACGACCCCGACGACTTCGCCGACAGTCTCGGCCTGCGCCCGGTCGAGCACGGCGGCGACGTGGTGGTGGCGATTCCCTGGTCGCCGGTGGTCTTCGAACGGATGGACCGCCGCGGCGGACTGCGCCATGCCGCGATCTCACACGTGTACGCCGACCTGCTGGCCGGCCCGTTCCGCAACGACGACGCCGCCGAACACGTCCGCTCCCGGCTCACCGCGGACGAGCACTGGCGACGCCCGGTCCGCTGACCGCTGCATCCGGCCGGTCCCCCTCCCCGGATCACGGCCGAGCCTTTCGATCTTTGTGTACGGTGCGAACCATGACGGGTCGCCGCGACGACAGGAGTACCGATCAGATGACCGCGCCGCGTACCGTGGAGGACCTACCGTCGGCACTCGACGGCGTCGCCCTGTCCGACCGTCTCGCGGGCCGTCGGCCCGCGGTCTTCCTCGACTACGACGGTGTGCTCACCCCGATCGTCGCCCGTCCCGAGGACGCGGTGTGGTCGGATACCATGCGCCGCACCGTCCGCGAGCTCGCCGACCGCGTGTCGGTGTGCATCGTCACCGGCCGCGACCGCGACGTCGTCCAACAGCTCATGGGTGTCGACGATCTCGTCGTCGCCGGCAGCCACGGTTTCGACATCTGGAGCCCCACCCACGGGCAGATCGCCCACGACGTCCTCACCGACTTCACCGATCTGATCACCGAGACCACCGAGACCCTGCGCACCCGCCTGGACGGTCTCGACGGTGTCGGCATCGAACCGAAGCGCGCGTCGGTTGCCGTGCACTACCGGCAGGCCTCCCCCGAGGTGCACGACCGGGTGGGTGCGATCGTCGAGACGCTGTTGCAGGAGAACCCCGACCGGCTCGCCGTGGTGCCGGGAAAGATGGTCTACGAACTCAAACCGGCCGTGGACTGGAACAAGGGCAAGGCGGTCCTGCACCTGATCGAGGTCCTCGGTCTCGCCTCCGACGACGTCGTGCCGCTCTATCTCGGCGACGACATCACCGACGAGGACGCCTTCCGGGCGTTGCGGGGTCGCGGCATCGGGATCCTCGTCGGCAGCCCCGACGACCCGGAGATGGCCGGACGCCGCACCGACGCCGAGTTCGTCCTCGCGTCGGTCGACGACGTCGAACGTTTCCTGTCGGCCCTGGGTAGATGACAGCGCCGCCGGGTGACAGCACCGCCGGACAGTTCGTGTCGACTACGACCGCCAGGAGGTTCGCGTGTACGACCCGGAGTTCACCCTCGACTACGACGGTTTCGATCCAGACGACGAACCCCTGCGCGAAGCCCTGACCTCGACGGGCAACGGCTACTTCTGTTCACGCGGCACCGCCGAGTGGGAGGACATGGGCGAGGTCCATTATCCGGGGACCTACGCGCATCGTTGCTACAACCGCGAGACCACCATCATGGGTGGCAGCCCGGTCCTGAACGAGGATCTTGTCAACCTCCCGAACTGGCTCGTGCTGAAGCTGCGCATCGACGGCGGCGAGGCGATCCGCCTGGCACAGGTGGAGATCCTCGACTACCGGCACGTCTACGACATCCGCACCGCCACCGTGGTCCGCGAACTGCGGTTCCGGGATCGGCACGGCCGCGAGACGTCGCTGCGCAGCAGGCGGTTCGTGAGCATGGAGCATCCGAACCAGGGGGCGCTCGAATGGTCGCTGACCCCGGAGAACTGGTCGGGGCGGGTCGAGATCGTCTCCGCCCTCGACGGCCGGGTCTCCAATCGCGCGGTCGCCCGCTACCGCGATCTCGAGGCACGGCACCTCGATCCGGTCTCGCCGCGCACCTACGGCCCCGAGACGATCGCGCTGAAGGTGCAGATCCGCCAGTCCGACACCTACATCGCCCAGGCCGCACGCACCCGGGTCTTCCGGGAGGGTTCGGGAGGAGCGATGCTCGTCGACCGCGATCTGTACCAGATGGAGGACTACATCCAGCAGGTCCTCTCCTTCGACATCGCCGAGGGCTCGACGGTGCGGATCGAGAAGATGGTGGCGATGTTCACCTCCCGCGACGACGCGATCACCGAGCCCCTGGCGTCGGCGGGCCGGCACGTGTTGCGCTATCCGGATTTCGCCGAGGCGTACGACGAGCACGTCGCGGCCTGGGACGAGCTGTGGGACATCTGCGACATCCGGCTGCCGCGGGAGTCGCGCGCGCAGTTGCTGCTGCGCCTGCACGTCTCGCACGTGCTGCAGGTCTGCTCACGGCACACCGCGCGCCTCGACGCGGGAGTGCCGGCGCGCGGACTCAACGGCGAGGCCTATCGCGGGCACGTGTTCTGGGACGAGATGTTCGTTTATCCCTTCCTGAACCTGCGGGTGCCGGAGATCACCAAAGGCCTGATCCTCTACCGCTACCGCCGGTTGGGTGAGGCGCAGGCCGCGGCGAGCGAGGCCGGTTACCGCGGCGCGATGTTCCCCTGGCAGAGCGGCAGCGACGGCACCGAGGAGACCCAGACGGTGCATCTGAACCCGATGTCGGGGCAGTGGGATCCGGACCTGAGCCGCAACCAGCGTCACGTCAGCGCCGCGATCTTCTACAACGTGTGGCACTACTACCAGGCCACGGACGACGTCGACTTCCTCGCCGACTACGGCGCCGAGATGATGCTCGAGATCGCGCGGTTCTGGGCGTCGATCGCGCACTACAACCCGGATCGGGACCGCTACGAGATCCATGGGGTGATGGGCCCGGACGAGTTCCACGAACGGTATCCGGGGTCCAGCGAAGCCGGTCTGCGCAACAACGCGTACACGAACGTGATGGTCGCGTGGATCGCGGCGCGCGCCCTGGACGTCTTCGAGGTGCTGTCGAAGAGCCGGCGCACGGCCCTGCGGGCCCGGTTGCGGGTCACCGACGAGGAGCTGCGCACCTGGTCGGAGATGAGCCGGAAGATGTTCGTGCCCTACCACGACGGGGTGATCAGCCAGTTCGAAGGCTACGAGGATCTCGAGGAACTCGACTGGGAGCACTACCGCACGGAGTACGGCAACATCGGCCGGATGGACCGCATCCTGCGCGCCGAGGGCCGCGACCCGGATGCCTACAAGGTCGCCAAGCAGGCCGACACGGTGATGCTGTTCTTCCTGTTCGACGACGCCGAGCTGCGGCAGGTGTTCGAACAGCTCGGTTATCCGTTCGATCGCGACCTCGTGCGCCGCACCGTCGACTACTACGACCAGCGCACCTCGCACGGGTCGACGCTCAGTCACGTGACGTTCGCCGGTGTGCTCGCCACCTTCGATCCGCAGTCGTCGTGGCTGCGGTTCAAGCTCGCGCTCGAGAGCGACGTCAGCGACCTGCAGGGCGGCACCACCAAGGAGGGCATCCACATGGGGGTCATGGGCGGCACCCTCGATCTGGTGCAGCGCTACTACGTCGGTGCCCGCGCGTACGGCGACGTGCTCGTCTTCCGGCCCAAGCTGGTCTCGCACCTCGACGGGGTGTCGTTCTCCATGCGGTACCGCGGCACTCCCCTGCGGGTGCGGATCGACGGCGACAAGCTGTCGGTGCGCGCCGAGACCGAGGGCTTCCGGGTGCCGGTGCAGGTCGCGGTGGACGGCGAACTCGTCGAGCTCGGCGCCGGCGAGTCGCACGAGTTCCGGCTCGCCGCCGTCCCTGCCTGACCGCGAGGAGGACATCGTGGCCGAGACGCAGTCGCGGTTCCGTGCGGTGATCTTCGACGTCGACGGGGTGCTCGTCGATTCACCGCACGAGACGGCGTGGCGGGAAGCGCTGGCGGAGTTGATGACCGGCGACTGGCGCGACCTGCAACCCGAGACCTCCTGGCAGGCGCACGCGTTCACCGCGGAGGTGTACCGGCAGATGCTGTCGGGCCGGCCGCGGATGGACGGTGCCCGCGCCGCCCTCGAGTACTTCGCGGTGCCCGACGCCGAGCGCCGCGCGGTGGACTACGCCGAGCGCAAGCAGGTTCGGTTGCTGCGGTTGATCGACGAGCGCCGGTTCCGCGCCTACGACGACGGGGTGCGCTTCGTCGCGGCCGTGCAGGCGGCGGGGATCGCGGTGGCCGCGGCGTCCTCGTCGAAGAATGCCGGACTGTTCCTGCGGGCGGTCCCCGCCCACGACCGTCCCGGCGAGACACTGCTCGACCGGTTCGACGCCGATCTGTCCGGGCGCCCGGTCGCCCACGGCAAACCCGATCCGGAGCTGTTCCTCACCGCCGCCGACGAACTCGGGGTGCCCGCGCAGGCGTGCGTGGTGGTCGAGGACGCGATCAGCGGGATCCGGGCGGCGAAGGCCGGCGGCATGTGGGCGCTCGGTGTCGCCCGTTTCGACGACACCGCCGACCTCGAAGACGCGGGCGCCGATCTGGTGGTGACCTCCCTCGACGAGGTCGACGTCGACGCCTTCACCGCCGGGCGACTGGTCTGTCGCGGATCGGAGTGATGCTCAGTCGATTCCGACGCCCTGCCAGTGCCAGTCGGTGATCACCGGCATGTCCTCGCCGTGGGTGCGCACGTAACGGGTGTGCTCGGCGAGCATGTTCTCGAGCTCTTCACGGGCGTGCCCGGCGATGGGCCGGATCCGCTCGACGCGGTCGAGGACGTCGAGCGCGAGGTGGTAGCGGTCGATGCGGTTGAGCACGCACATGTCGAACGGCGTGGTGGTCGTACCCTCCTCGATGTAGCCGTGGACGTGGAAGTTCTCGTGGTTGGTGCGCCGGTAGACGAGACGGTGGATCAGCCACGGATACCCGTGGTAGGCGAAGACCACCGGCTTGTCGGTGGTGAACAGCGCGTCGAAGTGCGCGTCCGGCAGCCCGTGCGGGTGCGCCCGGTCGTCCTGCAGCCGCATGAGGTCGACGACGTTGACCACCCGGATCCGCAGGTCGGGGAAGCGGCGGTGCAGGATGTCGACGGCCGCGAGGGTTTCCATCGTGGGGATGTCGCCGGCGCAGGCGAGCACCACATCCGGTTCGGCGTCGCGGTCGGTCGAGGCCCACTGCCAGATCCCGATGCCCTTGCGGCAGTGGGTCATCGCGTCGTCGATGTCGAGGAACTGTACGGCGGGTTGCTTCCCGGCGACGATCACGTTGATGTACTGGCGGGTGCGCAAGCAATGATCGGCCACCGAAAGCAGGGTGTTGGCGTCCGGCGGCAGGTAGACGCGCACGACCTCGGGTTTCTTGTTGACGACGTGGTCGATGAATCCGGGGTCCTGGTGCGAGAAGCCGTTGTGGTCCTGCCGCCACACGTGGGAGGTGAGCAGGTAGTTCAGCGACGGGATGGGGCGGCGCCAGCGGATCCGGTTCGTGGTGAGCAGCCATTTGGCGTGCTGGTTGACCATCGAGTCGACGAGGTGCGCGAAAGCCTCGTAGCTGGAGAACAATCCGTGCCGGCCGGTGAGCAGGTACCCCTCGAGCCAGCCCTGGCAGGTGTGTTCGGACAGGATCTCCATGACCCGGCCGTCGGGGGCGACCCGGTCGTCACCCGGGTCGATGCGCGCGTTCCAGGTGCGGTCGGTGGCGTCGAGGACCGCGTCGAGGCGGTTGGAGTTGTTCTCGTCGGGCGCGAACATCCGGAAGTTCGTGGCGTTGCGCCGCATGACGTCGCGCAGGAAGGTGCCGAGGATGCGGGTGGCCTCGCCGGTGGCGGTGGCCGGTTCGGGAACGTCGACGGCGTAGTCGCGGAAGTCGGGCAGGATCAGATCCCGCAGCACCGCTCCCCCGTTGGCGTGCGGGTTGGCGCTCATCCGCCGGGTGCCACGGGGCGCGAGGTCGCGCAGGGCCGCGACGGGAACGCCGTCGTCGTCGAACAACTCCTTCGGCCGGTAGCTGCGCAGCCACTCCTCGAGGAGGCGGCGGTGCTCGTCGTTCCCGCGCGGATCACCGATCGGCACCTGGTGGGCGCGCCACGTGCCCTCGACCGGGGCGTCGTCGACCTCCACCGGGCCGGTCCACCCCTTCGGGGACCGGAGCACGATCATCGGCCAAGCCGGGCGGGTCGCGTTTCCCGAGCTGCGGGCGGTCTGCTGGATCTCGGAGATGCGGTCGAGCGCCGCGTCGAGGGCGGCGGCGAAGCGCCGGTGCATGTCGGCGGGATCGTCGCCGGCGACGACGATCGGTTCGTGCCCGTAGCCGCGCAGCAGCGAGATCAGTTCGTCCTCGCCGATGCGGGCGAGCACCGTCGGGTTGGCGATCTTGAAGCCGTTGAGGTGCAGGATCGGCAGCACCGCGCCGTCGCGGCGCGGGTCGACGAATTTCGTCGAGTGCCAGCTCGCGGCCAGCGGTCCGGTCTCGGCTTCGCCGTCGCCGACGACCGCGGCGACGATCAGGTCGGGATTGTCGAAGGCGGCGCCGTAGGCGTGCGAGAGGGAGTAGCCGAGTTCACCGCCCTCGTGGATCGAGCCGGGGGTCTCGGGGGCGACGTGGCTGGGAATGCCGCCGGGGAACGAGAACTGGCGGAACAGGCGTCGCATGCCGTCCTCGTCGCGAGAGACGTCCGGGTAGACCTCGCTGTAGGTGCCTTCGAGCCACGCCGCGGCCACCGGTCCGGGCCCGCCGTGGCCGGGACCCATGACGTACATCATGTCCAGCTCGCGGGCGGTGATGGCGCGGTTGAGGTGTGCGTAGACGAAGTTCAATCCCGGTGTGGTGCCCCAATGTCCGAGCAGCCGCGGTTTGATGTGCTCGGGCCGCAGCGGTTCGCGCAGCAGCGGATTGTCCATGAGATAGATCTGGCCGACCGACAGATAGTTCGCGGCCCGCCACCACGCGTCGAGGGTGTCGAAGTCGGTGTCGGTGGTGGGGAGCTGCATCGTTCTCCTCGTCGTCGCTGATATCCGGCCTCGGCCGGGGTTTCCCGCGAAAGCGCATGCGGGGCCCGGCCTGCCGCGTACCCTCGCTCGGAACGGTACCCATTCGGGGAGGTGCCCACTCCCGGTACCGACCGGAACGATCCGACGTGGGAAGCCGAATGCGTATGGCCTGGGCCAGGACCGCACAGGAACGCACAGTCGAACACGAAGCCCCGCAGCAACGGGTGATCCATCCGTTCGTGGGCCGCGCGGTGGGGGTGATCGCGGCGCTCGTGGCGGTCGCGCACCTGGTCGCGGCGGTGGCCGGTGCCCGCGGCCATTGGTTCGACGAGATGTACATGCTGGCCGTGGGCCGCAATCACCTCGACTGGGGGTCGGCCGACCAGCCGCCGGTCGCGCCGCTGATCGCGTGGGTCGCCGATGTGGTCGTGCCCGGGTCGGTCCTCGTGCTGCGGATACCGGCGATCGTGGCGACAGTCGCTGCGGTCGTGGTCGTCGCGCTGATCGCCCGCGAGCTGGGCGGTGATCGGCGTGGCGCTCGCCGCGCTCGTGCCGTCCGTCTCGGTGCCGATGTCCAACAGCGACGTCGGGGAACGGATCGCCGCGAGCACCGCGGGCGCGTACGGGGATCTGTCGGCGGACGAGCAGCGCCGCACGGTGCTGTCCGGCGAGTCGTACATTCTCGCGGCCTATCTCGACGGCTACTCCGAGCGCTTCGATCTTCCGCCCGCGCACAGCCCCAACCGCGCGTACGGGTACTTCCCGCTCCCGGACGAGTCGAGCACCGCTGTGCTGTTCACCGGCACCGATCCGTCGGACCTCGAACCGTACTCACCGACATCGGCGAGGTGCGCAGAGCGGTGAGCGACGACATCGACGCCCGGGTGTGGCTGCTGACGGGACGGACCACCGGGTGGAACGAGATCCGGCAGCAGATCCGCACCCTCGACGTGGCCTGAGCTACGGCCGGATGGTCTTCGCTTCGTTCTTCCGCCGCACCATCTCGCCTATCCAGGCCGGCGCGTACGGCGACGTGCAGCCCGGGGACGTCGGATAGTCCTTCAGCACCTCGAGGCGTTCGCCGATGTCGAGCGCGCGGGCGCGGTGGCCGGGGTGTTCGATGCCGATCTGCGCCAGGCACGTGTTCATCGCCCATTGCAATCGTTCGGGGGCGTCGCGCATCTGGGCGTCGATGGTGTCGAGCAGACTGGACAGGTCGACGCCGTCGGCGTTCTTGACGACGCGCTCGGCGGTGAGCGCCCAGCCCGCGCTCGCGACGATCGGATCGGGGTCGGTCATCCACCTGCCCCGCAGCTCCTCCGCATGCGGGTTCTTCTTCACGACGTAGTTGACGAACCAGTGGTGCACCTTCGGGGTGCCGGTCTCGCGGACCATCGCGTCGAGCTCGTCGACGGTGAACGCCTTCGGGCGGCAGATCAGCAGCGCGAGCAGCCGGGCGGCGGTGTCACCGGTGGCCCAGAGTTGCTGCGCGAGCTCGTGCTGCGTCTTCACCCGCTTGGCGACGGCGCGCAGGGCGGAGAGGTTCACGCCGTGGTCGTTGCCGTGTTTCTCGTTCACCGCGCGGATCTTCGGGTCGTCGAGCGCGGCGAGTTCGGTGAGCAGCTCGTCGACGGTCGGAGCGTCCGTTTTCGTCTGGGCCACCGCGATCTCCTGTCCGTGTGTGTCGGTCGCGCCTCAGCCTACGAGTGCCGGGCGACAGCCTGTGCCGGTTCCGTCTTCGATTCGGGTGGGTTCGGCCCCGCTGAGCGGGGTCGGATCCACCCGAATCCGCTCACAGGCCGAGTTGGGTGACGGCGTTGCCGACGAGACCGGCGTGGTGGCGGCTGTACAGCGCGACCATCCGTTCGTCCGCGTGCCCGGTCTGCGTCATGATCGTCTGCGTGGTCGCGCCGCCGCGCACCGCCTGGGTGACGAACCCGGCCCGCAGGCTGTGCCCGCCCAGGGTGGCGACGAGGTCGTCGCTGAACCCGGCGCGGCGGGCGCGGCGCTGGATCATCGAGTGCACGGACTGCCCCGACAGCGCGCTTGTCCCCACCGTGCCGCTGTGGTGCACCGGCCGGAACAGGGGCCGGTCGCCGTCCTGCGTGCGCCCGGCCGCCAGACCGCGGCAGCAGTGCTCGGCCGGGTCGGCGGCGGTGGTACCGAGCAGGTCGACGACGGCCTCGCGTCCGGACTCGTCCCATGCATCGAGCACCTCCCGCCAGCGTCGATAGGCGCACACCGGGCAGGTGTGCGGATCGGACCCGTACGGCAGGGTGACGGTGCGGCCGCGGGCGCTGCGGTCGGTCTTGGACCGGCGGACCGTCACATAGAGCCCGTCGGCGCGGTGCGGGACGACGTCGGAGACGACGAGCCCGGTGAGCTCGGAGCGGCGCAGCGCCCCGGCCAGTCCCATGAGCAGCAGCGCCGCGTCGCGGCGTTCGGCGACGCGTTCGGCCCACCCGCCGTCGGCCGCCTCGACGCGCATCGCGGTGAGGATGGTGCGGATGTCGTCGGTGAGCAGCGGGGTGCGGCGCGCCGGCGGGGTGGCCCGGTCGCGCCGGATGCCGCGTAGCAGATCCCGAACCGATTCGTGCCCACCGGGTTTCGGTAGGCCTGCCAGGGCGTGCATCTTGTTGATGGTCGACACCCACCGCGACAGCGTCGACGGCGCGTACGCCCAGCGTCCGTCGGGGCGCACTTCGGCGGCCTTCTCGGTGAGGAACCAGCTCAGTTGCTCGGCGGTGGCCGGCATCGGACTGTGCCCGGTGCGTTCGCACCAGCGGGTGAAGATCGTCCAGTCGCCGATCTGGGCGGCGCGGGTGTTCTCCGAAGTCGCCTTCTCCCGCAGTCGCCGCATCGCGGTGGCGACCGTGTCCGGTACCGCGGGCACCTCGGGACGAGGCAGATCCGGGCTGGTCACGGCGTGTTGATCCTCTGGACACGCAGGTCGCGGGCGAGATGGTCGCGCTGTTCGATCACCAGGCGCCGCAGCGCGGCCGGAGCGTCGGTGTGGGCCTCGAGCCAGGTGTCGACGGGTTCGAGGCTGTCGGCCGCGGGAAACAACCCGACGACGATGCGGCGGGCGATCTCGATGCTGCGGCTCGTCCACGTCTCACGGAGCACCGCGAAGTAATCGGTGTCGTAGGCGGAGATCAGGTCGCGGCGCGCCCCGGCGCGGAACCCGGCGATGGTCGCGTCGAGGTGGTCGTTGGTGAGGGTGTGGTCGGCGAGGATCGTCGCCCACGCGTGCGCCTTGACCTCGGCGCGCGGGCGAGAGGCGAGCGCGCGCAGGTGCGCGGTGCGTCCCGAGGCGGTGTCGTCGTTGCGCAGTTCCTCGTCGAGGTCGGCCTCGTCGGCGTCGCCGGTCGTGGTCAGCGCTGCCCACCAGCTCCACCGCAGGTCGGGGTCGAGGCGCAGGCCCTCCGGCGGTGCGACGTTGCCGCACAGGATCGCTCGCAGGTCGGCGGCGTGCCGGTCGTCGACGCTCGCCGCGACACCGACGGCGCGGGCGAACGCCAGCTGGGCGTCGCTGCCGGGTGCGGCACCGTACATTCCGTCCCAGACCGCGTCGAGCCAGCGACGCCGCGCGTCGGGGCGCGCCGAGTCGGGCACATAGTGTTCGACGGCCTGGGCGGCGTTGGCAAGCACCGCGGTGAGCAGCGCGATGTCCGCCTCGTGCGGGGCGAACCCGGCGGCCATCGACAGATAGCGGTCGACGGCGAGTTCCCCGTCGCGGGTCACGTTCCACAGCGCCGACCACAGCAGGCCGCGCGCGAGCGGTTCGCGGACGCGGTCCAGGGAGGACTCGACCGTGTCGAGCGACCGCGTGTCGAGGCGAATCTTGGCGTAGGTGAGGTCGTCGTCGTTGAGCAGCACCAGCGCCGCCTCGGGCAGGTCGACGGGGGTGCGTTCGTCGGCGAGGTCGACCTCGACGCGGTGGGTGCGGACGAGGTCGCCGGAGTCGTCGGGGTCGTAGCAGCCGACGGCGAGGCGGTGCGGCCGCGGATCGCTCTGCACGATCTCGTACCCGGTCCCGGACTCCTCGAGATGCAGGGTCGACACCCCGGTGGTCTGCAGCCACGCCTGCGCCCAGGACGACAGGTCGCGGCCGGAGGTGCTCGACAGTTCGACGAGCAGATCGTCGAGGGTGGTGTTGCCGAAGGCGTGCTTGCGGAAGTACCGGCGGGCACCTTCGAAGAAGGCGTCGCGGCCGACATAGGCGACGAGCTGCTTGAGCACGCTCGCGCCCTTCGCGTAGGTGATGCCGTCGAAGTTCAGCTTCGCGGCCTCGAGGTCGACGATGTCGGCGACGATCGGGTGCGTCGTGGGCAGCTGGTCCTGCAGATACGCCCAGGCCTTGCGGCGGTTCGCGAAGGTCACCCACGCGTCGGTGAACTTGGTGGCCTCGGCGCTGGTGAAGGCGCCCATGAAATCGGCGAACGACTCCTTCAGCCACAGGTCGTCCCACCACTTCATGGTCACCAGATCGCCGAACCACATGTGGGCCATCTCGTGGAGGATCGTGTTCGCGCGACCCTGATGCTGGGCGGCGGTGGCGGCACCGCGGAAGACGTACG
Source organism: Rhodococcus sp. C26F (assembly GCF_053345925.1). NCBI lineage: Bacteria > Bacillati > Actinomycetota > Actinomycetes > Mycobacteriales > Nocardiaceae > Rhodococcus > Rhodococcus sp. C26F. The sequence goes on from NZ_JBKFBA010000006.1 coordinate 160,312, forward strand.
CCTCGGTGAAGGTGACGCAGCCGGGGTTCTCCATCGCACCGAGGTTGTATTCGGGCACGAACACCTGGTCGTACTTGCCGAACGGATACGGATAGTCGAAGTGTTCGGCGTAGAAGTCCATGCCCTGCCGGGTGACCTCGACGATCTCGTCGGCGTCGAGATGCTCGGCGAGCGACGCGCGGCACAGCACTCCCAGCGGCACCGTCAGCTCGTCGCGGCTCCACGACGCGTCGACCCGGTGGTACGGGCCGGCGACGATCGCGGTGATGTATGTGGAGATCGGCTGGGTCGGCGCGAACGTCACGGTCTGGGTGTCGTCGCGCTGCACCGTGCGCTCGGCGGCCTCGTTCGACAGCACCTGCCAGCGGCGCGGCGCGGTGACCACGAAGGTGAACGGCGCCTTGAGATCCGGCTGTTCGAAGCACGCGAACACGCGGCGGGCGTCGGCCGGTTCGTACTGGGTATAGAGATAGGTTTCGCCGTCGACGGGGTCGACGAAGCGGTGTAGCCCCTCCCCCGACCGGCTGTACCGGCCGGTCGCGACGACGGTGACGACGTTGATCTCCTTCAAACCGCCGATCGTGATCCGCGCGCCGTCGTAGACGACGGGCATGAGCTCGCCGTTGATCGTCACCGACTCGACGGAGTCGCCGATGAAATCGAGCCAGGCCTCGTCGGTGGAGGCGGTGAATTCGAGCGTCGTGACCGTGGGGAATCCGGTGCGGCGGGCATCGACGGCACCCCGCAGGTCGAGTTCGACGCGGTAGGAGTGCACGTCGAGTGCGCGGGCGCGCGCGGCGGTTTCGGCACGGGTCAGATTCGCGGAGCTCACGAGTCCCGATCCTGCCATCACGCGCCCGGACTCGACGGGATTAGCGAGTGTCAGGCACCGATCGCTTCGACTGCCGGCGTCGCGGAGCGTCCGATGAGGCGCTCGAGATCGCCGCTGTCGGTGTCGAGCGCGCCGACGGCGATGCCCGCGTCGGAGTCGGCGAGCACGGCGGCGAACTGTGCGGGCACACCGGCGTTCTCGAGGATCTTCGCGTACTCCTCCTTCGGCAGATCCTTGTAAGTGACGGGCACGCCGACGATGCCGGAGAGGACCTCCGCCAGTTCGGTGTAGGTCAGTCGCTGACCGCCGAGTTCGTAGACGGCACCGGCGTGTCCCTCGGTCGTGAGGACCGCGGCGGCGGCTTCGGCGAAGTCCTTGCGGGCCGCCCCGGCGACGCGGCCGGCGCCGGCCGAACCGAACAGCGCACCGGAGGCAGCGGCAGCGGCGACCGAGCTGTCGTAGTTCTCCCAGTACCAGCCGTTGCGCAGCAGGGCGTGGTCGATGCCGGAGGCGGCGAGCAGTTCCTCGGTGGCCTTGTGTTCACCGGCGAGGATCAGCGGGCTCGTCGCCGCGTTCAGGATCGAGGTGTAGGCGATGAACGCGACGCCGGTGGCCTTGGCGGCGTCGATGATGTTGGTGTGCTGGGGCAGTCGCTGCCCCACTTCGCTGCCGGAGACGAGAAGCAGCTTGTCGACACCGGCCAGCGCCTCGCGCAGGGCCGCCGCATCGGCGTAGTCCGCAACACGGACCTGCACCCCGTCGGCGGCCAGGTCTGCGGCCTTCGCCGCGTCGCGCACGACGGCGACGATGTCGCCGGCGGCGATTCCGCGGGTGCGGAGAGCGGTGATGGTCAGGCGACCGAGGTGGCCGGCGGCTCCGGCGACAGCGATGGTCATGGGACTCCTCGAAGTGGTCGAGCGGGATCGGGAACTCCACCATTCCATCACTTACTTTTTGTAAGTGCAACCGCTCGAGTCAGTACGTATCGCTTGCATAGTCGCCGTATACTCGGCGTTCATGAGCACCGATCGCCTCCCCGAAGCCGACGTCTTCGCGCGCGAGTGCCCGTCACGTCCGGTGCTGCAGCGCATCACCGGGCGCTGGGGTGTGCTGGTTCTGGCAGCCCTCGTCGACGACCCGCGCCGGTTCTCGGAACTGCGCCGCCGGGTCGACGGCGTGAGCGAACGCATGCTGTCGCAGACCCTGCAGACCCTCGAACGCGACGGCCTGATCCACCGCGCCGTTCTCGGGACGATCCCTCCGCACGTCGAGTACTCGCTCACCGGCCTCGGACGCCGCATCACCGCGCCCCTGCTGACGCTCATCGACGCCGTGGAGGAGTCGATGCCCGAGATCGTCGCCGCGCAGGACGAGTACGACCGCACCCACTGATCCGACGGAATCGATTTTCTCGATGGCGTCTGCTCGGTGGAAGTGCCCTCCGTCGAGCAGAACACCGCCCGACGGAGGACAGCTTGTTCGGGGCGGTCACGTCCCGTACGGACGCCGCTGCGGACGAGAGCGAACCCGCTCCTCCGGCCCCTGTTCGGGCAGCGGGATCCGGATCGGTGGTCGCACCTCCCAGTGCACCGGAAAGTCCGCTTTGCGGCTCAGCAACGGTGGCGTAGCGCCGGCGAGCGACAGACTCACCGTGAGTTCACCTGCCTCACAGTCGATGAAATCGACCGCGCCGTGCTGAAGGGAGATCGAGGTGTGGCCCATCGCGAAGACGACCTCGAGGTCGAAATCGACGCGCGCCGATTCCTGGTTCTCGACGAGTAGCGCCACGTAGGCGGAGCGACGGACCGGGATCCGGTATGGATCCTGAATGGTTGCGACCACCCTGCGACCCGGGTCCGCCCGGGTGGCGCGAGCCGCGTCCATCACCTCCTGCAGTGCTCCGAGTCCTTTGGCGAACAGCGGGCCGGGGTCCTCGTCGAGAAGACTCAGAGCCGTGGCCAGGATTCGGCTCTCGAGGAGCTTCAGAGCCGTCCGGGGAAGACGCGCGCCGCGCGTCCCGTCCGTCAGTCCCCGAGGGGGAAGGTTCGACGTCATCTGCTCGATCAAAGGGGTGTCGTCGCTGTCGAACACCAACGATCGAAGGGTCGTGCGAGTCTCGACGGTAATCATGACTCCTCCTGGTTCGAGATTCTCAGTTCGAGATGGATGGAGCGGGTCGGTAGTGGACCCTCCGGCATATCGACCACGAAGGGTGCTGTGCCGAGCCGGGTTTCGCCTTGGGCGGCGGGCTCACGACGTGACCTGTGCTGCTGGTAGGCACGCGCCACGCGCACAATCAGGAACGTCGCTGCGAGCGCCGCGGCGAAGAGCAGCCAGGCTCGGAAGTCCGTGACGACCGCTTTCGTCTCCACATCGGCAGTCGACGGAGGTGGTAGGGGCGCCGGTGGGGCCGGTGGAGCGGGAGCTCCAGGTGCGGCTTCGGATTGGGGCGGCGCCGGTGTCACGTTGTCAGGTACCTGTTTCCGTTCCGGTTCAGCGGGTGGTGGGGTGACAGGATCTTCCGGGGTAAGCGTGTATTCAGGGGTGGCGCTTGCTGGTTGTTCCCCTTCCGGCTCAGGGGAATTGGTGGGCGGCGGCGCGGGAGTCGAGACTTCGGGCGACTCCGGTGTCGACGATCGCGCAGAGGACGGCGGTGTCCACGTAGGCACATGTGAAGGCGGTCTCCACGAAGGGACGTGCGAAGGGGGTGTCCATGGGGGAAGCTGAGGCGGTGGCCAAGAAAAGCTGGGGATCGGGATTCGCGGGATAACGACATTCCCACCCGTACCGCCGGAACTCCGATTCGAATCGGATCCGTCGCCTCCCGAGGTCCCTCCTCCGGTCCCGGATTCGGATTCCCCATGGTCGGGCGGTGGACAGGGCGAACACACGTCGAGTCTGGGCTTGTCCTGTGCGGCAGCGTGCGTTGTGGGCATCCCACCTATGAAGGCGACCGCTGTGAGGCAAAGCGTGGCCAAGACGATGCAGTGGCGTGGCGATGTAGCCATTGTTCCCTCCCTCCGTGACATCCACCTTCGCCTCGATTCGCAGGGGACTCGCGAGTAGAGCACTACGTGAATCGGCGCATGCGCTGGCGTAGATAGGTAGCCGTAGGATCCGGAGATGACCACGACCCGCTACGGAATCCTCGTCTACGACGACGTCGAAGTGCTCGACGCCTTCGGCCCGTTCGAGGTGTTCTTCGTCGCCGCGTGACTGTCGTCCGGAACCGAGCACGAGATCGGCGGTGCCAAATTTCTGTCCGCCTATCGGGATCGCGAGGTCGTGGCAGCACATGGTGGTTTGCGGGTGCTCACCGACGCATCGATTACCGACGCACCACAGTTCGACGTTCTACCGATCCCCGGAGGCATCCCCGGTCTCGTCGAGCACGACGCCGGGTCGAGCGACAGATGGGCTCCCGGTGGAAGGAGTCCCTGGTCTCGACGGAGAGAGACCGGCCGATCTTCCTGATGGCGATGCCAACCGCCCCCCTGGCCCGGATGCGACTGACAGAATGAAACGGCCGGTCGCTCCGGCCGGCGTCGCCCGCCGGAAGGACATCCACGATGGCGCACGTCAACCTCGGAAAGCAGCACCCGGCCGCCTACAAGAGCGTGCTGGCATTGAACAAGGAGGTCGAGGAGGCCGTCGCGAGAGCCGGCCTCGACGCGAAGCTCGCCGAACTGGTGAAGATCCGCGCGTCGCAGCTCAACGGGTGCGCGTTCTGCCTGCGCATGCACACGCGGGACGCCCTGGAGAAGGGCGAGACCACCGATCGTCTCGCGGTCCTCGCGGCCTGGTGGGAGTCGCAGTACTTCACCGACGAGGAGCGGGCCGCGCTCGCGCTGGCGGAAGAAGTCACGCAACCCATGGAACCCGGTCGTCACGAGTGGGACAACGGTGCACTCAGTGACGAGCAGGTCTCCGCGGTCACGTGGCTTGCGATCGTCATGAACGCGTGGAACCGCATCGCAGTTCGGAGCCACTACCCCGTCGCCCCGTGACCCGCACCGGCCTCACGGCCTCCCTTGTCAGAAGCTGGTGAGGTTCGGGAAGAACAGCACCTGCCCGACGGTGATCCTGTTCGGATCGGCGATGTGATTGGCAGCCGCGATCATCGCGAACATCTCCGCGTTCCCGTAGTGGTCCTCCGCCAGAGCCCGCAGGGTATCGCCAGGGACGACGGTGTGCCGGTAGTTGAGCCCCGGACGAATCAGCACGCGGCCGACCTCGACGTGGTCGGGGTCGGTGATGTGGTTCGGGAACGAGATCACCGGATACAGGTGCGCCTCGCCGTACCAGCGGCGTGCGAGCTCCGAGAGGGTCTCGCCGGCGACCACGGTGTGGTGCCCCACGTCCCCGAGTTCGGGAATCAGCAGTGAGCGGCCGACCTGGATCACGTTCGGATCGGCGATGTGGTTGGCCGCGGCGAGCACCGGGAACAGGGTCCGGTCGCCGTAGAAGTGTTGCGCCAGTCCCGACAGTGTCTCGCCGGGCGCGACGGTGTGGCGGCTGGTGATGTACGGGATGAGCAGTTCCTGACCGACGGTGATCTCGTCCGGATCGGTGATGCCGTTCGGAACAGCGATGACGGGATACAGCGTCGCGTCACCGTAGAACCTCTGCGCCAGCTTCGAGAGGGTGTCGCCTGCGACCACTTCGTATTTCGTAACCATGACCGTGCCTCGGAGTTGTAGAGGGTCCGCGATCGAATCGAATCGACGAGGATCATGGTGCTCACCATCGGCGGCAGACACACGCGTAGCGCGCTACCCGAATTCCGTACCGAGGAGTTCCGTCGACTACGTCGGTGGCAGCAGTTCGAAGACCGGATGGTGGCCGGCCTCCGCGACGAACCGTTCCACCGGGTCGTTCCTGCTTGCCTCGAAATACCGTCGGGTGGCGGACGCCAGTTGGATGTACCGCTGCAGGACCGGCCCGGCCTCCTCTGCCGATACCTCGCGGATCGAGTAGCGGTGCGTGTCGCGACGCCTGCTGAGTTCGACTTCGCCGGCGGCACGCGCGTTGTGCACCCACCCCACCGATCCGTACGGGGCGACCAGCCAGCGTTTTCCGTGCAGATCGACGATCAGCACGGGGTTGCGGCGGATCTTCCCGGTGCGCCTACCGCGTGTGGTCAGCAGAGAGGAGTGCGGCACCAGCCCCGCACGAGTAAGCGTGCTCATCATGGCGTTCTCGATATGTCGCCACCGGCTCGGTCGGTAGGTGCGCTCGGGACGGAACGAACTGCCGGTCATGGTCTGCCCCCATGCCCGTCGCGTACGGCACTCGGAACGTGTTCGACAAGGTTGGGGCACCGACGTCCGACGTACCCCGGGCTCCCTGAGCCGGGGCAGTGTGGCCGACATGTCCGCATGTGGCCGGTCGGGCGGCGACCTGTCAGTGCCGGCTGGTGGATTCGTCGGTGACGAGGCGGTACAGCACGTACACCGCGAACCACGCGATGAGCACCGACGCGATCACGAGCGCGATCTCGTAGAAGAGGACCATATGCTCGATGCTACGACCCACCGTGGCTACCTGCCTCTTATCGCCGGAACTGTCCGCCGCGCCAGGTCGGCAGGTCGCGCGTTCCGAGTGCCACTTCGAGGGCCGCCTGTCCGGACAGTCGTGTCGAGTCCAGTACCGGTAACGGTGAGTCGTCCGGGGAGACCAGAAGTGGGATCTCGGTGCACACCAGCGCGACCGCGTCGCACCCGGAGTCCGCGAGTCTGCCGATGAGGTCAACGAAGGACGTCCGCGTCTCGTCCCGGAAGATGCCGTGCACCAGTTCGTCGAAGATCGCCGCGTGTACCAGGTTCTGGTCGCCGCCTGTCGGGATGACGGCCTCGATTCCCCGTGCCGCCAGTTCGCGGGGATACAGAGGGCCCTGCATGGTGAACCGCGTTCCCAGGATGCCGACGCGTCGGTGCCCGGCACGCTGCTCTGCGTCGGCCACGATGTCGATCAGGTGCAGCCCGGGAATCGTGAGTGAATCACCGGGTGCTTCAAGCGCGAGAGGAGCGGTGTTGTCCGGGCACACGAGAAGTCGCAGCCGGCCCGGGCCAGACGATCGACGCTGGTTGCAAGCACGGCGCGCACCGCTTCGTAGTCCCCGCGCTCCCACGCGGGCATGCAGTGCTCGAAGGAGATGCAGTCCATGGTGACGTCCGGATGTGCCGGATGCCCGAGACGGTTGCTGTGCTGACACACCTCGCGCCAGCACAACGAGGCACCTTCCCAGCTGTGGCCCAGGATGCCGACATGTTTCACCCCTGCACCCCCTCTGTCCTGCGCCTGTGGTCGCTCTCCGTGTGACGAGCGGGAGAGCGACCACGGTGGTGACGGATCAGGATCCGGACGACGATCCGGTCTCGATCAGCTGCGTGATGACAGCGACGAGAACATCCGCGAGGAACGTTACTGCAGAGCCCATTCGATTACCTCTTCTCTTCGGTGTGCGGGTACGCGCGCTCGGCCGAGCGCAGACTGCCCAGCGCTGCAATGTGTTTTATCGCATCCGCCGGCCGAGGCAGACAGTAGACAACTCCTGCCCCGCACACTCGGTGACCGGCACCACAGTCGAGGGTCCTCCTCCCTCGGCAGCCTTCCCGGTCCCCAATCCGAGGGGTGCACAGTTTTCGACCCGCGCGCGTGTCTGGTCGTCATAAGTGGGGATTATGACGATCAGTGCTCACACTCGATCGTGGACACAATCGAGTGGTTTCTACCAAGTTCGTCGTTACGAAACCCGCACTCCTACAGTGATAACCAGTTCAAGGCGTTTCATATCGTTTCGTTTCATCACGTTATTCTTGTTAATTACGTAATTAAATACGATACGATACCTGCGACCTGCGATTTCGACATGCCACGACGAGGACATCCATGACCGACGCACACTCCCCCACCCCCGAAGCGACCACCGACGAGGACGACTCAGGCAAGCCCCGGGTGGGACGCCCCCGGAAGTACGCCACCGCGGCCGACCGTGTGCGCGCTTATCGCGAACGCGAACGCGCCAAGAAGGAAGCGGCCGGCATGGCCCCATCGGTCGTCGAGAGCCCGGACGATGCGGTCTCCGCGCTCACGGCCGCCACCACCGCACTACGCGCCCTGGCCACCAACACCGTCGAGCAGTACTCCGCGATCGCCGAACGGATCACCACCGCGGTCGACAAGCTCACCGACGCCGAGGCCCTCGAGGCGCAGATGACGCGGTCCGCCGCCGAACTAGCGAAGGTCAAAGCCGACGCCGACGCGAAGATCGTCCGGCTACGCGAACAACTCGCCCAGGCACTCGAGGACCGCGACAACGCCGACGCCGCAGTGGCCGCCGTCGACGCCGAGCTCACCGACGCTCGTACCGCACACACCGAACAGGTGCGCAGACTCGAAGAGGCGCATCACGCCGAGCTGACGCGCCTGAAGGACGAGCACGCCGCAACACTGCAGCGATGGAAGGACGAGTTCGAGGCTGCAACCGCCGAGCACACACGGACCGTCGGCGACCTGCGTGCGACGATCGTCCAGCAGGACGAGTCCCTCACCTCACAGCGACGGGAACTCGACGACGCGGCTGCCCAGCGTGAGCGCGCGACCGTCGAGATCACCGATCTGCGAGCCGAGATCGCGCGCCTGCAGGCCGCGCTCGACCGGGAGGTCGCGACCCGCGAGCGCCTCGATACCGAGCTCACCACCGAGCGCGACCGCACCTCCGAGCTACGGAGCCGACTCGAGGAATCGCGCATCACCGCCGCGACGGCCCAGGCGGCCGAGACCGCGGCGCGAGCGCGCGGCGACGAACTGCGGGCCGAACTGTCGGCACTGCGTGAGGAGATCACCGCCCTGCGCGACGAGACGAAGACGCTTCAAGCCGAGAACCTCGCCCTCAGAGCCGAAACGACCTCGTTGCGAGGCGAGCTCGAAGGATTCCGACGACCGAAGAGGGGTTGACACGCTTTCCCGCAGTGGGCCAGTTGCCGGACCAACATGTAACCCGCGTAGCCCGAATGAACCATTGGTATCGAATTTTGCCGACTTCTTGACCACTATTCCGCCCAACGCAAGCCTGATCGGTACCAATGTCGAAGCGGTGCGCCGGTGTGCGGGAAAGTGGGACTGCTGTTGTGACCCAACTGAACGATGTCGCGCGAGCGACTGACCGAACAGATCTGTCGGAGCGGTACCGGACGTCGTCAGGGCCGGTGTTGATAACCGGTGTGCAGTCGATTGCCCGGCTGCTGGTCGAACAGCACGAACGCGATCGACGCGTCGGAAAACGTATCGCTACATTCGTTTCCGGCTACCAGGGGAGCCCGCTGGCGGGTCTGGATCGGTTGCTGGCGAGCATCCCGGCGCTCGCATCCGAGCACGACGTGCGTTTGGTTCCCGGGATGAACGAAGAGTTGGCAGCGACGTCGGTGTGGGGTAGTCAGCTCGAACTGCCCAAAGGCGAGCGCACCCACGACGGGATCCTCGGCGTCTGGTACGGCAAGGGACCCGGGTTGGATCGTGCCAGTGACGCGCTACGACATGCCGCGATGTACGGCGCGCACCCTGCCGGAGGTGCACTTGCCCTGGTCGGCGATGACCCGGCAGCGAAATCGTCGTCGGTGCCGGCCGCGAGCGAACGGTCGCTGGCGGCGCTGTCGATGCCGATCTTCTTCCCGCGCAACGCCGAAGAGATCATCGCATTCGGCCTCCACGCTGTCGCATTGTCCCGTGCGTCGGGCTGCTGGCCCGCACTGAAACTCGTCGCCGATGTCGCCGACGGTCTGTGGACGCTCGATCGCGACTTCACGGAATTCCCCATCACCGTCCCGGACCTGGAGTGGGAGGGTCGACCCTGGACGTATCGGCAGCGGGTCCTCGCGGCCCCGCCGGACAGTGTGCTCGCCGAAGCGGACCTGTACGGACCACGGTGGGCGATGGTCGAAGCGTTCAACGCTGCCAACGACATCGATCGCATCGAGGTCGATCCCGAGGACGCCTGGCTCGGGATCGTCGCGGTCGGCACCGCATACGACTCGGTCCGCCAGGCCCTGCACGAACTCGGACTCGACGAGACCGATCTGCTACGCGAAGGTATCCGCGTTCTCCGAGTGGGTATGCCCTACCCGCTCGGCACCGACAGAGTCCGTCGCCTCGCCGCCGGGGTCGAGAAGGTGATGGTCGTCGAGGACAAGACCCCCTTCGTCGAATCCCAGGTGAAGGACGCCCTATACGGAAGTGCGACCCCACCGCTGGTGGTCGGCAAGCGCGATGAGGACAACCGCCCGCTCATCCCTGCCGACGGTGAACTGACCGCGGCGCGACTCACCGGTCCCCTACGCAAGGTGCTCCGCGAGCGGATCACAGTGACCACGCCGCCTCCACCTCCTTTGCAACTGACGGTGCTACCGACCAAGCGCACCGCGTACTTCTGCTCCGGTTGTCCGCACAACCGCTCCACCGCCGTACCCGAGGGCTCACTGGCCGGCGGCGGAATCGGCTGTCACACCCTGGTCACCATGTCCTCGCGTACCGATTCGCAGGTCACCGGGTTGACCCAGATGGGCGGGGAGGGCGCGCAATGGATCGGGCAGGCCCCGTACACCGACATCGACCACATTTTCCAGAACGTCGGTGACGGAACCTATTTCCATTCCGGACAGCTCGCCGTGCAGGCCTGCGTGGCCGCAGGGGTGAACATCACCTACAAGATCCTGTACAACGCCGCGGTGGCGATGACCGGCGCTCAGGATGCCGAGGCCGCCCTGACGGTGCCGCAGCTGACCCACAAGCTGAGCTCGGAAGGCGTTGCGAAGATCATCGTCTGCGCGGAAGAACCCGAACGGCACAAGGGTGCGGTCTTCGCCGACGGTGTGCTCCTGTGGAACCGTGACCGCCTCGACGAGGCACAGCGCCTACTGCGCGATACGAAGGGTGTGACCGTACTGATCTACGACCAGCAATGTGCTGCGGAAGCACGCCGCAAACGCAAGCGCGGCACCCTGACCCCGCGCCGCACTCGCGTCGTCATCAACGAAGCGGTCTGCGAGGGATGCGGCGACTGCGGCATCAAGTCGAACTGCCTGTCGGTCCAACCGGTCGACACCGAATTCGGCCGCAAGACCCGCATCGACCAGACCTCGTGCAACACCGACTACAGCTGTCTCGACGGCGAATGCCCGTCCTTCGTCACCGTCGAACTACCCGAGAACCTCTCGTCGCCGAAACGAGAGATTGCTCCGGTCCCGGTCCTCACCGAGCCGGACCTCCCCGCTCCGTCCGGGACCCACAACATCTTCCTGGCCGGGATCGGGGGCACCGGCATCGTGACCGTCAATCAGGTTCTGGGCATGGCGGCACTGCGGTCCGGTCTGCACGTGGAAGGACTCGACCAGACCGGCCTGAGCCAGAAGGCCGGACCGGTGACCTCGCACCTGCGGGTGAGCTCGCAACCCGAGGAGACCTCGAATCGGATCAACCCGTCCTCGGCCGACTGCATCCTCGCATTCGACCTACTCACCGCCGCAGACGCCAAGTACGCCGGCTACGGACACTCCGATCGCACCATCACCGTCGCATCGACGAGCAGAACCCCCACCGGGGACATGGTCTACGACGGATCGATCCTGTACCCGGACAACACAACGCTGATCGAACGTCTCGACGTCTCCAGTCGCCGACTGATCACCTTCGACGCGATCACCGCCGCCGAAATCCTGTTCGGCAACTCCGCCGCGGCGAACTTCCTGCTCGTCGGCGCCGCATACCAGTCCGGCGGACTACCCATTCCCGCGTCCTCGATCGAGGATGCCATCGCACTCAACGGCGTTGCGGTCGAAGCGAACCAGGCAGCCTTCCGATGGGGTCGCGCCGCAGTGTGCGCATCCGAAGCCTTCGCCGCTGCGACCGTCGCGACCACTCGCACTCAGCGCAGCGACGACACCGTCCCGGGCCACCTGATGCAGCGGTCGACCGTCTCCGGGGAGGTGCGCACCACGGTGGAACGACGTGCCGCGCAACTGATGGCATATCAGGGAGAGGCACTCACTGCTCGCTATCTGGATATCGTGCAGACGGTGTGGGATGCGGAAAAGAGTCTCGGGGACCGCACCGATCTCACCGATGCGGTTGCCCGCGGGTTGCACAAGCTGATGGCCTACAAGGACGAGTACGAGGTGGCGCGCATGCTCACCGACCCGGCCTTCCTCGAGGCTGTGCGCACTGAGGTTCCCGGCGCAGGCAACCTCACCTACAAGCTCCATCCCCCGGTGCTCAAAGCGTTGGGGCGGAAGAAGAAGATCGGGCTCGGGCCTCACACCCATGTCGCACTGCGTCTGCTGGCCAAAGGCAAGCATCTTCGGGGCACCGCCTGGGATCCGTTCGGCTATGCGAAGGTACGCCGACTCGAACGCCGCCTCCTCGCACACTACGAACAGATGGTGTTGCGCTCGGCGCGTGAATTGACGCCGAGCACCTACGACACGGCGATCGCCGCAGCCGAGGCAGCTGATCTGGTGCGCGGTTACGAGGACGTCAAGCTCCGGAGCATCGACACCTACCTGGCACGGTTGCGCAGTCTGGGAATCGATACCCCGGAACTGCTCGATCACTGACGGACACCGGACCACATAAGAGGGGCTCGACGCACGGCGNGCCCCTCTTATGTGTCGCGGACAGCCGAGCAGTACTCAGCGGTCGAACGCGCTGACCGGACGGTCCTGCAATTTGTTCAGAAGGTCGGGGATGGACTCGCTCGCCTGCAGCTGGGCGAGCAGTTCCCGTTCGACACGGTCGGCTTCCACACACAGTGCCACCGCGTCGGCCAACCTGGCGGCCGGGATGACTGCAACGCCATCGTCGTCCGCGACGACGATGTCCCCGGGATGGATCAGATGTTCGGCCAGGCGAACCGGTTCACCGATCGACTCGGTGACGTACCGGAAACGGGCGGCGTGCGGGGCCCGCGCCATCGACCAGACCGGCAGACCGCTGTCGACGATGGACACCGAATCGCGCACCGCTCCCCCGACGACGCAGCCGGCCACGCCGGCCAACTGTGCCCAGCGGGCCGAGAGCGCACCGACGACCGCTGTATCGGCCGGAGCGGGACAGTCGAAGACCGCCACGTCCCCGGGCTGGGCGTGGGTGTAGAGGTCTCGGTCGCCGAGGCGGGCACCGAGACCTGCCGTTCTGTTGTCGGTGAGCTCCCCGGCCAGGCGCCGATACCGCAACGTCACTGCAGGCCCGCAGATCCTCTGCCCGCCACGCAGTGGGGCAAGGACACCGGNATCACGGCGCCGGTCCCGAGGTGGTCGAGGGCATCGGCGACCGCACAGGTCACGTCGGCGACCTGGGACAGTGAAGCCAGCAGAGCGGCGCGGTCGCGTCGGACTGTGGGGTCGAGACGGTACGGCTGGGACATGGTGTTGCTCCATTCGTCATGAACTGCGACCGGGCTTCCTTACCCGTCGCGGATGAGCCATTGGTATGTACTGAACAGAGATTGGTGACCGAACGACTCGCTCGAGTGTCGAAGAATGAGCCGATCTCGGGCACAATCAGGGAATGCAGAGGGCCAACAATCTGGACAAGCTCGATCTCGATCTCTTGCAACTGATCGTCGAGGAACCCAAGGCCGGGGTACGCGAGTACGCTCGGCGCCTCAACGTCGCGCGCGGCACCGTGCAGTCTCGCCTCGACAAGTTCGCCCGGGACGGGGTCATCACCAGTTACCGCCCCCAGATGCAGCCGACCGCGCTCGGGTACTCCATCCTGGCCTTCGTACACCTGGACATCGCACAGTCGATGATGGACGCCACGTGCGAGTCCCTGGCCGGCATCCCCGAAGTCCTCGAGGTCAATTCCGTTGCCGGCAAAGGCGATCTGCTCTGCCGGGTGGTGGCGAAGGATCACGAGGACTTCGAACGGGTACTGCAGGAGATCATCGCCGCCGAGGGCGTTCTCCGGACGCAGTCCGAACTTGTGCTCAGCCGGCGTATCGCCCCGCGAATCGTGCCGTTGCTGAAAAAGAGACGGACCGAGACACCCTGAGGGTCCCGGTCCGTCTCGCAGCACCTCAGCGGATCGATGCGGTCGAGGGCAGCGCACGACGACGTTGCTGCTCGTAGCCGGCGATCGTCGCGGCATGGGCGAGGGTCAGATCGATGTGGTCGAGCCCTTCGAGCAACCGCCAGCGCGTGTTGTCGTCGAGGTCGAACGCAGCGACGATCGTCCCTGCACGGACCTCACGCTCGACCAGATCGATGGTGATCTGTCGACCCGGTTCCGCTTCGAGCAGGGTCCAGATCGCTTCGACGGTCTCACTGGGCAGTGTCACGGTGAGCAGACCGTTGGTCAGGGCGTTGCCGCGGAAGATGTCGCCGAACCGGGGTGCGATCACGGCCCGGAAGCCATAGTTCTGCAACGCCCACACCGCGTACTCCCGGGACGATCCGGTACCGAAGTCCCGACCGGCCACCAGAATGGTCGAATCAGCGAAGGACGGGTCGTTGAGGACGAAATCGGGCTCTTCGCGCCAGTCGTGGAAGAGTTTGTCGGAGAACCCGGTCCGGGAACTGTGAGTGAGGAATCGGACGGGGATGATCTGATCGGTGTCGACGTCGGTGCGACGCAGGGGTGCGGCGACGCCGGTGTGCACAGTGAACGGTTGCACGGTAGTCCTCGGAGTCGAAACGGATGGGGTCAGTTCAGGTCGGCAGGTGCCGCCAGGTGGCCGGCCACCGCCGTCGCAGCCGCGACGGCCGGGGAGACGATGTGCGTACGCGAGCCCTTGCCCTGGCGGCCCTCGAAGTTACGGTTGTTCGTCGACGCGGCGCGCTGGCCGGGCCGCAGCCTGTCCTCGTTGAGTGCGGCACACATCGAACACCCGGCGAAGCGCAGTCCCGCCCCGGCAGCCTCGAACACCTCGTCGAGACCTTCGTCGATCGCCTGTCGACGCACTTTCATCGAGCCGGGAACGATCATCAACTCCACTCCGGGCGCGACCTTGCGACCGTCGAGGACCCGAGCGACCTCCCGCAGGTCTTCGATACGACTGTTGGTGCACGAACCGATGAACACCACATCGACCGGTAACCCGCGGACCGGCCGCCCTGGGGTGACATCCATGTAGGCCTGCGCGCGTTCCACAGCGGCCCGCTCGACCGGATCCGAGAACTGGTCCGGATGAGGCACCGGATCGCCGAGCGGGGCAGCCTGTGCGGGGGTGGTGCCCCAGGAGACGAACGGGGTCAGCGAGGAGGCATCGATGACGACCTCTTTGTCGAAGATGGCGTCGTCGTCGGTGAACAGGGTGCGCCAGTAGGACACCTCGTCATCCCATGCGGCTCCGGTCGGAGCGGCCGGACGGCCACGCAGATACTCGAAGGTCTTCTCATCGGGAGCGATCATGCCGGCACGAGAGCCGGCTTCGACGGACATGTTGCACACCGTCATCCGTCCCTCCATGGACAGCTCTTCGATGGCCTGCCCCCGATATTCGATGATGTGCCCCTGCCCGCCGGCGGTGCCGACCCGGGCGATGATCGCGAGAATCAGGTCTTTTGCCGTCACGCCCTCGGGCAGCGATCCGTTCACGGTCACGGCCATGTTCTTCAACCGCGTCATCGGCAGCGTCTGCGTGGCCAGCACATGCTCGACCTGACTTGTACCGATCCCGAAGGCCAGGGCACCGAATGCGCCTTGGGTGGCGGTGTGCGAGTCACAGCACACGATCGTCGAACCCGGATGGGACAACCCGAGTTCGGGACCGATGACGTGCACGATGCCCTGATGTTCCTCGCCGAGCCGGAACAATTCGATCCCGAATTCGGCGCAGTTCTTACGCATCAAGGACACCTGCTCGCGGGCCGCGGGGTCGACGATCTCCTTGTCCACAGCCACGGTGGGAGTGTTGTGATCCTCGGTGCCCAGCGTCAGATCGGGGCGCCGCACGGTGCGGCCGCTCGCCCGGAGTCCGTCGAAGGCCTGGGGGGTGTTCACCTCGTGCAGGAGGTGCATGTCGATGTAGAGCAGGTCCGGTTCGTTCTCCCCGCGACGCACCACGTGTGCATCCCACACCTTTTCGGCAAGCGTCTTACCCATGTACGTTCATTCTCCTCATCGAATACGCGCCGACATCGCTCGTCGACTGCGAACAATCAGCCGTAGAAAAAGGCCAGGAATCCCGACGCCGACAGCAGCACCAGTCCACCGCCGAGCCTGGAGGTGATCTGTGCGAACGGCAGGAGATGCATGCGGCGGGTCGTGCCGAGGGTCGCGATATCGCCGGATCCGCCGAGGTCGGTCATACACAGACCGGCTGTGATCGAGGATTCGACGAAGTACAACTTCAGCAGCCACCCGACGAAACCTGCGATCAGAGCCGTGATCAGCACAGTGGCGACCGTGAAGGCGAGATAGGCAGGACGTGAGGCGAGTTCGGCGATCTGCTCGACGTCGATCAGCGACACCCCGATCCCGACCAGCGCTGCCGGGACCCACAACTTCACGACGAACTGGTACCACTCGGTGGTCGACTCCTCGACCTCTCGCGGCAATACACCCGCCAGCTTGATCACTGCAGTGAGCAGGATGACCCAGGCGTAGAGGTGCACCGGCGGAACGACGGCCTGCAGCATGGCGCCCACAAGGTAGATGGCCCCGGTCATCAGAAGTCCGGTACCCAGACCACTGATCGTCAGAGGTCGCTTCTCGGACAACGCGGCGGCCTGCTGCGGGGTTGCTTTCACACGCAGCATCTCGCCGTTGCCGTTGAAGCCGACGAACAACTGTGTGCGGCGACGGGTGAGGTTGGCGTACACCGATGCCAGGGCGATGCACAGCAGGTTGGCGCAGATGATCGGCGGCACGATGCTCGACATGTACTGCTGGGCGTCACCGCCGATCGTGTCCGCGTACATCTGCGACAGCGGGATGGCCCCGCCCGAAATACCACCGGCCATGATCGGAATGGTGACGTCGAGTACGGCGGTTCTGAACCCGAACCCGGTGACCGCGGCAATCGTCCCGATGATCGTGACCACCAGCGCGAACGCCACCACGATCACCGCGCAGAAGCGGCCGCCCGCCTTGATCAGGAAACGCCGGTCCATCCCCAGGATGCTTCCGGCGATGATCGACGCGACCAGGATTTCGACGAATCCGTAACCGGTGAACCAGTCCTTGACGATGGTCGAGAAGCTGTCCGGAACCAGTCCGAAATACACGGCGAGGGCCGGGACGAAGACGCACAACAAGGGGCCGCCGCCGATAGCGGACAATGCCGGCGTGCGGTCGCCGATCCAGAACAGCCCGCAGCCGATGATCATGGCGATGGCCAGGCCGCCGAAGATGTTCTCCGGGAGCGTGCCGGTATAGACAGCAACCAGACCTACCGCGACCAGAGCGAGGTACCACGGCCAGGGCATGGACAGGATCTTCGCGCGATCAGGTCCGTGCCGGGCAGGAACTGTCACCTCTGTACCGGGTACCGCATCTTTGATTTCCACGTTTGCCTCCTGCGCCGCGCCGGCGGGGCTGCGCCGACCACAGAGAAT
The DNA here is from genome assembly GCF_053345925.1 of Rhodococcus sp. C26F. Lineage (NCBI taxonomy): Bacteria > Bacillati > Actinomycetota > Actinomycetes > Mycobacteriales > Nocardiaceae > Rhodococcus > Rhodococcus sp. C26F. Next base: position 177,697 of record NZ_JBKFBA010000006.1, read on the forward strand.
CTTGGGAGTGACTCACATCACTGGCCAGGAACGCTAGCGTTCGCGTGGCCTTGGATTCCAACGGCTGCGGAAAATAAATACCAATGGCACAGTCGATTGCGACTGGTAACGGCCGATAAGGACAACTGGTCCGATCAGCGAAGTTAGAACCGAGCGTTCGATTCAGCGGCGAGCCGAGGACCGACGCCCACGCACTCTTCGGATGACGGCCGACCACGCCAGACGACTTCCCGCGGTCATATTGGAGACGCGAACGGCATCGCGCGTGAGAAGTGCGTTGGCCAGCACTTTCGTATGCCGCGACGCGGAACTTGTGTGACCGCTGCCGAATGGCGGGTCGGGGTCGTACTCGATCATCAGCTGGATCGCCTTCGCGCGTTCCTCCCCCGCGATCCGGGCCGCGAGCGACAGTGCCAGGTCGATACCGGCGGAGACGCCGGCGCAGGTGGCGAGTTCGCCGTCGAAGACCACCCGTTCGTCACCGCACGGCACGGCACCGAACGCACGCAGCGGCGTCAGCGCCTGCCAGTGCGACGCCGCTCGCCGGCCCTCGAGAAGTCCCGCCGCGGCGAGAACCAGCGCCCCGCCGCATACGGAGACGGTCTACGTCGATGTCCGGTGTGTGCTGCGCAGCCATTAGCGGAGACGCTTGTCCTCGGCGGCGACGGCGATGGCTGTCCCCGAGCCGGGTACGAGCACTATGTCCGGGGACGGTGTCTCGTCGAAAGTGTGGGTCGCGCCGAGCGCGAGTACTCCGCTGTCGGTGACGACCGGTCCGGTCTCGTGCCAGACGAAGCGCACGTCCGCCTCGGGGAGATACCGGAGCACTTCGTACGGTCCGACGACATCCAGTGCGGTCAGACCCGGGAAGACGACGACGGCGATCTGCACCCCGGCACCCTAGCAGTCTGCGCACGCATGTACTCAGACTTTCGGTGCCGATCTCCGCGGGCAGGGGCAAGCGTCAACCGAGCTGTTCGAACAGCGAGACGATGATCCCGTCGGGTCCCCGTACGTACGCCATTCGCACACTGTTCTCGTACTCACCGATGCCCCCGACGAGGCCGTATCCCGGCTCGGCGACAGCATCGACGGCAGCTTGGAGGTCGCCGACCTCGAAGGACACATTGCGGATCCCGAGCTCGTTGGGCATCGCCGTCGGCGAGCCGGAAAGATGGTCGGGTGCGATGAACCTCGACAGTTCGAGCCGGGCTCCTCCGTCCGGGGGCCGAAGCATCACGATTTCGCAGTGCGTGCCGGGAAGGCCGCAGACGGTCGCGGGAAAGTCGCCCTGCACAGAGCCGGTGCCTTCGACCTCGAAGCCGAGGCCGACGAAGAACGCCGTCGCGACGTCGAGGTCCGAGACGGTCAGGCCGACATGATCGAAACGTCGTAAGTGTGTCATGGGATCCACCCTTCGATGTTGTCTCGTCCGTTTGCTGCTGGGACGGAGCCGGTGCTCGGATCTCGACATTGTGCGGACTCGGCGCGACCTCGACATCGCACGCGAAGCGGTTCGACGCCGATCGTTCCCGCGACCGCATCGATGAGCTACGACGCGCCCACCGCCCTGCGACGCGCACCTCTGATCCAAGCGGCCCTGACAAGCATCAGCAGGCACAGTCCGATGCCCCATCCGATCTCCGACAACATCACTCCCACTCCCGCCTGACCGGTGTCGTCGGTACTGGCAACCACGCTGAATGCGGTGGTGAACCCTGCTGCCGTGCCGATTGCGGCGGCCAGTCCGCCGCTCACGACCCAGCGGGATCGACGAGCGGAAAGGAAGCACGCCAGCACGACGGTCACTCCACAGGCGATCACCTGCCAGGTGGGGAACTCGTTCGGTGCGGGCAGGCCGGGACCTCGGAACTCGCCGTCGTGCTCGACCGACCAACTCAACCAGCCCGCGCAGGACAAGAATCCGAGTGTGAATGCGGTTGCACCGGTCGCCCACAGGCCGCGTCGGCCGAGACCCACGGGTCGAGCAGCGGTCGGCTCGTGGTCGCTCGACGGACGCCGGACACCGGCACGCTCCCGCTGCCAGGCGACCCACACGATGCTCACGCCGATCAGGGTCGGCACACCCACGAAGATGAGCACGGTCCACAGGAATCGAGCCCAGAAGAAATCGAAACCGGCGGCCATAGGCAGACAATATGTCGAGTGGAGGGAAAGTCCGACGCACGGTCGTGATCGGCCTACGGTGCCCGGCTTACGATCGGACCGTGCACGTCGACGTGTATGGGCTCGACATCGCTTTCGAACGCATCGGGACCGGGCCGGCAGTAGTCCTGGCGCACGGCTTCGTCGATGACGCCCGCTCGACGTGGGGTCACCAGATCGAGGCCCCGAACGACGTCACCCGCGAGCTGCGCCGCTTCCTACGCTCGGTCTAGTCGCCCTTTCTATGAGGAGTGCGGTCACCTCGGGTACTTGCGCAGTTCGTTCTTGGCGATCGTGCGCAGGTGTACTTCGTCGGGCCCGTCGTAGATGCGCATGGCGCGGTGCCAGCCGTACATCGCGGCCAAGGGAACGTCGTCGCTCATACCCGCTCCGCCGTGCACCTGGATCGCCCGGTCGATGACCTCGAGGGTCATGCGCGGCACTGCGACCTTCGCGGCGGACACGTACGGGGCGGCGGCCTTGTTCCCGTGTTCGTCGATGGTCTTGGCCGCAAGACGACACAGCAGCCGGGCCTGTTCGATCGCGACGCGCGATTCGGCGATCTGATGCTGCACGACACCCTGCTCGGCCAGTGTCTTGCCGAAGGCGACACGCCCTTGCGCGCGCGTGGTCATCAGCGCCAGGGCCCGTTCGGCGGCACCGAGTGCGCGCATGCAGTGGTGGATGCGGCCGGGCCCGAGACGTGCCTGCGCCATGGCGAATCCACCACCTTCCTCCCCGAGGAGGTTCTCGGCGGGCACGCGGACGTTGTCGTAGACGACTTCGCAGTGACCGTGCTGGTCGTGTCGTCCGAACACCGGCAGGTCGCGGACGATTGTGACCCCCGGAGTGTCGATCGGCACCAGGATCATGGACTGCTGACGGTGGGTGTCGGCACTCGGATCGGTCTTGCCCATGACGATCAGCAACTTGCAGCGAGGATCCGCGGCGCCACTGGTCCACCACTTGCGACCGTTGATGATGTAGCTGTCGCCGTCGCGCTCGATTCTGGTCTCGATGTTGGTGGCATCGGAGCTGGCCACGGCGATCTCGGTCATCGAGAAGGCGGACCGGATCTCGCCGTCCAGCAGCGGGTCGAGCCACTGCTTCTTCTGATCATCGGTGCCGAACAGGTGGAGCAGTTCCATGTTGCCGGTATCGGGAGCCTGCCCGTTGGTGGCTTCCGGTGCGAGATGCAGGCTCCAACCGGTGATCTCGGCGAGTCCGGCGTAGTCGAGCTGTCCGATGCCGGATTCGGAGGGCAGGAACAGATTCCACAGTCCGCGCTTGCGGGCCTCCTGTTTGAGGGTCTCGATGACGGGCGGGACGGTGTGGTCGTCGGGGCCGACGTTGCGGCGGTAGGCCTCGTATTCGTGTTCGGCGGGGAACACGTGGCTGTGCATGAACTCCACCAGCGCCTGTTCGAGTTCGAGTGCTCTGGGAGACGGTCGAAGATCCAGTGATCCGGTGTTCGTCTGCGCGGTGAGCATGCTGTTGGCAACGTCGGTCATACGGTTTCTCCCTCGAAGGTTCGGTCGGGGACGTCGTGGAATGAGGTCGAGGTTCGGTCAAGGACCGCGGTCGAGGTCTGCGCCTCGGTACTGCATGAGATCGAGGGCGTACTCCACGTAGAGGTTCGCGACTTCCTCCGGGCTCATCCGCCCGCCCGGTCGCCACCAGGTGGGGAGAGCGGTACACATCGAGACCACGGCGCGAGCGGCGTCCTCGGGGTTTCGGACCCGGAACGATCCGGCGCGCACGGCGGCCAGCACCCTCTCGTCCACGACCGCTTGCTGCCAATTCCTCTTGTTGGCGATGATCCGCCGGTTCTCCGTTGTGAGAGAACGCATCTCACTGGCACCGATGAAGCCGAATTCGCGGCGGTGCGTGTGGTACAACGCCAGGTTCTCGACCAGCAATGTGAAGACCGTGACGGGATCTCGGCCGGCCCCCTCGGCGAGTGCGCCGCGCGTGCGCTGCTCCAGATCAGCCATCGCCACCTGATAGATCGTCATCAGGATGTCCTGCTTGCTGGTGAAGTAGTTGTAGATGCCGGGAACCGACAGGCCGCAACGCTTGGAGATCTCGCGCATGCTCGTGCCGTGGTAACCCACGGCGAGAATCTCCTCCAGCGCGGCCTGGACCACGGGCGCGAGCGACAACGGCTCGTACTCACGCCACTGCCGACGCGCTTCGGTCTGCCCGGGTGGGTCCGACCGGGTCGCGACGAGGGTTTCCGGTTCCTCTGTGGGTACTGCGGGTGCCACCCGACCGGCTTCGAGGATTTCCGCCGGCCTCACCCCGAGTGCGTCGGCGATGCGGTTCAAGCGCTCGACGGTCAGTCCGGTCTTGTCGTTCTCGATCTGACTCAGCGTGGCCGGGCTGACCTCGATGCGCTGGGCCAGGCCCCGCAGCGTCATGCCGCGCGCCGTTCGCACCTGACGCAAACCGACCCCGACCGACGCCGACCTGTCGACCGAAACCGCGCTCACCGACAACCCCCGTGTTTGGAATAGCTGAACACTGCCCACACGGCCCTCATCCGTTCCGGGCAGCGTATCCACTTCCACGGCTGCGTCGCAGGCATTTTCGCGAAAATATCGAACCGTTGACGTCACCATGTGTGACGTGCACCATAAGCGACACCGAGCGTGTGCTCGCTTCCGCTGTTTATCCGATGGAGGACAACATGACCGAGGTCGACGCTCCCGCAATGCGTGAACTGCTCGGAGAGAAAGCGCCGAGCAATTGGGGCAAGTGGGGACCCGACGACGAGCTGGGTGCACTGAACTACCTCGATGCACGGGAGGTTCTGCGCGGCGTCCAGCACGTCGAGTCGGGCGAGACCTTCACACTCCAGATCCACATGGGACGCGCCGAGAGCCCGGGCGACCCGCTCTGGCCGGGTCGCGAGGGAATCAAGCGGCAGAACGTGCTGGACGAGAGTTCCTGGGATGGCGACGGGGCTCCGTCCTTCCCGGGTGGTCTGCACTACGCCGACGACACCGCCTTGGTCTTCCTCCAGGGATCGACCCAGTACGACGCACTCGGACATGTCTGGTACGACGGCAAACTCTGGAACGGATACGACGCCCGCAGCACCGTCGGAGGGATGGACAAAGCCTCCGTACTCCCGATCGCGGAGAAGGGCGTCGTCGGTCGCGGTGTCCTCATCGACATGGCCCGCCATCGCGGGAAGCCCTATCTCGACAAGGGTGAAACCTTCGATCATCGCGACCTCGAGGAGGCTGCGACCGCCCAGGGCGTGACCATCGAGCCGCACGACATCCTGATCATCCGCACCGGATGGCTCAGGTACTGGTACGAGCTGAACAACCCCGAGCAGTTCTACGACGGATTCTGCGAGCCCGGCCTGACCTACTCCCCCGAACTCGTGGAGTGGTTCCAGGACAAGGAGATTCCGAACCTGGTGACCGACACGATCGCCAACGAGGTCACCTACGACCCGCAGAGCGGCGTCGCGCTGCCACTGCACTGCGCGCTGATGCGCAACCTCGGTGTCACGCTGACGGAGATCGCCTGGCTCGACGACCTCGCCGACGCCTGTGCCGCGGACGGCCGATGGAGCTTCCTCTACACCGCCGCGCCACTGAAGATCGTCAACGGCACCGGCGCCCCGGTGAATCCCATCGTCATCCGCTGAGGCGAACCATGACCATCTACGACGACAAGGTGTGGTTGTCGCAGTACGACGCTGCGCAACGGCAACCACGCACGATCGAGTTCGATAATGCCCTGGCGATGTTCCGGGCGACCGTCGACCGCACTCCGGACGCCGACATCATCCGTTACTTCGACGGCCGGATCACCGCAGGCGAACTCGACGAACTGAGCGACGCCTTCGCCGCCGGCATCCTCGACGCCGGGTTCCGTCCGGGTGAACGGGTCGCGATCTACGCACAGAACGTGCCGCAGTTCGTCATCGCCCAACTCGGAACGTGGAAGGCCGGCGGTATCGCGGTGTCCGCCAACCCGATGTACCGCGAACGCGAACTCGAGGAGATCCTGCGCGACTCCGGTGCCACGGTCCTCGTGGCGCTGCAATCCCTCTACACCGAGGTGGCAGCGAAGGTCGTCGAGTCGACCGACGTGCGCACCGTGATCACGACATCGGAACTGGAGTACCAGAGTGCGAACAGCGGCACCCTCGCCGGCGTCGAACGCGTCGCGTGCGCGGGCACCACGGACATGGCGGAGATACTCGCGGCCTTCCGGGGTCGGACCGTCCCTCCTGCCGAGATCGGCCCGGACACGGTCGCTTTCCTGACGTACACCTCCGGGACCACCGGCCCACCGAAGGGCGCGATGACCACCCACCGCAACGTGGCGTTCAATGCGCAGACCTACCGGGACTGGATCGACATCGGTCCCGACGACGTCGTCCTCGGCGTCGCTCCGCTGTTCCACATCACCGGACTCGTCGGCCATATCGCCCTGTCGCTGCTGACCGGCGCACCGCTGGTCCTGATGTACCGCATGGATCCGGCCGACACCATCGACACCATCGAACAGCAACGCGCCACGTTCACCGTCGGATCGATCACGGTGTTCATCGCGCTGATGAACGCCTCGAACGCGAGCAAGGAGGCCCTGGCGAGCCTGACCAAGATCTACTCGGGCGGAGCGCCGATCCCACCGAGCACCATCGCGGCGTTCGAGGAGAGGTTCGGCCACTACATCCACAACATCTACGGACTCACCGAAACGACTTCCCCGTCGCACGGGGTGCCGCTCGGCAAGCGGGCTCCGGTCGACGAACTGACCGGAGCGACTTCCGTGGGCGTGCCGGTCTACGACACCGTCGTGCGGATCGTCGACGACAACGGCAACGACCTTCCGCCGGGCGAGGTCGGGGAACTCGTGACGGCGGGACCGCAGGTGGTGGCGGGATATTGGAACAAGCCCGAGGCCACGGCGAACTCGATCCCCAACGGAGTGCTGCACACCGGCGACGTGGGCTACATGGACAGCGACGGCTGGTTCTACATCATCGACCGCAAGAAGGACCAGATCAACGCCAGTGGCTACAAGGTCTGGCCGCGCGAGGTCGAGGACGTGCTCTACGAACACGACGCTGTTCGCGAAGCTGCGGTGGTCGGTGTGCCCGACGAGTACCGCGGGGAGACGGTCAAGGCTTTCGTCAGCCTCCGCCCCGGAGCCACGGTCACGCCCGATGAGCTGATCGCGTTCACGAAGAAGCGACTGGCCGCCTACAAGTGCCCGCGCTTCGTCGAGATCATCTCCGACATTCCCAAGACGGCGACGGGTAAATTGCTGCGCCGCGAGCTACGAACGACGACACCGTCCTGACGGTGGTCACAGCGTTCCTCGCCCGCATGCGCGATCCTCAGGGTCCTGCGGCGAAGGCGAGCCTTCTCGGTACAGAGCTACCGAGAAGGGCCCGCCTTTTCGCGTGCCGGCCGGACGGCACGCAATCCCGACCCGCACGTTGCACCGATCAACCGCGCACGGTCGCCATCAGGGCGTCGAGTGACTCGGCGGCGGGGAGCGCCAGCGCGGCTCCGGCGACCTCTGCGGCACTCTCCGGCGACAACCGTCCTTCGACATTGAGATCGAACTTCATCGTGAGCTCGTCGTCGGAGAGCGGGTTCGCCGGACCACCCCGGTTGTGGTCGACGCTAGCCTCGTGCCAGGAACCGTCCCGGATACGTACCCGGAGCACCGCCGGGAACTGATGCGGGTAGATCTCGTCGCAGCGGTCGTCGCTGTAACTCGTGACCAGCCGCGCGAGTTCGAGTGTGCGCGGATCCTTCGCGGCCTCGTCGGTGAAATCGGCATGTCCCACACCGAGCCCCGAGCCGCCGAGCAATGCTCGTGCAACGGTGAACGGGCCCGAGAAGGCCGCGTGGTAACCGGATTCGGGAGCAGCCTTCGACGCCGGCGGCTCGGCGATCGTGCGCAGTACCGGCTTCGGCACGCCGAGCTGGATTTCCACGATATCGGCCGGGTCCAGGCCGTCGCGGACGAGCGCTCGTGCGGCGTCGATACCGGCGTGAGTGAAGTGGTTGCACGGATAGGGCTTGAAGAAGATACCCGGCAGTTCCCAGTGCTCGCCCAGTCCGTCCAGCACCTTCGCGGTGTCGGCCCGATCGCCGCAGAAGGCGTGCAGGAATCCGAAGCGTCCTTCGATCACGGTCGGCGGTCCCGTCAGCCCGGCCCGAGCGAACTCTGCCGAGGTGACACCGGAGTGCGCCGCCCATCCGCAGTGCGTCCGCTTGACCGTGCCGCCGGTGCGGTTGGCTTCGAGCAATCCGGCGCCGAAGCTCGCGGCGATGCCCATGGCGTCCGCGATACCTTCGGCGTCGAGTCCGTACAGCATCGCTGCGGCGGCAGCCGAACCGACGGCACCGCAGATGGAGGTCGCGTGCTGGCCACGTTCGAAGAACTCGGAGTTGCCGAGTTCCTCGTCGTAGCCGCCCATACCGAGGCGAACCACGATCTCGATACCCACACCCGCGGCGTCGAGAACGGCTGCACCGGAGGCTCCCACGGCTTCACCCACAGCGAGCGCCGCCGGGATCACCGAGGCCGAAGGGTGCAGCACCGACGGCAGGTGGGTGTCATCGGAGTCCATCGAGTGGGCGAGTGTGCCGTTGACCAACGCGGCAGTGGCCGCCGGGAATCGTTCTCCGGTGCCGATACCGGTGGCCGCGGTTGCGCCGGACCAGTTGCGTGCCACCTCGGTGACGGCGCGAGCGGACGGCTGGTTGTGCGCCGCGAGAGAGTTTCCGAGCAGGTCGAGTACCCGGCGCGCGACGTCCTTGCGCAGTTCCGCGGGCAGTCCCGTGGTACGGATGTCGGCGGCGAGAGCTGCGAGCCGGCCGACGACCGTTCCGGTCAGGTCGTGTCGGGTCTCGGTGCTGGTCACGAGGCCACCACCGCGACGGGGCGCACGGGCGAACCGGTACCGCCGGTGATGCGTAGCGGTGCCATGACGAACGTGAACTCGGTCAGGCCGCGGGCGCTGGCGTCCTCGAGGTTCAGGTGCTCGATGATGTGGATTCCGTTCTCCACCAGCAGCACTCGGTGAACCGGAAGAACGCTGTGTCCCTTGCCCGCCGGGATGTGTTCGAAGGCGGTCGTGTCTGCGCCGGCGGCGGCGATGCCGCTGGCCGCGAGCCACTGGCCCGCACCGACATCGGCACCCGGAACACCGTCCTGCTGTCCGAGATAGCGCTGCGGATCGTCGAAGTGCCGGGCCCACCCGGTACGGATCAGCACGACATCACCGCGGCGCGGCGTCACACCGGCGGCGTCGGCCGCATCGCGCAGGTCCTGTTCGGTGACCGCCTGCCCCGCTTCGAGAGAGTCGACCCCGTGGACGCGGGCGACGTCGAGGAGCAGTCCGCGACGAAGCATGAAGGGGATGGACTCGGCGCCGAGCTGGGAGAACTTTCCGCCGCGCTGGGCTTCCTCGGCGTCGATGCCGCCGTGCAGTTTCCCCTCGTGGCTGACGTGGGAGAGCGCGTCGACGTGGGTGCCGACGTGTCCGCCGGTCACGATGATCTCGTTCGATGCCGATCCGCCGTCGGGCCGGACCATGTCGCCGTGCCGGCGGATGAGCGTCATCCGGAATCCGGGATGATTCGGTGAGCAGGGCATACCGGTCGTGTGGGGATGTCCGAGCTCGACGATGTCGACGTCGGTGTCGACGACCGCGTTCAGCAGTGCGTCGGGACCGGCGATGGTTTGTTCGGTCATGATGTGACTCCTCGTACTGTGATGGCCTGGGCTCGGTCGAGAACGACGCGAGCGTTCGCAACGACCGCCGGGTCGATGAATCTGCCGTTCTCGTCGAGAACTGCGGACTCCCCCGCTGTCGAGGACGCGGACGCGTCGTCGACTATTCGCTGCGCCCGCTCTCGTTCTTCGGCCGAGGGCGTGTAGGCCTCGTTGACAATGTCGATCTGTTTCGGGTGGACGACGGAGCGTCCGAAGAATCCCTGGATACGGCCGACTCGGGACGATTCCGCGAGCCCGTCCAGGTCGTTCACTGCGGTCCAGACACTCTGGATCGGCGACGACAGTCCCGCTGCGCGTGCGGCCGTGACGATCCAGCCGCGCGCCCAGGCCAGTCCGTCGGGTTCGGTACGCAGGTCCGCGGCGAGGTCGGCTTCACCGAGTGCGATTCCGGTGACGCGGTGGTGGCATCGCGCGATCTGCGGTGCGGCGAGCAGGCCCGCAGCGGATTCGATGATCGCGTGGACCGGACAGTCGAGCCGACCCGCGGTCGCCGCAACGGTATCGGGATCGTCGGCCTTCGGCAGTCGAACGCCGGCCGGGGTTCCATCGGCGGCCGACAACGCGGTGATCTCGTCGTCGAGCCACTGCGATCCGATGGCGTTGAGCCGCAACCAGACCACGCGGTCGGCGGGTGCGCTGTGTACGGCCGCGATGGCGTTGTCGAGTGCGCGTTTCTTCGCATCGACGGGTACTGCGTCCTCGAGGTCGATGACGACGGCATCGGCAGCACTGTCGAGCGCCTTCCCGATGCGGTCCGCGCGATGCCCCGGGACGTACAACCAGCTGCGGGGCGTCATACCGGCTCCCGCACCGGGGCGTGAACCTGCCGGTATCCGAGCGCGCGCGAAACCCTTTGCGCCGCTTCGACGAGCGCGTCCTCATAGCGGTCGAACGCCTCGTCGGTCATGCGGTAGCTCGGTCCGCAGACCGACAGCGAGCCGACCACTGTGCCGTCGGCACCGAAGACCGGCGCTGCGATCGAGGCCGCGCCTTCCTGGCGTTCGCCGGTCGATCGGCACACACCGCGTTCACGCGCCTCCTTCAGTACTGCGCGCAGCGCGGCCGGATCGGTGATGGTCTTCCCGGTCAGGCGCGTCAATTGCCGGGACAGCACGTCCTCCTGCTCGGACTCCGACAGGTACGCGAGGATGATGCGTCCCGAGGACCCGCTGTACAGCTCGAAGCGACGCCCCAACTCCACGGTCATCTTGATTTCCTGGGTGCTCTCGACCTGGTCGAGGTAGACCCGTCCGCCCGGCAACCGGCCGGTCACCGTCGCGGTCTCGCCGGTGGCACGTTGGAGGTCTTCCAGGGCACTGCGGGCGACACGACGCAACGGAGACACATCCAGTGCACGGGCCCCGAGCGTGGCAGCGGCGGGACCGAGCAGATAGCGGCGGGTCGAGGGCTCATAGAGCAGTAGACCGCATTCGACGAAGGTCGTGAGGATGCGGTGGGTGACCGCCTTGGAGATCCCCGTGGAGCGGGCGATCTCCGAGACGCCGAGCGCGCTCGACCGACGACCGAATTCGAGCAGCACTTCTGCGGCTCGCGCGGCGGAGGTGGTGCCGCCAGTTGAGGACTCCATTGTGGCTCCGTTCGCCGGTCGGTTCGGATGGTGAACACCTTGTCAGGTCTGCTGGACATGCTGCGGGAGCGGCACGACCGTTCAAGGGCCTTGGACACTTTGTACCGCTTAGCGAAACGATTGTCCAGACATGACCACTCGGGTTACATCGAAGTTTCCCAGCATAATTCGCGCAATTTCCACTTGCGCATCAATTCGAGGAGGCGCATAGTGCAGGAGATCACTTTCCAGTGTTCCGCTGAGCGAAACACCATCTAGGAGGCAGTGTGACAAGTCCGGAATTCGACCTCGTCGTCGCCGGCGCGGGCGGCGGACTCGTCGCGGCCCTGCGTGCCGCGGAACTGGGCGCGAACGTTCTGGTCATCGACGCCGACGAACACTTCCAGCGCGGCAACAACACCTCGATGTGCACGGCGATGATCCCCGCCGCGGGGACACGCTGGCAGGATGCGGCCGGTGTCGAGGACGATCCGCACCGCTTCCTCGACGACATCACCCGCAAGACCGTAGGTACGGCCGATCAGCGGGTCGCTCGGGTGCTGACCGAGGTCAGCGGCGCACTGGTCACCTGGTTGGCCGACGTCCAGGGCCTCGACCTCGAGCTCGTCACCGACTTCCGCTATCCGGGACACACCGCCGACCGCTGCCACAGCATTCCCGGCCGCCACGGCTCCCACTTGCTGCGTCACCTGGTGCACCGCGCCCAGGCACATCCTCGGATCGAACTGATCGCCCCGATGAGTCTGCGCGAGGTCCACACCGTCGACGGCCGCGTGACCGGAGTAGAGATCGCCACCCCCGACGGAAACGCCGAACGGCTCACGACCGGGGCCGTGCTTCTGGCGACGAACGGCTTCGGTGCCGACCGCGACCTGGTCCGGGCCCACATGCCCGAGATCGCGGACGCCCACTACCACGGTGGTCAGTTCAGCCGTGGCGATGCGCTCCGCATCGGCGGGCGACTCGGAGCCGACACCGGTTTCCTCGACGCCTACCAGGGCCACGCTGCGCTTTCGTCGCGCAGTCAGACGCTCGTCGGCTGGGCGACTGTGGTCCACGGCGGAATCGTCGTCGACAGCACCGGCCGACGATTCGCCCCCGAGACCACCGGTTACTCGGAATTCGCCGCCCTGCTCGCCGCCCGACCCGGATCTGCCGGCTGGATCATCATCGACGAGCACATCGAAGAACTGTGCTCGGTGTTCGACGATTTCCGCACCGTCGCCGAGAGCGGGTCGCTGGTGCGGGCCGCCACGTCCACCGACCTCGCCGACGCCATCGGGGTGCCCGCATCAGCACTCGAGGACGAGCTCACTGCCGCCCACAGCGCCGCGGCCGGACTCGAGCCCGATCGACAAGGACGCACCGATACCCGACACCCCCTGACCGCGCCCTACATCGCGATCGCCGTCAAACCGGCACTGTTCCACACCCAGGGCGGACTCGTCGTCGACGAACACGCCCGCGTACTCGCCCACGGAGCCCCCATTCCCGGCCTGTACGCATCCGGCGGCGCCGCCGTCGGAATCTCCGGTTACGGAGCCGGCGGCTACCTCGCCGGCAACGGTCTCATCACCGCGCTCGGTCTGGCCTATCTCGCCGCCGAGCACGTGAGCAGCACCGTAACCGTTTGAAACGCACCACCTGTCCCGATACTCCCCAGGAGATGACATGACCAGCTACCTCATCAAGAACGGCACCGTCGTCCGCACCGAGGACACCGCGGCCGCGGAAGGCGACATCGCCGACGTCCTCGTCGTCGACGGCAAGATCGCCGCCATCGGCCCCGAGCTCCAGGCCGACGGTGCCGAGATCGTGGACGCGACCGACAAGCTGGTGTTCCCCGGTGTCGTCGACGCCCATCAGCACTGGGGCATCTACAACCCGCTCTCCGAGGACACCCACACGGAGTCCCGGGCCAGCGCGCAGGGCGGTGTGACGACCGCACTGACCTACATGCGCACCGGCCAGTACTACCTGAACAAGGGTGGTGCCTACGCCGATTTCTTCCCCGAGGTCCTCGAGGCCTCCGCCGGGCGCAGCTACATCGACTACGCGTTCCATCTCGCCCCGATGTCCAAGCAGCACATCGGTGAGATTCCCGCGCTCGCGTCGGAGCAGGGTGTCACGTCCTTCAAGATCTTCATGTTCTACGGCAGTCACGGCCTGCACGGGCGCTCCACCTCGCAGAGCGACTTCCTGATGATCCCTGAGGATGAGCGTTACGACATCGCGCACTTCGAGTTCGTCATGCGGGGCGTCCAGAAGGCCCGCGAGCAGTTCCCCGAGCTCGCTCCGCACATCTCGCTGTCGCTGCACTGCGAGACCGCCGAGATCATGAGCGCCTACACCAAGATCGTCGAGCAGGAGGGCAAGCTCAGCGGCCTCGCCGCCTACAGCGCCTCCCGGCCTCAGCACTCCGAGGGCCTGGCCGTGACCATTGCGTCCTTCCTCGCCGACGAGACCGGCCTGCCGAACATCAACCTGCTGCACCTGAGCTCGGCGAAGGCACTGAAGGCCGCGATGAAGATGGCCGAGGCCTTCCCGCACGTGAACTTCCGTCGCGAGGTCACCATCGGCCACCTGCTCACCGACATCGACAACGCCAACGGGCTCGGCGCCAAGGTCAACCCGCCGATCCGTCCGCGCGAGGACGTCGAGGCGCTGTGGGAGCACCTGCTCGCCGGCAACATCGACTGGGTCGTCTCCGACCACGCCTGCTGCAAGGAGGAGGTCAAGTTCGGTGAGGACCGCGACGACGTGTTCGCCGCCAAGTCCGGCTTCGGCGGAACCGAATACCTCCTGCCGGGCCTGATCAGCGAAGGCCGCAAGCGTGGACTGTCCCTGCGCCGCATCGCTCAGTTGCTCTCCTCCAACCCGGCCGACCGTTACGGTCTGCCCGGCAAGGGACGACTCGCCGAGGGCGCCGACGCCGACATCGCGATCATCGATCCCAACCGCACCTGGACCGTGCGCGCGGCCGATTCCGAATCCACCCAGGAGTACACGCCTTTCGAGGGATTCGAGCTCACCGCTGCGGTGACCGACACCTTCGTGCGCGGCAACCGGGTCCTGGCCGACGGAGCGGTCACCGGCACGCCTGCCGGCCGTTACCTCGCCCGCCCGTACTGAGGAGAGACCCGTTGACCGACGACAAGCTCCCTGCCGGTCCCCTGCGCGGGATCAAGGTCCTCGACGCGTCCACCATCCTTGCCGGGCCGCTCGCCGCGCAGATCCTGGGTGACTTCGGCGCGGAGGTCATCAAGATCGAACATCCGGCGAAGCCGGACGGAATGCGCGGGCACGGCCTGGACAAGAACGGCGTCCCGCTCTGGTGGAAGATGGTCAGCCGCAACAAGCAGACCGTCACCTTGAACCTGAGCACATCGGAAGGCCAGGAGATCTTCCGCGATCTCGCCGCCGAAGCCGACGTGGTGGTCGAGAACTTCCGACCCGGCACGTTCGAGCGTTGGGGCCTGTCCTATGCCGAACTCGCCGAGCGGAATCCCGCCCTGATCATGTTGCGGGTCACCGGTTTCGGACAGCAGGGACCGTATGCGACACGTCCCGCGTTCGGCACGCTGGTGGAATCGATGAGCGGCTTCGCCCATCTCACCGGCCACCCCGACGGCCCTCCCACCCTGCCGGCATTCGGCCTCGCCGACTCCATCGCCGGAGTCGCCGGGTCCTCGGCGGTGTCGATGGCATTGTTCGAGCGTGAACGCAACGGCGGTACCGGTCAGGAGATCGACCTAGATCTCCTCACACCGATCATGACCGCCGTCGGCCCCGGCGTGATCTACGCCGATCAGCTGGGCATCGACCAACAGCGCACCGGCAACCGATCGCAGAACAATGCCCCGCGAAATCTCTACCGCACCAAGGACGACCACTGGGTAGCCGTGTCCACGAGCGCACAAGCGATCGCCGAACGGGTACTGCGCCTGGTGGGGCATCCCGAGGTCATCGACGAAGACTGGTTCGCCACCGGCCGCACCCGCGCCGAGCACGCGGACCTGCTCGACAAGTACGTCGGCGACTGGATCGCCGACTGTACTCGCGACGAGGTCGTCGTCGCCTTCGAGGAGGCCGGCGCCGCCGTGGCACCGGTCTACCGACCCAGTGACCTGCTGACAGATCCGCAGGTCGTCGCGACCGACATGGTCACCACCGTCGACGACGACGAACTCGGCCCCGTGCGCATGCAGAACGTCATGTGGCGCATGGGCCGATCCCCCGGTGCGATCCGACACACCGGTCGACCTGCCGGCGCCGATACCGACAGGGTTCTCTCCCACCTCGGGCGCAGCCCCGAGGACATCGACGAACTGCGGGCCCGGGGCGTCATCTGACCCTGCGACTGCGTCATCCGAGGAGTTCGCTATGAAATCGCGTTGGTGGACCATCGCCATCATTCTGGGCCTGGTAATCGTCAACTACATCGATCGCAGTGCCATCTCGTTCGCAGCATCCGATCTGCGCTCCGAGTTCGGGATCACTCCCGGTGAGTACGGCATCATCAGTTCCGCATTCTCGATCGGCTACATGCTCTTCGCTCTCCTGTCGGGACCGCTGGTCGACCGTTACGGTTCCCGGCGCGTGCTCATCGTGGGCATGTTCATCTGGGCCGCCGCAACGGCACTGACCCCGTTCGCCGGCGGGTTCATCGGCCTGATCCTGCTACGCATCCTCCTCGGAGCCGGTGAAGCGCCATGCTTCCCCGCAGCGACCCGCCTCGTCAGCCGTTGGCTGCCGGCGCAGGAACGAGGCAAGGCGCTGGCCCTGATCGGCGGTGTGGCGGTCTCCGGCAGCCTGCTCGTCGGCGGACCGATCCTCACCCAGCTGATCGCCCTCACCGGCTGGAAGGCGATGTTCTGGATTCTGGCGATCGTCGGAGTCGTGTGGGTCGTGATCGCCTATCCGACGCTGAAGAACTCGCCGAGCGAGGCGAAGTTCGTGTCGAAGGAAGAACTGGACTACATCCGTGCCGGCCAGCTGGACGGTGAGGAGACCGGTCACGAGTCGAGCACCGACTGGGGCGAGATCCTCCGCAACCGCAATCTCTGGCTCGTCGGTCTCGGTTACTTCTCGTGGGGCTTCATGTTCTGGGCCTTCATGTACTGGCTCCCGCAGTACCTCGAGCACGAATTCGGTCTGTCCATCAAGGAGGTCGGTGCATTCTCCGTGGCGCCGTGGGCAGCCGGTGTGGTGGGCGCACTGCTCGGCGGAATCCTCGTCGACCGCGTGTACAAGCGCACGCAGAGCATCCGATCGCGATTCATCATCATCGGTGTCGCACTGCTGCTGGCGGGCGCGTCGATCGCACCGATCCTGTTCTTCCGCGGCAACATCGTCGTCGCACTGATCTGCATCTCCGCGGGCGTGGGCTTCGGCTTCATCACCGGCGGTATCTGGTGGGTCGCGTCCATCGATGCCGCCCCCAGCCAGCCCGGCACGGCCGCCGGTTTCGCCGATGCCTGCTTCGCGCTGTCCGGCATCGTCGCTCCGTCGGTCATGGGCTTCAGCGTCGCTCGTACCGGCACCTACGACGGCGGATTCCTGGTCATGACCGCCCTGTGTCTGATCGGTGCTGTCGCGATGCTGTTCTTCACCAAGGAACCGCCGCGGCTGCAGACATCGGACGACTCCGTCGACCACCGCGAGGCGGTCAAGCGCGTCTGACAGTGGTCCCCCTGCCGTGGCAGGGGCGATCGACGAATCGGACGGCGACGTCCACGTGAGAGGANGGCCCGAGCATTTCGGGCCGGTCCTTCGTCGTAGCTCCACGGTGAGAGGAACCGGTACCGTTGCAGGAACTGGTGACGTTGATGATGGAAAGGCCTCAGGGGGTGGGTCGGTCCACGTCCCCGCGCCACCCACCGGTCTCGTGTCCGCGCTGCTCGATGAACTCCTTGAATTTCCTCATGTCGTTCTTGACCCGGTTGCCGAGAACACCGAGTTTGTCGGCTACATTCTCGACGAATCCTTCCGGGTCGATGTCCATTTGGGCCGTCACTCGGGTCTTCTCGTCATCGAGACGATGGAACGTGATCACTCCCGCGTGGTTGGGTCCCGAATCCGACGTCCACGCCACCCGCTCATCCGGATGTTGCTCGGTGATGGTGGCATCGAACTCGCGGACCTGACCTGCGATATCGATCACCCAATGAACATGCGTGTCGTCGAGTTGCCGGATCTCTCGAACCCCTTCCATGAAATGAGGAAACGATTCGAATTGTGTCCACTGGTTGTATGCGACGCGGATCGGTACATCGACATCGATGGCTTCCGTGATTGTGCTCATGACGATCGCGTACCCCTTCCCTGAGAAGGCCACACCCGACCCGATGCCGCAGCTGTCGTGTATCCGTCTTCTGGCCTTGTCGGATCGGAACCGCGGCCGGGAATGCGACCGCTCGACGCGTCCGGCTCCCCGAGCCGGGGCCGGTGGTTGTGCAGGGACAGAATACGTTCGGGGTGGGGCCGCCGATCTCCCCTGGCGGCAATCCAGGCCTGCGTCGCCCGATGGGCCCGCTCGATCAACTCGCCGGCATGGCTGAAGTCGATCGGCGACACGGACACCGGACACAGCGGGGGTAGTACGTGCAGTTCGACCCGTTCGGAGAAGTCGGCGACCTCGAGCAGCAGGCGCTGGTGAGTGAGCAGAGTCAGAGCCTGCACCGCGGTAGCCAGCGCGGTGGTCGGGGGACGCGGCAAGGCACAGGCGTAGCCGGCAGGCAGTACCCACACGTCGTCCGCACCGAGGGCCACTGCTTGGGACAGAGCCGCATCGTCGGCGATACCCCCGTCGACGAGACTCAGACCCTCGCGTTGCACGGCGGGCAGAACACCGGGGACGGCGGCACTGGCGAGCACGGCACTGACGGCTTCACCCGTAGAGAGCAGCACCTCGCAGCCGGTGAGCAGGTCGGTGGCAACCAGGTGCACGGGGATCGCCGCGTCCTCGAGAGCACGGTAGGGCAGGTGTGATTCGATGAGCTGCCGCAGGTTCCGGTCGGAACACAGCGAGGAACGGAGTCCGGTCACGGCCAGTAGCTGACGTACCGGATCGAGGGGGAAGACGTCCTGTCGGCGCAGATTCCGCCAGATCGCCGCCAGTTCATCCAGAGCCGGGAGGCCGGTACCGCGACCGGCGACGTAGGCGGCGTTGAGCGCGCCGGCCGACGNCAGCAGATCGGGACGGATGCCTCGTTCGGTGAGCGCGTAGAGCATCCCCACCTCTACGGCACCGAGGCCGGCGCCGCCGCCGAGGACGAAGGCGGTGGTCATCGCCAGGGCGGGTCGTACACGGACGCCAACCGCGCCAGGGTCAGAGCCGCAAGCAGCAGTCCGACGTCTCGCAGGGCGACATCGTAGAAGCCGGGATAGCTCAGCAGGTTGATCACGATTCCCGCGAGCCAAGCGGCGACGATATAGGCCGCGTATCGCGGTTTGATCGCGACGGCGACACCGGCGACGATCTCGATCACCCCGACCACCAGCATCACCTGCTGCGCGCCGAGGGGACCGAGATCGACGATCCACGGCGCCAGATAGCCCTGCCAGGAGGTGAGCACGTTGGTGAACTTGTCGATGCCCATGACGATCGGGAGCACGGTGAACCCGATGCGTAGCAACACGAATGCCCCGTAGGCGGGATCACTGCGAGCGCGGTGCATCACGTCGCCATGTGCAGGTGCAACGGGCGCTGTGGAAGACGAGTGAGCTGCGGGAGTGGTCATCACGGACCCCCTTTGTAAAAACAATAGTTTATGTTTTTAGAATCCCGCTGCTAACCGTATTTGTCAATACTTTTTGGTGTTAGAGTCGGGACATGTCCACTCCCCGGTCTGCCGCCCCGACGGCGCTGGCGGCGTTGAGCAATCTGGACGATCCGTTGCGGCGCCGGTTGTTCGAGTACGTGGCCGAGAGCGAGGAACCGGTCTCGCGCGAGGAGGTGGCGGCTGCTCTCGATATCGGCCGGACCCTCGCGGCCTATCACCTCGACAGGCTCGCCGACGCCGGCCTGGTCACGGTCGACTACCAGCGGCCTGCCGGGCGCGGCGGCCCCGGCGCGGGACGCCCGGCGAAGGTCTACACGAGGACGACGACGGAAATGACCGTCAGCGTGCCGCCGCGCGACTACGAACTGCTCGCCCGGCTGCTCGTCTCCGCGGTCGAACAGGACACCGACGGAACGGTGCGAGCCGCGGTGAACGAAGCCGCACGCGACGCCGGACGACGAGCGGTCGCCGACTCGGGAGGCGACCTCCTGAAGGCGCTGCGCGGCTGCGGATACCTGCCCCGGGCCGACGACGACGGCCGCGTCCACCTACGCAACTGTCCCTTCCACCTCGTCGCCCAGGATCATCTGGATGTGGTATGCGGCTTGAATTTACGCCTGATCGAGGGGGTGATCGCCGGCAGTAACCACCGCGACGCGCATGCCGAACTGAACCCGCGGCCGGATCGGTGTTGTGTGGTGATCGAGTACGACGCCGAATCGCATCCTCGCTCGTCCGCACCGCCGGCGCCCATCGATGACGAAGCACATCCGGACTGAGCCCGACCGAGTCCGGTCTCACCGAGACGAGAGCACTACGAGTGGTTCACGCGGCGTACCCGGGGTTCGCGATCATGAGACGAGCCGCAACGGCCTGCCGCACCGCATCTGCGACGGACGACTCCCGCATCGTCCGTTTCCCGTCCCGCAGCGCCAGCGCCAACTCGGTTTCGTCGGCCACGCCCACTGCGTCGAGTGCGGCCCGGTGCCGCGCCTGCAGCCGACACCGAGTGGAACCGGCCGGTGAATCCGACTGCCATCTTCTGACGCCGTCTTCGGCTCTGCGTAGGCGGGCGAACGGCTGCGCCTCTCGCCGACGAACCCGGCCGGAGGCGCAGCCGTTTTCGTTCCGGGTGTTGCACCCATCACACACCCGACGTAACCTCGATCACAACTTGACGCACCGTCAAGTAATCTCGACAAGTCGTCCAGCCGCGTTTCCCATGAACCACAGCCCCGACCCGACTCAGGACGCACGCACGCAAAGGACTCCCCCATGGCGTTCACCCTCCCCGACTCGAAGCTCCCCCTCGACCTCGACTTCGACCCGCACCACCTGCGCGAACGCTTCGAGGTGGACAAGAAGAAGCGGATCCGGCCCGACACCCTCGCCCAGTTCCAGGGACTCTCCGACGTGTTCGAGGTCGACGATTGCGACCCCTTCGTCGAGGCGATCAATCGTGAACCCGTCACGGAGGAACTCGACGCCCTCGTTCTCGGCGGCGGCTTCGGCGGACTCACCGCCGGCGCCTACCTCACGCAGAACGACATCACGAACTTCCGCATCGTCGAATACGGCGGCGACTTCGGCGGCACCTGGTACTGGAACCGGTACCCCGGTGTGCAGTGCGACATCGAATCGCACATCTACATGCCGCTCCTCGAGGAAACGGGATACGTCCCCACCCAGCGCTACGCCGACGGCTCCGAGATCTTCGAACACGCCCAGCGCATCGGACGCCACTACGGCCTCTACGAGCGGACCTACTTCCAGACCCGCGCTACGCAGGCCACCTGGGACGAGGCCGAACAGCGCTGGGAGGTGACCACCGAGCGCGGCGACCGCTTCCTCACCAGGTTCCTCCTGCGTTCCAACGGCGCACTGACCAAGCCGCAGCTCCCCAAGGTCCCCGGCATCGGCGAATTCACGGGCAAGATCTTCCACACCAGCCGCTGGGACTACGACTACACCGGCGGATCGCCCGCCGGAAACCTCGAGAACCTGCGCGACAAGCGCGTCGCCGTCGTCGGCACCGGCGCCACCGGCGTCCAGGTCGTCCCCTACCTCGCCGCGGACGCGAAGGAACTCGTCGTAGTCCAGCGGACCCCGAGCGTCGTGCAGCCCCGCAACAACCGGAAGACCGACCCTGCCTGGGCGGCGTCGCTGAAGCCGGGCTGGCAGTACGAGCGACACGACAACTTCAACGGGATCATCTCCGGCCACGAGGTCGAGGGCAACCATGTCGACGACGGCTGGACGCACCTGTTCCCCGCCCTGAAGGGACAGCATCTGCTCGAGACGCCCATGGCGGAGTTGTCCCCGGGCGATCAGGCCGTCGTCGCCGAGATCGCCGACATGCAGC
The DNA here is from genome assembly GCF_053345925.1 of Rhodococcus sp. C26F. Taxonomy (NCBI): domain Bacteria; kingdom Bacillati; phylum Actinomycetota; class Actinomycetes; order Mycobacteriales; family Nocardiaceae; genus Rhodococcus; species Rhodococcus sp. C26F. Next base: position 199,382 of record NZ_JBKFBA010000006.1, read on the forward strand.
TGCTCATGAGCGCACACCGTCGGATCGACTCGATCGTCACCGACCCCGCCGTCGCCGACGGGTTGAAGCCGTGGTTCGGATACATGTGCAAGCGGCCCTGCTTCAACGACGAATACCTCGGCGCCTTCAACCGTGAGAACGTGACGCTGGCGGCCGCGCCGACGGGCATCGACGGCATCACGGTCGACGGCATCGTCGTCGGCGGCAAGCACTACGAGGTCGACTGCATCGTGTTCGCGACCGGATTCGAAACCGGGTCCGGCCCTGCCGGGATCTACGGCTACGACGTCCTCGGGCGCGACGGCCGGTCGATGCAGGAGTACTTCTCCGACGGCGCGAAGACCATGCACGGCTTCTTCACGCACGGTTTCCCGAACTTCGTCGAGCTGGGCATGAGCCAGACCGCCTACTACGTCAATTTCGTGTACATGCTCGATCGGAAGGCTCGGCACGCGGCGCGCCTGATCCGCCACGTGCTGGACAACGGGATCGGCTCGTTCGAACCGACCGTGGAGGCCGAGTCCTCGTGGGTCGCGAAGGTCCGCGCGTCGAACGAACCGCGCGTGGCGTACTGGGCGGCGTGCACGCCCGGCTACTACAACGGTCAGGGCGACGTGTCCAAGGCCGTGTTCAACGAGGTCTACAACTCGAGTGAGATCGACTTCTGGAACATGATCGAGGGCTGGTGGAAGGCCCTCGAGTTCGAGGGCCTGACATTCGAACCGTCTCGATCGGCGGTCCCCGTCGAGGTCCAGGCCTGATCGCGTCTCTATCGGGTCGTGAAGCGCTGTGCCGTGTGGCCACTGTTCGGTCGTCGACCGCGCAGTGGCCACACGCGCTATCGCCGGCGCACCGGATAGCGCAGGTGGAGAACCCTGTCGCCCTGGATCACCACCTCGGGATCGTCCAGCAGGTGCTGCGCGTGGACCGAACCGAAGTAGCGCTTCCCGGTTCCCAATACGACGGGCACGACATCCATGCGCACCTCGTCGACCAGGCCGGCGGCGAGCACCTGGCCTCCGACGTCGCCGGCGGCGACTTCGACGGTGCGGTCACCCGCGAGTTCCTGCGCCGTGGTCACGGCCGCGTCGATGCCGTCTACGAAGTGGAACGGCGCCTCGGGGTGCCATCCATCGGGCCTCGGCCGGTGCGAAACGACGACCACGTGGTCGACCCCGGCCGGCGGTTCTCCATCCCAGCCGTCGGTCATGTCGAAGACGTGCCGACCGGCGATCGTCACCCCGATCTCGTCCCAGTACGGCCGGATATAGTCGTAGGAGGTCCGGGACACCTTCACGAAGCCACTGTCGTCCAACGGAACGTCGCCACTGGTCAACCAGTCGAACAACGGTCCGGGCTGATCATTGTCGTCGGCGATGAAGCCGTCCACCGACACCGAGGCGTACATGACCACCTTGCCCATGGAACCCTCCTTGGAACGCGACGTGCCCGACGCTACCCCCGGGGCCGGTCCTGCCTGCCCCGATCCGACCGCAACGCGACACTAGGATGCGAGCCATGGAGTCGACCAAGTCCCCGTCAGCGGTGAGCGGCGGGGATGCCGGAGCACGGCTACCCGACCAGGACGTCGGGCGACGTCGGCGGATTCCGCGCGGCGAGGTCCAGCGGCAATCCATTCTCGACGCGTTCGAGCGGTGCCTGCGCGAGATGCCGGCCGTGGACATCTCGGTCAAGGACATCACCGAAGCTGCGGGAATCAAGCGACCGAACTTCTACTTCTATTTCGAGTCCAAGGACGAGGTCCTCGGCGAACTGGTCGGCAGAGCATGGGACGACTGGGCCGACAGCATCGGCGGCTACCACCGCCGCGCCGGTGAGTCCCACGCCGACTATTTCGACCGGCTCTTCGGCACGTCCTATCGCGCCTGGGTCGAGCGCGACCGCGTGATGGTCGCCGGCCTGCAAGCAGTCAACTACGACGACAAGCTCAACGCTCGGTGGACGTCGCTGGTCACCGATCTCAACGGCCAACTGGCAGCGCAGATGAGCAGGGACTCCGACGCCGGGGAGATCACTCCGCTCTCGGACGACCACGAGGGTCTGGTCACGACGCTGACCGACATGATCGTCATGGCGTTCTTCAAGGACCGATCGCTCAGGCCGCCCGAAGCCGAGTCGAGACGGATGCTGGCCGGCGTGAAGACGATCTGGCTCGGAACGTGGGGCGCGCCGAACCCGCCGTCGCATCGAATCGACCGATACGGCGGCGTGACGTCGTCGTGATGCGACCCGTCCCCGCCCTCCTCGACTACCGCAAGGCAATTCGTTCTTCCGGTACCTCTTCACCTTCGTTCCGTCGATCGTTCAGAACAGCCCGATTGCTCGAATGATCAGTCCGCCGGCCACCATCAAGGCCACGACCACTGCGATCACGATGGCGACGAGGGCGCCGGCACTGCGGCGCTGTGGCGGCTCGTGCTGCGGACCGCCCACAGAGGTCTCGGCGGGCGGAGTATCTCCGGGCGCCACCCCGCCTCCGGGTTCGAGACCAGGAGTGTTCGCGGGATCGGGGTTCTGCGGGTCGAACTCGGACGCGTCGGGATTCTCGTCAGCCATACTCTCCTGTACCCGATAATCGGCGCGCAACGCCTCGACTTTCTTCTGAACGTCGCCGCGCCGGCGAGTGTGCGGGTACAGCGCGTGGCACAACGGTTCGATGATCTCGGAATCGAACGTGGCCACCGATGCGCCCGGATAAGCTGAGATCGGCCGAACGATACACCGCTGCAGGCTCCGGGAGCCGGTAACGCCGCTGTTCCCAAGCCTTTTGACCTCGGGAGGAATCATGACCGACCCACAGCAGGATCCGAACAAGGACGAAGGCCAGGAAGGCCCGGCGGACGGCGGTGCAGTCGGCGTCCCGGGCGTTCACGACGGTGGCGCTGACGGAGGAGCCGACGGGGGCGCCGAC
>NZ_JBKFBA010000006.1:202391-204663 GCF_053345925.1 Rhodococcus sp. C26F
CGCCGATGGTGGAGCCGACGGCGGGGCTGACGGAGGAGCCGATGGCGGAGCCGACGGCGGCAGTTGAGGGTGAGGACTCCTCATACCGCACCCAGGACTTCGGCGTCGAAACGGACGCCGGAGTCCTGGAAACCCGCCTGATCGACATCGGTCGGGAGAAGTTCGCGTCCGAGATCTGGGGGCGTGCACCACTGCTGACGCGTCGCGCCGACACATTCACCGACCTGTTCTCCGTCGAGGCGGTCGACGAACTCATCTCGCGCCGAGGACTTCGCACGCCCTTCCTTCGCGTCGCCAAGGACGGGACGACACTGCCGGACTCGTCGTTCACCTCCCCCGGCGGGGTCGGAGCGACCATCTCCGACCAACTCGACGACACGATGCTCTGGCGCAACCTCGCCGACGGTGCCACCCTCGTCCTGCAGGCACTGCACCGCACGTGGGAACCGATCTCACGGTTCGGCACCGCTCTGAGCGACGAACTCGGACATCCCGTCCAGGTCAACGCGTACATCACTCCACCTCGGAACCAAGGGTTCAGCCATCACTACGACGTCCACGACGTCTTCGTCGTGCAGATCGAGGGAACCAAAAGGTGGGTGATCCACGAGCCCGTCCACCCGGCGCCGCTGCGCAATCAGCCCTGGACAGATCACCGCGCCGCAGTCGCCCGAGCTGCGGCGGAGCCGGCGTGCATCGACACCGTGCTCGAACCCGGCGACTGTCTCTATCTACCGCGCGGCTGGATCCATGCCGCCGAGGCCCGAGGGGAAATCTCCATCCACCTCACCGTCGGCATCCATACGTGGACGCGCCACGCACTTGCCGAGCATCTGACCCGAGCAGCACTCGCTGCGCTCGGCGACGATCCTGAGATGCGCGGTGCACTACCCATGAGCATCGACGATCCGGATGACGAGATCACTGCTGTCCGTGAGCATCTCATCGCCGCACTGGCCGAGGCGGACGTCACCTCCCTGTTCCACCGTGCCCGGCGGGAGCAGGCGCGTCCGGCACCGCTGGGGCCGCTCGCCCAATTCGCCGCCGTACACGATCTCGGCCCCGACACCACGGTGAAACTCCGCAGCGCGCTGTATGCACGTCTGGAAGGTTCACACCTGGTCACGCGCGTGGGCCGTGTCGCCGTGGCGGACGATGAACTGCCGTCTGTCACGCGCCTGCTCGACGGCGAACCCCACCCGACGAAAACCCTCGGGACCGACCTGGTCGAACGGCTGTTGCGCGCAGGGATCCTCGTCCCCGCGGAACAGTGACGGTGCACTGTGGCCTCAACCGAACGCTTCTTCTGCGCAGACAGTGCCCGACAGCGGGGTGATCCGATAGCCGGCACGGCCCCGCGCGGATTCGTCTGGGTCCTCGTCGAGTATCGGGGCAGATGGCCCGTGAACGGGTTCGAGGGGCTCGATCTCGACGCCGCGACCAAGACGGCCGTGTTCTCCGCCGCGCAGGCGGCCCGCGCTCGCATACTGCTGGTCAAGCGCCCCGGCCGTCGTCGCCGCGGAGGACACGACCAGTGGGCAGTGCTCCGGCGCGAGACCTCGGGCGCGGTGCGTCAGCAATGGGGAACGTGGGATCGCGAGGAGGATCTGACGCAGATCGTCACCGCCCTCGAGACTGCCGGCGACCTCGGCGGCCTCTCCGTCCTCTTGGTCTGCGCTCACGGTCACCACGATCCGTGTTGCGCTGTGCGTGGACGGCCGGTCGCACGCGCTCTGGCCGAACGCTGGCCCGACCAGGTCTGGGAATGCTCGCACGTAGGCGGAGACCGGTTCGCCGCCAACGTCGTCGTCGTACCCGACGGTGTCTACTACGGCGGTCTCGACGCCGAATCGTCCGTCCTCACGATCGAAGAACACTTCTTCGACCGGATCCACCACCACCATCTACGCGGCTACACCGACATGTCTCCGCCTCAGCAGGCCGCGCTCGCTGCCACGCTCCGACGCTTCGGTCCGGCCGGGCGCAGTGATTACACGGTCGCCGAGAGTGTCCGCGAGGGTGATCTCTGGCGGATCCGGCTCGCCGGTCGTGCACCACACCCGGAGCGTGTCGACGTCGAACTGCGGGCCCATCGCACTCCCCCGTGCCGATTGACCTGCCGTGGAGCGCCGACGGCTTCGGTCATGGTCTACGAACCCACCTCGGTCCGCACGCTGTGAGCGGACGGCCGCGCCCCCGGCCTGAGGTCGTCACCCCAGCTCTTCCTCCGCCTTCGCGAGGGCCGCGAACTCCTCGTCCGGGGAGTTCGCGA
>NZ_JBKFBA010000006.1:204680-214617 GCF_053345925.1 Rhodococcus sp. C26F
CCGCGAACGCGGCGAACGTCCACAGAGCCGCGACGGGATCGACGAGGAAGGTGGCCACCACAGCGGCCGCTGCGATCACCAGCGCGAACGACGTCGTGACCACACCACCGGGCGTGCGGTACGGACGCCGCATCCCGGGCTCGCGCACGCGCAGCACGATGTGGCTGACCATCATGAGTACATAACTCACGGCGGCACCGAAGACCGCCATGTTGAGGAGCATCGCGCCCTCACCGGTCAGCGACAGGACGAAACCGATCACGCCGGGCACGATCAACGCGAGCATGGGTGCCTTGCGGGAATTCGTCACCGACAGGCTCGTCGGCAGGTAGCCGGCCCGGGACAGCGCGAAAGTCTGCCGCGAGTACGCGTACATGATGGAGAAGAAGCTGGCGATCAACCCGGCGAGCCCGATGTAGTTGACGACCTTCGCCGCTGTCCCGTCACCCAGCGCCTCCACGAGCGGGTTGCCCGAGGTCGACAACCCCTCGGCGCCCAACGCACCCGTCGCGAGGAACAGCACGGTCGCTCCGGTCAGCAGGAGCACCAGCATGCTGGAGATGATGCCGCGCGGCACGTTCTTCTCCGGCTCACGCGCCTCCTCCGCAGCGAGAGGAACGCCCTCGATCGCCAGGAAGAACCAGATCGCGAATGGGACCGCGGCCCAGATACCGAAGTAACCGAACGGCAGGAAGCCCGAGGCGCCGACGGCATCGGTCGGCGCGATGTCCGTGAGATTGTCGGACTCGAACAGTCCCACCGCAGAGATTGCGAAGATCACGAGTCCGACAAGTGCGATGGCGGTGATGACGAACATCGCCTTGAGCGCTTCGCCCGCACCGGTGAGGTGGATGCCGATGAAAATGGCGTAGACAGCGAGGTAGATCCACCATCCGTCGGTGATCCCGAAGATGTTCAACGATTCGACATAACTGCCGATGAACGTCGCGATGGCTGCAGGTGCGATCGCGTACTCGATGAGAATGGCCGTGCCGGTGGCGAATCCACCCCAGGGGCCGAGCGCGCGGCGGGCGAAGGTGTATCCGCCCCCTGCGGCCGGAAGGGCCGACGACAATTCCGCCATCCCGAGCACCATCGCGAAATACATGCCCGCGATGACCACGCCGGCGATGAGCAGACCGCCGAATCCGCCTTCGGCGAGTCCGTTGTTCCATCCGGCGTAATCACCGGAGATGACATAACTGACACCGAGTCCCGCAAGGAGCACCCACCCTGCGGTTCCTTTACGAAGTGAACGTTTTTCGAGGTATTCGCTCTTCTCGGCGTGGAAGTCGGCGCCGTCGTGGTGCTTACGGGTCCTCGAACTCTTCGATGGTTCTACGACTGACATTCCGTCTCCCTGAGGCGATCGGTTCGTACGGCGGCGTCACGCCGCCGAGGTGGTGGAACGTCGCGCGAGCCGCTGCCGGTGTTCATGAGCTACCCCCCCGGGGTCGTGGAGAATCGCGCAACGAGATGGAGTGCAGCCGTGTAACTCGGATGATCCAGCATCCTCCCGGGCGAACAGGGTGTCTGTTCGTTTCTCGAGTATCGGAGAAGACTGTTGCAACTCTGTTGCGAGCCTGTAATGGAACGCGCGGTTACGTAGCCTGCGGGCGGTCTTCTACCAACCGACGACACGTGGAGGATTCGAAGTGACTGTGCTGCTGTGGGCGGTAGCGATCGTGGCCGTGGCTGCGTTCGGATGGGGCGCATCGGTGGTGTGCCGGGCTCATCGAAGTGTCGTGTGCCGATCCGAGGGTCCCCTATCGGACGCGGGGCGTACCCGGGTGAAGACACGGCGAAGTGTTGCGGTCGTCGGACTGGTTGTCGGAGCTCCGAGCATGGACAAGGTGGTCGTGGTGATAGTTGTTGCGCTGCTGATGCCCGGCTTGTTCCACCTCACTCGCGAGACCCTCGCCTACCCGGTGAACGAGCACTGAGGCTGCAGATAAGACCGTCAGTTGGCGATGTCCACGTCCGTGGTAGCAAGAGCCGATGCCCACCATCGACCTTCGATTCGATGACCGAACGCGATATCGCGTCCGAAAATGCGGTTGCTCGTTATGGCACTGCTCCCTAGGGTGGCCCGCATGGCGTCGGTCAGGCAGGTCCGAGTCACGTTCGATTCCACCGAACCCGAACGACTCGCGCACTTCTGGTGCGCCGTTCTCGGCTACGAGGTGCCCACGCCACCCGACGGGTTCGCGACGTGGACCGACTACGACGCTAGCTTGCCTGCGGAGTCGCAGGGCCGCGCGTTCGTGTGCGCCGATCCGACGGGCGCCGGGCCCCGGTTGCACTTCCAGCGTGTGCCCGAGGAGAAGGTTGTGAAGAACCGGGTGCATCTTGACGTCCGCGTCGGCACGGGCTTGGAAGGTGACGAGCGGCTGGCCACTCTGCAAGCCGAATCCGACCGGCTGGTGGCACTCGGCGCTGCGCAGGTGAAGGTTCTGCACGCTGACGGCGTCGACGAGTCCTGCATCGTCATGCAGGACATCGAAGGCAACGAGTTCTGTCTGGACTGAAGGACGCGCGGCAACCGGTGCTGTCGCGATCGGGGAACGGCGCTACACATCTGCCGATGGCGTGCCACCAGCGATCGGAAGCCGCATACGAACCTCGGTTCCCCGTGGCTCGTTCGGAGAGAACTCGATGTCGCCACCGTGACGCTCGACGATGTGCTCCGACACGATCAAGCCGAGCCCGGAGCCGTCCTGCTTCGCGGAGAACGCCCCTGAGACGAGTTGATTACGCCGGGCTCGTTCCATGCCTCGGCCTTCATCGGCCACCCGGATGCACGCCCAGTCACCATCGCGGTAGGTCGTGACCCTCAATTCCTTCGTCTTCGTTGTGGGCAGGACGATCTCGTCGATCGCGTTGAAGCACAGATTGATGATGACCTGACCGATCAACACGCTCTCCCCCTGTACAGGCAAGCTCCCGACGGTCCGATCGACCACCACCCGCACGCCCCGTTCAGCCGCGCGCAACCGAACGAAATACAGGCTCTCCTCCGTCACGTCGTTGAGATCGATGGCCGACGACGTCGATTCGATGCGCCGCACATACCGTTTGACCGACGCCACGATCTCCGCAGCACGGCTCAACTGCTTCTCCGCCATGTCCAGACCGTAGGAGAGTTGATCGCGGTCGAGAGTGCCACCGGCAACGCGCGTTTGGAGACCACGCAGGTAGTTCGACGACGCCGCCAGCGGTTGCCCGAGTTCATGGGCCAGGATCATCGCCATGTCACCCATCGCGTTGTAGCGGCTCAGATACTGCAGGTTCGCTACCTGGTATTCGTGGCGCTGCTCCAACTCGACGCGGTCGGTCACGTCCCGGATCACGAGCACCCGCGAGACCATGCCGTCGTGCACCACGTCCTCGAGCTCACCGGCGAGCCAGGTGACGCGGCCGTCCGGCCTCTCGATCCTCTGCCGGATCTTCACCGATCCGGTGCCCGACGCCAGCTTCGACACCACCTGCTCGGAATCCAGCGACGGATCGCATCGACCCAGGTCCTCGAGGTGGGCCCCCATCAACCGTTCGGTGGTCGAGCCGAACAACCGCGCCGCGAGTGGTGAGATGTCGTCGATGCAGTTGCCGTCGTCGAGCACCAGGATGCCGGCCGAGGTGTGCGTCATGATCCGCTGCAGCGACTGCGACACCCAGCTGAGTTCCTGCTGGATCTCCACCTCCTCGGAAATGTTGCGGAACTCGACCATCACCACCGCACCGTCCTGGAACTGCACCAGGGACGCGTTGGCGTCGGTGAGGAAGTCCACCCCGTCCTTGGTTCGATATTTCCACTGCCGCCGACTCGATCCATGTACGACCGCGGACTGCAGCCACGCCACTCCCAGCGCCCGGCGATACTGACGTTCCTGACTGCTCATGTGGTGCGCTTTGAGCGGCCGCAACTCCTCGAGCGTGAAACCGAACATCCGGCACGCAGCGGGATTGGCCCACAGGATGTTCTTCGACGCAGCCTCGTGGATCAGGATGCCGGTCTGCGTTCGCTCCGCCATCGCCTGGAAGTCACGTCGGGTAGGGAACATCGATCAACACCTCCGGGAGCAGGACGGTCCATCGTCCGACGCGCAACGTCGTCACCGCCATTGGGAATTACTTTATGGCCTCGGGAGAAAGTCCCGATACCGCCGTAACCGGCTCGTCCATAGCGTGTTCATCAGCGCGAACACGTACCGAAACGGAGACGGCATGACCATCCCCAGCACGACCGAACGGATCGAGGCAGCGCCGGCGGGTCCGGCGCGGGATCGCGCGTTCGAGCACGCACTCGAAGCGCTCCGCGACCGGCGCGACGAGTTCGACCAGCAACGCTTCGTACCCCCCGACTACATCGCATTGCTCAAACGGGCCGGACTGTACCGGGCATCCACGCCGGCACAGTTCGGTGGCGAACCGATGGCGCCGTCGTCCTTCATGAACCTCGTCGAACGGATCTCTGCGATCGATCCGGCTACGGGCTGGGTCGCCAGCTTCGGATCGTCGCTGGTGTACTTCTCCGCTCTCCCGGTCGCGACCCAGGCGAAGATTTACGCTGACGGCCCCGACATCGCCTACGCCGGCGGCTTGTTCCCCATGCAGGAAGCCGAGAAGGTCGACGGTGGCTATCTGTGCAGCGGGCTGTGGCAGTTCGCGAGCGGCTGCCGAGGCGCCGACATCCTCGGGATCGGTCTCGCCGGCGGCCCGGACACCAACGGCATGCCTCTCACCGCGCTGGTGAATCCAGCGGACGTCGAGATCGTCGAGAACTGGGACGTGGCGGGCATGGCAGCCACCGGCTCCCACTCGATACGCGCTGACCAACTCTTCGTGCCCGAGGAGATGACCTTCGTCCGCGGCGGCGCACCGAAAGTCGACGAACCGATCACCCGCTACCCGATGCTTCCCTACGCCGCGCAGGTGCTCGCGGTGGTCACGCTCGGAGCAGCGCGCGGTGCCCTCGACTACGTGCAGGAGGTCGGTGCAGCGCGCTCCAGCATCACCGGCGGTACCGCCAAGGGCAACCGTCCCGCCTACAAGATCGGTCTGGCCAGGGCCGAGGCCGATCTGCGGTCGGCACGTGCATTCTTCTACGAGGTCACCGACGAAGTGTGGAGTCTTGCGCTTGCGGGCGATCCGATCTCCGACGAACACAAGGCGATGCTCCGCTTGGCAGCGACACATGCCGCGCATGTCGGTCGCACCGTGGTGCTGTCGGCCTTCGATCTCGCCGGCACCGGCGCGATCTACGACAGTCATCCTCTCCAGCGATATCTGCAGGATGCGCTCGTTCCTGCCCAGCACGCCATGTTGCAGACCAACACGTTCGAGGCCGCCGGTTCGATTCTGCTCGGTCTCGACTCCGGTATCCCCAGCTTTCCCTGATCGCCTCTCCGACCGTGCGAGCCCGCAAGGCTCACCCGACCGAAAGGACACCTGTCGTGCCCGAACCATTGCGCACCTTGTTCTGCATCGGCAACAACCAGAACTTCTTCGATCTCCCCAAGGCGGAGATCGGCCCGGTCTGGGTCGGCATCTCCACTATGCTCTCCGATCTCAAGCGCATGGACGGCGTCGACATCATCGGCACCTTCGACGACGACGCCCACATGGTCGGACCGTCCGATGGGTGGCCGTGGACGTGCTACGTCCTCGCCGACGTCAAAGACCAGGAGACAGTGAAGAACGCGTGCAACCTGTTGCGCACCACCATGATCGGCGACTTTGCATTGTGGAGATATTTCAAGATCGAAGCTCGTATGGGTCGTGAGCTGACCATTCGGGACGACGTGGACGTGTAGACGTGACCGACATGTCGGACCGACTGTCCGCGCTCGAAGTCAAGGACGCCGCCCGGTCATGCCTGATGCGCTACATGGACCTGTGCGACGTCCCCGGTTCCCTGGAGCATCCCGAACAGATCGGCTCGCTGTTCACCGGCGATGCGACTTGGGAAGGCATCGGATCGGAGTACACAGACAAGTTCGGGATCGCTCACGGGCGCGAGGACATCGTCGCTCTGGTCTCTCGATATCTTCCACCAGCCGAACATTTCGTTCGCAACACGCATCTGCTCGGCAGCGAACGGATCCGGGCCGAGCGCGACAGTGCTCACGGTCGATGGATCATGCAACAACTGTCGCTGTACACGGACGGTACGGCCGAACTGCTGTGTGCCCGAATCGAGATCGATTTCGAGATCACCCGCTCGGCGGACATCACGGCCCGCATACACCGATTCCGCACCCAGCGCATGTTCGCGGCACCCCTGCCCATCGACGCGATGAGTCATCTGCACTGATGCGGACACCCGCACGTGACGAGTTCGAAGGAAGCAAACACATGACGACGATCGAACATTCGACCCAGAACAATTACGGGGATCTCGTCGGCACCGATCGGGTCGCCGGACGGCTCTACACGGACCCGGAGATCTTCCGTGTCGAGATGGAGAAGATCTTCTACCGCACGTGGGTGTGGGTCGCGCACGAGAGCGAGATCCCCGAGCCCGGTTCGTTCAAGACCACTCAGGTCGGGGATCAGCCGGTGATCGTCACTCGTGACCGCAAGGGAAACTTCAACACCCTCCTGAACCGCTGCCGGCACCGCGGCGCGACCGTCTGCGACCAGCGCAGCGGCAAGGCCAACGGCTTCACATGCCCGTACCACAACTGGTCCTACGCTCTCGACGGTCGATTGCGCGGTATCCCCTATCCGGACGGCTACGAGGGAGTCATCGACAAGAAGGACTTCCCCCTCCAGACGCTGCGCACCGAGAGCTACCTGGGCATGATCTGGGCGACCTTCAACCAGGACGCCGAACCCCTCGAGGATTTCCTCGGTGACGCCAAGCTCTGGATGGAGCGCTTCTTCAAGCAGAGCAACGGACTGCCGACCAAGGTGCTCGGCGTCCACAAGTTCCGCTTCAAGGGCAACTGGAAGATCCAACTGGAGAACACCACGGACGGCTACCACTTCCCGATGGTGCACAAGTCATGGATGGCCTCCGTCGACGCGGAAACCGCCGACATGATGTCGTTCATGGACGATCCGGCCGCCGAGACACATTCGCTCGGCAACGGACACAGCGTCGCGATCATGGCCGCTGCCCACGTCGACCTCGATATCGACGACGGCACCGAGGAGATCCAGCCACGCTTCCAGCATCTCGTCGACGAACTCACCGAGGCCGGGGAGAGTCCGGAGCGGATCCGTCGCTACATGCGCTCGATGCACGGCTGCGGGTTCAACCTCAACACTTTTCCGAATGTGGCGATGTCCTCGTCGTTCTTCCGGGTCTTGATTCCCATCTCCGTCGACGAGACCGAGATCTGGCACATGGCCATCGGCATGGACGGCGGCCCTGAATCCGTCAACCGGGAGCGTCTGCGTATTCACGAGCACTTCCAGGGCCCGTTCGGCTTCGGCAGCCCCGACGATGCGGAGGGTTGGACCCGGGTCCAGATCGGTGCCGGTGGCAATCCCGACATGCCCATCCTCGTCAACCGCGGCGAGGGGCGCGAATACCTCACCGAAGAAGGTTGGCCCACTTCACATGTCACCGACGAGACAGGAATGCGTGAGGCCTACGCAATGTGGAAGAAGCTGATGAGCGATGACTGACCTGAGCCTGACCGATCCCCGCGTGTTGCGTGCCATAGAACTGGTGTGGAAGGAGGCCGAAGCCCTCGACGCGAAGGACTACAAGTCCTGGGAACAGATGTACACCGATGATGGCATCTACGTGATCCCCATCGACCCGGACACGGATGACTTCGCGTCCTCGCTCAACATGGTCTACGACGATGCACGGATGCGCCGACTGCGCGTCCAACGCATGCTCCAGGGTTACTCGCCGTCCGCGGTCGCCGCAGCACGCACCGTCCGCGTGATCTCCCGCTTCACCGTGCAGGAACGCACCGATACCTCGGTCACCCTCCGCTCGGCGCAGATCGTCAACGCCTTCAAACGCAACGAGTTCTTGACCCTCGGCGCGGATCTGACGCACACGATCGTGTTCGACGACGAGGGCGACGACAGGATCGCGCTCAAGGTGATCCGTCTGATCGACAGTGAGGACGCGGTCAGCGCGTCCGGCTATCTGCTCTGAGAGGCCGCCATGAATCCTCATGCCCCGGGTATCGCGGTCATCACCGGAGCCGCCGGCGGAATGGGCACCGCCATCGCCCGTAAACTGCATACCGACGGCCGGCGGGTGCTCCTCGCCGACCTCGACACCGCCGCGGTCGACGCCCTCGCGTCGGAGCTGTCCCCCGACGGGTCCACAGCCCGCGGCATCAAGTTGGACGTCGGCCGCAAGGCGGCCTTCGAGGAAGGCCTCGCAGTCTGTGAAGACCTGTGGGGCACGCCCACCATCGTCGTCAACAACGCCGCGGTCACACGCGCGGCCGACCTGATGACACTCGGTGAAGACGAGTTCACGGACGTGCTCACCACGAACGTCAACAGCGTCTTCTTCGGCTGTCAGGTGTTCGGAGCGGCGATGGCCGACAAGGGATTCGGTCGCATCGTCAACATGGCTTCGCTCGCGGGCCAGAACGGCGGCACCGCCACCGGCGGGCACTACGCGGCGTCGAAGGGCGCGATCCTGACCGCCACCAAGATCTTCGCGCGGGAACTCGCCGCGCGAGGCGTGACGGTCAACGCGATCTCCCCGGGCCCACACGATCTGCCGGTCGTCCGCAAGACGGTTCCGGCCGACAAACTCGACGGCATCGTTGCCGGCGTTCCGGTCGGGCGACTCGGCAGCGCATCGTTCGTCGCCGACACCGTCGCGCTGTTGATCTCCGACGACGCTTTCTTCGTCACCGGTGCCTGCTGGGACATCAATGGCGGCCTGTATCTGCGCTGAGCGTTCCATCCCTATCGGCCCGCACCCGTCGCTACACGAGGAGAACCTGACATGACACTCATCGACGTCATCGTCTCCGACATCACCCAGGAAACACCGACCGTCAAGTCGATCACGCTCGTGAAGGCGGACGGGTCACCACTGGGTCCGTACCTGCCGGGCGCACACATCGACGTCGAGGGCCCGACAGCGATCACACGTCAGTACTCGCTGTGCAGCACCCCGGACGCACCGGACTTGTTCGTCTTCGCCGTCAAGAAGGAGGCGAACTCACGCGGTGGATCCGCTGCACTGCACGAACTCTCTGTCGGCGACACCCTCCGCATCAGCACACCCCGGAACCTGCTCGCCATCGCCGAAGAGGCACAGCACCACGTGCTCGTCGCCGCCGGCATCGGCATCACTCCGATGCTGAGTATGGCCCGCTACATGGACGTTCACGGCATCAGCTTCGAACTGCACTACTTCGCCCGCACCGAATCCGAAGCGGCATTCCTGCCGCTGCTGAACGACCGCTGCCCGGACAAGCTGCATCAGCATCTCGGAGTGACGCGCGAGGCCCAGGAGCATGTCCTGAAGGACGAATTCGCCGAATTGCCTCCACACACTCACATCTATACGTGCGGACCGGCCAGGTTCATGGACAAGGTCGTTGCCGTCGCGCGTGAGCACGTCTCCCCCGACGCCATCCACCTCGAGAACTTCCACGCCTCGGAGCAACCCGACGCGTCGGCGAACGCCGCATTCGAAGTCGAGCTGGACGGAGAGACCTATCGGATTCCGGCCGACAAGAGCATCGTCGAGGTCCTCCGGGACAACGGTTGCGACGTCGACACCTCCTGCCAGGAAGGCATCTGCGGAACGTGCATCATGCAGGTCCTGGAGGGTTCGCCCGAACACCGCGACAACGTGCTCACCCGGGCCGAGAAGGAATCCGGGGAAGTCATGGCAGTGTGCGTGTCGCGCACGACAGGGCAGCGACTCGTCCTCGACTACTACTGATCGACCGTGGTCAGGCTTCGTTCGGGACCTCTACGCCGTAGCGGAGGAGGT
>NZ_JBKFBA010000060.1:0-7752 GCF_053345925.1 Rhodococcus sp. C26F
CTGGCCGGCCAGATCGAGCGCCTGGGCGACGGCGTCCTCGCTGAGGCGGGTCGCCAGTCCCATCGCGGCAGCCTCTTCTCCGGTGATCATGCGTCCGGTGAAGGTGAGGTCCTTGGCGACGTCACGGCCGACGAGCTCGGGCAGCAGCTGGGTGCCGGTCATATCCGGGATCAGCCCCCAGGCCACCTCCATGACCGAGAGTTTGGCGGTCGGTTCCACCACTCGGATGTCGGCGCCGAGGGTGAGTTGGAGTCCGCCGCCGAGCGCATAGCCGTGAACCGCCGCGATCACCGGCTGCGGGATGATGGACCAGACGTGGACCGCTTGCTGGGCGACGGATTTCGCGGCCCCCAGCCGTTCCACTTCGCCGCCGGTCTCGGCCTGCGAGTTCGTCATCTTCTCGAACTGGGCCCGGTCGAGGCCGGAGCAGAATGCTCGTCCCCGGCCGGACAGAACGACGGCGCGCACGCCGGACTCGGGCTCCCCGATGCGACGGCCCAGATCGACGAGCGCGGACAGGACATCGAGATCGAGCGAGTTGAGGCTGTCCGGCTTGTTGAGTTCGATGTGTGCGACGCCGTTGTCGTGGCGGCGGTACACGACAGCCTCGGTGGTCGAACGGATCTCGGTAGCTGAGGGGGACATGATTCCTTCCGGTTGAAACGTGGTTGGGCGTTCAGGCGAGCACCGTGAACGCCTGCTCGATGAGGGCGGCCGGCTTGGCCTCGAGGGATTGCAGATCGACGTCATGGGTCCCCATGGCGCCCGATCGGTAGCGGGAAAGAGCCTGCAACGCAATGCAGCTCAGTTTCCAGAGGGCGAAGGCGTGGTAGTAGTTCACCCGGCTCAGGTCGTAGCCGGTCTGCGCCTGATATCTGGCGATCAGGTCATCGAGACCGGCGAAGCCGGGGGTCTGCGCGGCAGCCCAGTCGACCGCTTCGGGCGACGACCACGTGGCCAAGAGCCAGCCGAGGTCGGCGAGTACGTCACCGACGGTCCACAACTCCCAATCGAGGACGCCGATGACCGCGCCGTCCGTTCCCACGACGAGGTTGCCGGGCCGGTAGTCGCCGTGGACGATGCCGACATATCGCTCCTCGGGGCGGTCCGCGACCAGGCGGCGATGAAGCTCAGCCAGGCCCGCGAGGGAGTTGCTGCCGTCCGAGCCGGTGGCGGAGTCGACCTGGCGGTGCCACTGGCGAAGTTGCCGGGAGAGATAGGGCTCGTCGCGGGTGAAGCGGCGTAGTTCCGGTCGATCGCAGTCGATCCGATGCAGGTCGGCCAGGGTGTCGACGAGCTGCTCCGACAGGGCCCGACGGGCGGTCACAGAGAGCCGGCCAGCGTCGTCCTCGTCTTCGATGGTCAGACCGGCCAGATGTTCCATGACATAGAACGGCGCCCCGGTGACGGTCGGGTCCGAGCACTGGGCGATCGGTTCCGGCACGGGCACCGTGCCGGCGTCGAGGATGGTGAGGATCGCCCACTCCCGATCCAGATGCCGCGCGGTAGCGGCGGTGTCGGAGAGCGGTGGCCGGCGCAGCACCCACGACCGTTGCTCACTGTCGGAAACGGTGAAGGTGAGGTTGGAGCGGCCGGCGGTCAGGCGCTGATAAGTGAACGGGCTTGTCGCGCCGGGGAGGTGCGGTGCCAGCCAGGCCGAGACCGCGTCGAGGTCGAGTCCGTCGGTGAGATGTCGGGTCATCGGCTGTCCTGGGTGTGAAGGGGCGACGGTGGCGAAGCGGGCGGGACGTTTCTCGCGGAACGCGGTGATGCCTTCCTCGAAGTCCGCCGACGGCAGAAGGGTGGCCTGACCGGCGGATTCGCGATCGAGCGCGTCGGGCAGGTGGCCCAGTGTCGCGGCATTGATGGCGGCCTTGGTCTCGGCGAAGGCGGCAATCGGGCCGGTCGTGATCCGGTGCAGCAGATCATCGAGGCATCGATCGAAATCGTCGTCCGGATAGGTCGCGGCGATGAGCCCGGTCTCGGCTGCGGTGGTGGCCGCGATCCGTTCGGCGAGCAGCATCGTGCGCATCGCGCGCCCGGCCGATCGACGCTGCGACCAGCGTGGTCGCCCCGCCGTCGAACATCAAGCCCACCTGGGTGAACGCCGGTGGGAAGTAACTGGACTCGGCCGCCACAGTGAGGTCGCAGGCCAGCGCCAGCGAGACGCCGACGCCGGCCGCGGGGCCCCGGACGGCACCGATCACCGGATGGGGGAATCTTCCGATCGCGGTGACCAGCCGGTTGGCCGCCTCCACCATGTCGACGGTCAGCGGCTCGTCAAAACTGACGGTGTTCAGATCCGCTCCGGTGCAGAACGCCCGGCCCGATGCGGACAGCACTGCCGCCCGGATCTGCGGGTTCGAGGCGTGCCGGTCGAGGGTCGCCGCGATCTCGTCGAGGGTCTCGGTGAGAACCGCATTGAGCTGCGGCGGCCGATCAATGGTGACCTGCAGCGTTGGGCCGACCGTCTCGGTCAGCACGCCCGCCTCCGAGGTGAGCATGGAACCCCTTTCCTTCGGGGAAATGTGATCTGTGTGTTGACGCCAGTAGCGGTGTGACGTAGATAATATTACCCATGAAAGATTACCTCGCACGAGTGACCCGAGACCTCAGGCCCGGACGGAAGCTGGACGGCGGCGCGCTGCTCGCCCAGACCCTTGTCGACCTGGGTGTCGAGGTCGCCTTCGGCGTTCACGGCGGCCACCTGGACGCGGCACTGATCGGCATGCACGACCGCGGGATCCGGCTGGTCGATACCCGTCACGAGGCGGTCGCGGTGAACGCCGCGGACGGCTACGCCCGGGCCACCGGTTCGCTGGGCGTCGCCTTCGCCACCGCGGGTGCCGGCCTGGGCAATGCGCTCGCCGGACTCACCACCGCAGCCGTCGACCGGGCCCCGGTATTGACCATCACCAGCTCCCCGCCCCGTCGGGACGCCGAGACCAACCCGCTGCAGGGCGGTATCGACCAGATCGCCCTGGCCAAGGAGGTCACCAAATGGGCTCACCAGGTGACCGTCGCCGAGGAGATTCCCCGGCTGGTCGCCCACGCCGCCCGGGTCGCCCTCACCGGCGCGCCCGGACCGGTGCTCATCGACATACCGATCGACATCCTGTTCGGCCCGGTGAAGCCGGAGCAGATCAGCATCGGTGGGGGAGCCTTCCTGCCCCGGCCGCCCGCGCCGTCGGCGCAGAGCATCACCGAGGCGCTGGAGCTGCTGCAAGGAGCGCAGCGTCCGGCCATCATCGTCGGCGGCGGGGCCCAGGGCGCCGCCGAACGACAGCTGCTCGCGCAGCTCGCCGAGCACCTCGACATCCCGGTCTTCCATCAGCCCTACACCGCCGGCGCGCTGCCGTCCGATCACCGCTGTTTCGCCGGCTCGACCAAGGTGCTCTCCGGTCTCACCGTGGCGGGCCACGGGCCGGATGTCGCGGTGGTGATCGGATCGCGCTTCGGCAAGCAGCTCGGTGGTCGCTCCGAGCGGGTCATCCCGTTCGACGCCGCGGTCGTCCAGGTGGACGTCGATCCGGTCGAGATCGGCCGGATGCGTCCGGTAGCGGTCGGAATCACCGCTGCCAGTGGAGAATTCCTGTCCGCCCTGCTTGAGGCCGCCCGGCAGACCGAGCCAGGTGATCATGCACAGTGGCGCGCGCAGGCCGCCGCCGCACTGGCCGGTCTCAATGCGGCGTTCGAGTCGGAGCCGGCGGAGCCATCGTCGGGGATCCACCCCTTCCACGCCGTGCGCGAGGTCATGCGGTCGGTGCCGCGCGGTGCCAACATCATCGCCGACGGCGGTGAGGCCGCGGTCTGGGCCGGCGGCCTGGTCCACGAAGCCTCACCCCACCGAGGCTTCGGCTTCGGCGGCTATCTCGGCTACCTCGGGATCGGTCCGGGGCTGTCCATCGGCGCCCAGGTCGCCGATCCGGACCGGCCGACCGTGCTGATCGTCGGTGACGGTTCGGTGGGCTTCAACATCCAGGAGTTCGACACCTTCGCCCGGCACGGACTGCCGATCCTCGTCGTCGTGGTGAACAACAGTCTCTGGGCGATGTCGAGCCACGGCCAGAACGTCGTCTACGGCGACAGCGGCGAGATCATCAGCCATCTTCCCGACACCGAATACCAGACCGCTGCAACAGCTCTCGGTTGCCGGGGTAAACGCATCGAGACGCTCGCCGATCTCACCGCAGCCGTCGACAAATGGATCGCCGACCCGGCGCCGACCTGTCTCAACGTGATTGTCTCCGGTGACGTGGTCCACCCGGCCACCGTCGCCGCGGTCGGCGACACCGACGATCCCGGCGTCATCGTCGTGCCCTACTACGAAAACATCCCGGTCTGAACCGCGCGAGCGAACCGCGTGCCCGCTGAAAGAAGGAAACCGTGACCGACTCCCTCACCCGACCGGCCCCGCTGGTCGAACCGACCACCGACCCCGAGGTCGCCGCGGCGAACCTGCGCGACCACGGCCTGGCGCTGCTGGAAGGCGTGTTGAGCGCCGACGAAGTGACCGACGTGCGCCGGCGCCTGGTCGAGGCCGCCGATCGATCGGACGCCCGAGGCGTCGCCACCCGCGATTACAGCTTCGACCCGGACAGCGTCAACCGTCGCGTTTTCATGCTGTTCAATCACGACCCGGTGTTCATCGACCTGATCGACCACCCGGTGGCCAGCGCCTTCGTCCGGCAGAGCCTCGGCGAGAACTACCTCATCTCCAACTTCTCGGCGAATATCACCGCGCCGGGATCCGGCCCGATGGTGCTGCACGCCGACCAGCAGTTCGCCACGCCACCGTGGCCCGACCAGCCGCTGGGACTCAACGTGGGCTGGTTGCTCGACGACTTCACCGAGGAGGTCGGCGCCACCCGCTACGTGCCCGGCAGCCACCGCATCGGCCATGCCCCGAGCCCCGCGGAGGCCGCGGTGGCCGAGACCGTCGCGATCGAGGCCCCTGCCGGCTCGGTAATGGTGATGGACGGCCGGCTCTGGCACTGCACCGGCAGCAACGACTCGAAGGACAAGGAACGCGCCGCACTGTTCGGCTTCTACGTCCTGCCGTGGATCCGCCCCCAGATCAACTGGAACATCGCGCTGGATCCGGAGTTGCAGCAGACCGTCAGCGAGGAGTTCGCCACCCGGCTCGGCCTCAACTCCGGCAACTCCAGCGTCCACATGAACCTGCGCCGGTGACCGAATGCAAGCGTTCGCTCAGAAAGGTAGTCACCAATGACTGAGTTATTGGAAAACCCTGCCGCGCAGCGGCTTCCGGACCCGACTACAGACATCGAACAGGCCGAGGCGGACCTCCGGGAACACGGAATCTGCCTGGTGGAGAAGGTGCTCGTCGGCGATGCGCTGACCCGCCTGCAGGACCGGCTCGCGGCTGCGGCAGCCGACGACCGCGACGACGATGTCGCCACCGACTTCCGGCTCGATCACGACGATTCGAATCAGCGGGTGTGGGGGCTGCTGTCCAAGGGCCGCCCCTTCGTCGAACTGGTGGAGCATCCGCTGGCGCTGCGTCTGCTGGAGAGCGTGCTCGGACCGGACCTGCTGCTGTCCAACATCTCCGCCAACATCACCCACTCCGGCGGCGGCGAGATGATGCTCCACGCCGACCAGATGTACATGCCGCTGCCGTGGTCGGGAGTCCAAGGGGCCAACGCGATCTGGGCCGTCGACGACTTCACCGAGGCCAACGGGGGCACGGTCATCGTGCCGGGAACCCACAGGCTCAACCGACGTCCCGAGGGTGACGAGGCCGCCGCCGCCGGCGTCGCGCTGGAAGCACCTGCCGGGACCATGTGCGTCATGGACGGCCGGTTGTGGCACAAGACCGGCTCGAACACCACCAACGGGCAGCAGCGTGCCGGGGTCTTCGCCTGGTACACGCTGCCGATGTACCGGACCCAGGAGAACTGGTTCCTGAGCCTGGACCCCCGGGTCCTCCAATCCGCATCACCGAAACTGCTGCAACTTCTGGGATTCGATCGCAACGGCCTCGGCCGTATCAACGGCCAGCCCGCCGAAACCTGGGTGAAAGGAATGAACTGATGACGAAACACTGGTTTGCCGATACCGAGGTCAACCGCACCTTCCCGGTGTTCTCACGGGCGAACGCCGGTGAGGTGATGCCGGCACCGGTGTCACCGGCCACCGTGGGGCTCGGCGTCGGAAGCCACGACTCCGACATCGGGGTCCGTGACGCCTACGTCGAGATGGGTGCCTTCCGCCACGAGGAGTTCGACGCCGACCGCAACACCTTCTACAACATCTTCGGCGGTCACCTGTACCTGTCGATCTCCATGGCCCGGGTCCTCGCGGTCCGGATGCCCGGCGATCTGACCCCGGAGGAGATGGACCGCCACTACTTCGGTGAGCTGCCCGACATCCTCCCGTACTCCGAGGAGAAGCGTCCCAGCGACGACGACCCGGAACGGGCTGCCGCCTATGCCGAGTGGATCGGCTCGATCACCAAACGCCGCACCCTCCCCGAGCCCACCGAGGACCGTGACGAAGTGGACCGCCTGGTCGCCCGGCGTCCGGACCTCGCCCGGGCCACCGACCAGGAGCTCGTCGATTACGCGCGCTCCTTCGGTCCGCTGTCGCGGCGCCTCATGTGCCGTCACATCGTGGTGAGCAACGGCATGGGTGTGGCCAGCGGTGCCCTCGGTGCGATGCTGGCCGAGCTGGGGCGTTCCGACCAGCTGACCACGCTGTGCGCCGGTGTCGGCGAGGTCGACTCGGCCCAGCTCAACTGGCGACTGTGGGAGCTCTCGCGCCTCGATGCGGACTCGGCGGAGTACCGTCGCGGCCTGGCCGACTTCATCAAGAACTACGGCTGCCGCGGCCCCAACGAGTGGGAACTGCGCTCGGACACCTGGGGCACCCGGCCGGAGATGGTCACCGTGCTCATCGACGCCATGCGCGGCGCCCCCGATTCGGAGTCGCCGCAGTCGCGTACCGACCGCCGCATCGCCGAACGGATCGCGCTGACCACCGAGATCCTCGACGGCCTCGACGAGGCGAACCAGGAGGCCTTCAGCGACGTGCTCCGGGCAGTCCACCTCTACTCGGCCGGCCGGGAACGGACGAAGACCAACTGCATCAAGATCGTTCACGAGATGCGGCTGGCCCTGCGGGAACTCGGTGAGCGCGCCGCGAAGACCGGTGACATCGTCGACCCGATCCACGTCTTCATGCTCACCGAGCGCGAGTTCGACCCGTTCGTTCGCGCGCCGCGCGAATTCGGCGACACCCTCGCCGAACGGGACGCCGAGTACCGGACCCTCTTCGACCGGATCCCGCCGTTCGTGACCACCGGTGCGCCGCCCTCGTATGAGACCTGGGCCAAGCGTTCCGACGGGCCGCGCGAGGCGAAGGCCGAGGCCGGCACCGTCCTCACCGGTATCTCCGGGTGCCCGGGCAAGATCGTGGGCTTCGCCCGGATCGTCCTCGACCCGACCGATCCGCCGGAGTTCGGTGCCAGCGACATCCTGGTCGCCCCGATCACCGACCCGGCCTGGACGCCGCTGTTCGCCGCGGCATCCGGCGTCATCGTCGAGGTGGGTGCCCAGATCAGCCACGCGGTCATCGTCAGCCGCGAACTGGGGCTGCCGTGCGTGGTGTCGGTGACCAATGCGACCCGGATCATCCCCGACGGTGCGCTCGTCGAGGTGGACGGGGCGACCGGCCAAGTCACCGTCCTCGATCCGGCACCGGGGCAGAACGGCGCCGTCGCCGAGGCGG
>NZ_JBKFBA010000060.1:7789-19049 GCF_053345925.1 Rhodococcus sp. C26F
CCACGCTCCCGGAGACCATCCGGGGTGTGGCGGCACGCTTTCCCGACCGCGTCGCCGTCCAATTCGAAGACGTGGCGGTCTCGTACTCGGAGTTCTTCAGCAGCGTCGATCGGGCGGCCGTGCAGTTGCAGCAGGCGGGAGTGACTTCCGGCGATCGGGTGGCGGTCCTGGCCGGCAACAGCATCGAGACGCTGGTGGCCCATCTGGCACCGACCGTGCTCGGCGCGATGACGGTGCCGATCAACACTCGACTCACAGCCGACGAGATCGCCTACATCCTCGACGACTGCCGACCGCAGGTCGTCTGCGTCGATGACCGGTTCGAAGCGCTGGCTCAAGAGGCCGGGGAGCGCTCGGAGCACGGCGCCCGGATCCGGCGGGTGGCGGATCCGGCGGCGTCTTCGGAGCCGGTGGCACCGGCCCCGATCGCAGCCGATGATCCGGCGTACATCATGTACACCTCCGGTACCACCGGCCGCCCCAAGGGCGCGGTGCTGACCCACCGGAATCTGCTCGGCTCCATCGCCAACTCGCGCCGCTCCCGCGACATCAACAGCCCGGAGCTGGTGTGGTTCGCCGGCTTGCCGTTGTTCCACATCGGCGGCATCCTCGGACCGCTCACCCACCTGACGGTGGGCGCCAAGTCGATTCTCGCCGGCACCGGCGGCTTCAGCGGGGAAGAGGCAGTCGACCTGCTCGAACGCGAGGGAGTCTCCGCCTGCTTCTTCGTCCCCACCCAGTGGGACGACATCTGCGCGGTACCCGGCGTCGCAGAGCGGACCCCGCAGCTTCGCCAGATCATCTGGGGCGGCGCACCCGCCTCGGATCAGCTCCTCGGCAAACTCCGCGCCGCGTTCCCGGGTGCGGAGATCCACAGCTCCTTCGGCCAGACCGAGACGGCGTCGGCGACCTGTGTGCTCGACGGCCACGACTTCGCCGCGAAACGCGGTGCGGCGGGACGACCGCTCCCGGCGATGGAGGTCAGGATCGTCGACGAGGAGATGAACGACGTCCCGGTCGGAGAGGCGGGTGAGATCGTCTACCGGGGCCCCACGGTGATGCGGGAGTACTGGAACAAACCTGAGGCCACCGCGGAGGCCTTCCGCGGCGGGTGGTTTCACTCCGGCGACGTCGGCACCTTCGACTCCGACGGCTACGTCTGGGTGCTCTCGCGGCTCAACGACATGATCATCTCCGGCGGTGAGAACGTCTACCCGGCGGAGGTCGAGGAGGCGGTGCTCGCCCATCCGGCGGTGGCCGAGGTCGCGGTGGCCGGTATTCCTCACGAACGGTGGGGACAGGTGCCGGTGGCCTTCGTCGTGCCGACCGCCCCGGCAACCGGTGTCGACCACGAGGAGATCCGGGCCTGGTGCCGGGAGCGGCTGGCCGGGTACAAGGTGCCGGCCTCGACGGTCGTCGTCGAGGAGCTACCTCGCAACGCGGCCGGAAAGATCCTGCGCCGCAATCTGATCGAGGACGCTCTGGTCGGGGGTTCGCGATGAGACTCACGCTGGTCCGGCACGGGTTGCCGGAGTCGCTGCGGGTCGCAGCCGGAACCCGGGCCGATCCGCCGCTGACCCCGGAAGGGGTCCGGCAGGCCCGGGCGATGGCGGACTGGCTCGCCGTCGACGGAGTGGACCGGATCTTCCAGAGCCCGGCACTGCGGGCCCGCCAGACCGCCGAGCCGCTCGCCGAGAAGCTGGGGCTCCCGGTGGAGACAGTTGTCGACCTCGACGAATACGACCGGGACAGTTCCGAATATCTCACCATCGAGGAGATGCGGGAGAGCGGACATCCGATGTGGGATCGGCTCCGCGCCGGCGGACACCCCGACGGTGACGCCGCGGGCGTCGAGTTCGTGGCGCGAGTGGTCGCCGCGGTCGATTCGGTGATCGCCGCGGCACCGGGGCAGCATGCGGTCGCGGTCTGCCACGGCGGCGTGATCAACGCCTACCTAGGGTCGATCCTCGGGGTGGACCGGATGATGTGGTTCGACCCGGGATACACCTCGATCAGCCGGCTCCAGGCCGCCGGGAGTGGACAGCGAACCGTGGTGTCGGTCAACGAGACCGGACATCTGCGTCAGGTCGACGTCTACTCGGCCATCGGTTGACTCCTTGCGGCGACTTGCAGTCGTGTCGTGGCTGTTGCAATTTGAACGTTTGATTGCCCGGCCGGGCTACGTGACTTCAGACGA
The DNA here is from genome assembly GCF_053345925.1 of Rhodococcus sp. C26F. Taxonomy (NCBI): domain Bacteria; kingdom Bacillati; phylum Actinomycetota; class Actinomycetes; order Mycobacteriales; family Nocardiaceae; genus Rhodococcus; species Rhodococcus sp. C26F. The sequence goes on from NZ_JBKFBA010000060.1 coordinate 9,987, forward strand.
CGGTCTGGAGAGACTTGATCATGGCTCGTGGGTATCGACCGGTTGATCGTGATCAGCAGTTCCTGTTGCCACCGGATATGGCCGATTGGTTGCCGGAGGATCATCTGGTCTGGTTCGTGATCGACGTCGTCGATCGGCTCGATACCCGCGCTTTCCACGCCACCTGCAAACTGGGTGAGGTCGGCCGGCGCGGCTACGACCCTGAACCGTCCTGGGTGAGGTGAAGGCTCCTGATCTAACAAGGAGAATGCTGGTATGCCTGCACCGAGGAAGTACGACGCGGAGACTCAGGAGCGTGCGGTCCGGATGTATCGGGACCGGATCGCCGAACACGGAGGCTCGAAGACTGCAGTCCGTCGCCATGTCGACGAGCTGCTCGACATCGCGCCGGCGACACTGCGGAACTGGATCGAAGCCACAGAGCAAAAGATTCCCCGACCGTCGCGACGTCGGACAGCGATGCCGACCTCGACGAGGTGCGCCGACTGCATAAAGAGAACGCCGAATTAGGTAGGGCCAACGAGATTTTGAAGACTGCGAGTGCATTTTTCACGGCGGCGGAGGTCGACCGCCGACTGCGGTGATCGTCGACTACATCGACGCCCACCGGGAACGATTCTCCGGTCATCCCGATCTGTGCCGTGCTCACCGAGCACGGCATCAGCATCGCCCCGTCCACCTACTACAAGGCCAAGGCCCGCGGACGGAACCCCGTGGGCAGGACGACGCCGGCGCGTCCCTTCTTCGGGGCCATCGAGGCGATCATGTGCTGCACAAATGCCCAGTCTGCTGACGACTGCGGTGCGACGCTACCGATCGCGCGGGGGTCGTTGGTCCAGAGCTTCCACTTCAGGCTGTAGGGCGGGTTGGCGAGGATCACATCGAACTGCGCGAGCGAGCCGTCCGGTTTCTTGAAGCGCGGTTCCTTCAAGGTGTCGCCGACCTCGACTTCGACCTGGAACTGGGTGAGGTTGTGCATGAACAGATTCATGCGGGCCACGCCCGCGGTGTCCGTGACGGCTTCTTGCCCGTACAGCTGCAACGAGTAGCCCTTCTTGCCGCGGGCCTTGAGGAACCCGGCAGAGGCGATGAGCATGCCGCCGGACCCGCACGTCGGGTCGTACACCGACTCGTAATCGTGAGGGTCGAGGATCTCGACGATCAGCTCGACGACCTCGCGTGGGGTGAAGAACTGGCCGGCGCGGGTGCCGGAGCCGTCGGAGAACCGCTTGAGCAGGTACTCGTACGCTCCGCCGAGCACGTCGTGGGACATGTTGCCCTCGTGCATCTTCGGGGTGCGGTCCATCGCCTGCATGACCGCCGCCAACACCTCACCGGAGAGTACTTCTTCGGAGGTCCACGTCATGGACCCGAACAGGCGGGAGAACTTGTCCGGATTCGCTGTCTCGATGGCCTGAAGCGATGCCCGTACCCGCTGGCCGAGGCCGGGTTGGGTGATGGTGGCCAGGGTCGAGGCCCAGGAGGCGCGGCGCTCGTGGACGGTGTCGGGGTGGATCAGCGGGATCTCGAACGACTGGTAGTCGCGGTATTCGATCTCGTGGGCTTCGTCGGCGACAGATCCTCGAGCAGTCCGTCGTTCTCGGCGAGGAACACCTCGTGCTGGTGCTCCCAGGTGTCGGACAGGTATTTCCAGAACATCAGCGGGAAGACGACCGAGGAGTACTGCGCTTCGGGCATCGCCACGCGGAGTTCGTCGGCGGCGTCCCAGAGCCGGTTCTCGATCTCCTGCTGGGTCACTGTCCTCTGTCGAGGTGTCCTTGCTGGTGAGGGGGCGACCCGAAGGCCGGGGTGGTTCGGTGCTCACCCTATTTCGGGTGCTCAGAGTAGAGGCAGGCAGGGACGTATTTAGGCCACGGCGGCGATCGATCAGCGCTGCTGCCAGCGACGGAACATGCTCGGTGTACCGATCGGGAAAGATGGTTGATCCCGTCGGTGTCGAGCACGGCATCGCCGGTGGGTTCGGTTCTGTGCTCGGCGATGAGTTGGCCGCGCTCCTCGTGCCGGTGGGCGACCGTTGACCCGGGTGTCAGGTCCGGCCAACGCGGGCGCGGGGCGGAGGAGGTATTCCCAACTGCATCCATTGTCGGGACGGGGTAAGATGAGGGAAGATGGAGGAAGATATGAGACGGTCAATCGCAGCGCTCGCCGAGGAGATCGCCGCCGCGGCCCACCGCGGCCAGGTCGACAAGGCCGGCCAGCCCTACATCACCCACCCCGCGCGCGTCGCCGCCCGGGTGGCCGGTGACGAGAACGCCGTCGCGGCCGCCTGGCTGCACGATGTCGTCGAAGACACCCCGGTCACCCTCGTCGACCTCGAAGAATCGTTCCCGGCCGAGGTCACCGTCGCGGTCGATGCGCTGACCCGCCGCCCAGGCGAAGCCCCGGCCGACTACTACGCCCGCGTCCGGGCAGTGCCGTTGGCGCTGACGGTCAAACTCGCGGACCTGGCCGACAACAGCGACCCGCAGCGCCTGACCCGGCTCGACGCCGCCACCCGAGACCGTCTGATCGCGAAATATGCCCGCGCGCGGGCCGAGCTGACCGCCGGTGTGTAGGGCCGAGGACGACGGCGGCCGCAGATGTACCGATCACCGACAGCGCAGAGCGGCGTCGATCGAGGCGCTGCGTCCCGACCCGGCGCCGGATCGGCCCGGTGTCGAGTGGGCCACCGACCCGGCCAGCAGCCCGCGCCGGCTCTATGCCGACTATCCGGCCGGTCGTCGACGCGATGACTGCCGTGAAGCAGCAGGAGGCCGCGATGACCGCTGATGTGCTCGCCGTACTCCCCGAGGGTGCCCGCATGTATGGCCTCGAGTTCCGGATGAAAAGCCCGGCCTCGCTGGCCCGCAAGCTCGCCGACCGCGTCAAGGTCGCACCGTTCGCCGAGCCGGAACGGATCGTGGAGAAGATCACCGACGTCGTCCGCTACACCGCGATCTCCCGCCCCGAGCACATGGTCGCGACCGCCCGGGCGATGGCTGCCGGGCTCTCCCATCGCGGTTGGATGGTGATCGAGGCCGAGCAGTCCTATCTCGACGGCAACCAGTACAAGGGCCTGCACATGCTCGCCCGCCACCCGGACGGGCTGGTCGCCGAGTTCCAGTTCCACACCGACGCCTCGCAGCAGGTCAAGGACGACACCCACGTCGACTACGAACGCGCCCGCGACACTAGCGTTCCCGCCACCGAGCGGGCCGCGCTGATCGAGAAGATGACTACTCGCTGGGCGCAGGTCCCCACCCCCCCCGGACTCGCGGACCTGTCCGAGCTCGGCGGTTGCCCGGTCACCCCGAAGAACTACGCACCACGGAAGATGAATCGCGGAAGGGACACGTGATGAGCCTGTACACCGTCAGTTACCTCGGTCAGGATCAGTGGCTCGCCTACGAGGACACCCAGGCGGCCCGGATCTACGCCTATGTCCCGAACCTGGGCCGGTTCGTGCTGCACCGCCAGCTCGGCCAGGACTTCTATTGGGACAACGAACTCGACTGGGCCCCGGTCGACGCCGCGACCGGCCACGCGCTGGTTGAAGCCGGGCAACTCGGCAAGCTCGACGGCCGCCGGCACAGCGATCTGCTCGACGAACTGACCGCCGAACCCGACCACAAGACGCTGGCCGAGGTGTTCGGTGCCCAGCCGGTGCCCGAGCGCATCCCTTCGCCGCAGGAGTTCGCTGCGGCGAAGGTCCATGCCTTGGCTTCAGCTGCGCCGGGACAGTGGCTGACCTACAAGGTCTACGACCGTGACAAGCGGCGTACAGCCACGGTCGCCGCCCGCGACCTGCGTACCGGAAAGATCGCCGCGGTCCGCAAGTCCGGTCTGCACATCGACTCCCGGGTCACCCCGACCGCCGACGGTCGCCTGGCTGTGGAGATCGCCCGCACCGCCTGAACAGGGAGCAGGAAACGACACGCCCGCTCCCACTATGGAAGGCATGCGATCAGTAACCGTGTCGGGCAGGTGGATCGCCGATGTCTTGATCATGCAGCCTCGGCCCGTGCCGCCTGCCTAGGATTGTCTGACGCGCTGGCACGGGTGAGCGGCGCCGAGATGGAAAGAAGGACGACATGGCGGCGATGACGACCTCCCTTCGGGGACGAGTCAAGAACACCGGCCTGCCGAAAAGCCACGCGCTTCTCCCGCTGCTGGAGGCCGTCGTCAACGGCATACAGGCTATCGATGCGAGGTTCGAGGAGGCCAGCTCCCAGGGACGCCTCGACGTGAGGATCGTGCGTAGCCCGCAGGTGGGCTTCGATCTCGGCATCACCGCGCCCGGGCGTACTGCGCTGGAACCGATCATCGGGTTCGTAGTCACCGACAACGGCGTGGGATTCACTGCGGAGAACATGAAGTCGTTCGAGACGCTGGACAGTGACTACAAGTCGGCCGACGGATGCCGAGGCGTGGGACGCCTGCTGTGGCTGAAGGCATTCAGCAAGATAGTGGTCAAAAGCACCTACAAGGGCGAGGACGGCACCCTCCAGGGCCGACAGTTTCGGTTCTCGGTCGATCGAGAGGTAGAGCCCATCGAACCAGCCGAGACGCTCGCCGACACCGGGACGACCGTCGAGCTGGACGGCTTCGGCACCGCCTACCAGAAGAGCGCCCACAAGACAGCAGCGGCAATCGCGAGAGAAGTGTTCGAGCACTGCATCTGGTACTTCCTGCGGCCTGGCGGCGCGCCCGAGATCCGGGTCGTCGACGATGGCGAGACCGTCCTACTCAGGGAACTAATGGACGAGTTCGTCTACTCGGCGATGCCGACGAAGACGATCGAAGTCAAGGGCGAGAAGTTCGACATGGTCAACCTCTGCCTGAAGTCGTCGACCCGCAACCAGACGCCGAGGCTCTACTGGTGCGCCGCGAGCCGTGTGGTCACTGAAGAGAACATCACCGGGAAGGTCCCCGGGCTTTACGGCCGACTCAAGGACGAGAAGGGCGCGGACTTCACCTACGTCTGCTACCTCGCCTCCGACTACCTCGACGCCAACGTCCGCGCTGACAGGACAGCGTTCGACATCGACGAGACCATCGAGGGCGACACGATCGAGGGTGAGATCACGCTCGCCGACGTACGCACGGCTGTGCTCACCGAGATAGAAGTTCTGCTCGCCGATGAGCTGGCGGCAGCCCGGGACGAGGGTAAGTCGCGGGTCAACGACTACGTCAGCAATCATGCGCCTCGGTACCGACCTCTGCTGAAGCGCATGGGGTCGCTGGGACTGACGGTCGATCCGGCGATGAAGAACACGGAGCTGGAAGTGGTTCTTCACCGCGAACTCCAGAAGCTCGAAGCCGAAACTCTCGCCGAGGCCCAGAAGATCTTCGCCGAAGACGGTGCCGAGCGGCCCGCGGACTACCAGGAGCGGCTCGACGAGTACCTGGCGAAGATCACCGACATCAACCAGTCGGACTTGGCGGCCTACGTGGCGCGTCGCCGGGTGATCCTTGATGTTCTGGCGAAGCTCATCCGCTCGGACGACGAGGGCAAGTACTGCCGCGAGGACGAGATCCACAATCTGCTGATCCCGATGCGGAAAGACTCGAACGAGATCGGTACGGACGCCTCGAACCTGTGGATCATCGACGAGAGATTGGCCTTCCACGACTATCTCGCGTCGGACAAAACGTTCAACAGCATGCCCATCACCGACTCGAAGTCGACGAAGGAACCGGACATCATCGCCACGCGACTCGCCGGCCGCGCTGTGCTCGCAGCTGAGCGCCAGAGCGTCCCGCTCAGTTCGATCGTCGTCGTCGAGATCAAGCGCCCCATGCGGACCGACGCCTCCGAGGACAACAATCCGATCGACCAGTGCCTCGGCTACGTGAAGCAGATCCGCGAAGGCGGCGCCAAGACTAGCGATGGCAGACCGATTCCGAAGTCGGAGGGGGCGCCAGCGTTCTGCTACATAATCGCGGATTTGACTGCCAAGATGATCGACCGCTGCGAACTCGCGAGTCTGCGTCCGACCCAGGATGGCCTCGCGTACTTCGGGTTCAACGATGCGCGACGGGTGTACATCGAGGTCATCAGCTTCGATGGTCTCGTAAATGGGGCCACGGAACGTAATCGTGCGTTCTTCGACAGACTAGGACTGCCTGCGAGCAGGTAGTCCTCGGGCGCCAGGCAGATTTGGAACCGCGCCGAAGGTGGGTGCGAGCTGAGCTGGTGGCCAGGTCCTGTGGCTGTCGGGAGGCCCCGTCGGATCNGGGGCCTCCCGTGCTGGTGATCCAGGGCGGCTTCGCGGGATCGGTTACTTGGTTGGGCCCTGGTTTCTATAGGCGCCGGCACACGTCGCGACGAAACTGACGAGCCCGCCCAGCAGGGTGGCCGCGAGCATGGGCTCGAGGAAGTGGACGAGCACGGGGGTCGAGATGACGATCGCGAGCACGGTGGTCAAGGGGTGCGCGTACCAGCGGAAGAGTCTGTTGCCGCGGGTGCGGTCACCATCGTTCGAGTTCATGATGCTCCAAGAGATAGAAGGCGTACGGGAGGAAGATCGAGGCGTCAGAAGGGGTCGGCGTTGGTGTCGGGAGCAGGGGGCCAGGAATTGTCGAAGGGACCGGAGGTGGCGGACTCGTGGTACGTGTCAGCGTCGTTGGCAGCGATTGCGGCTGCGACGTGATTGGTGACGAAGTAGTTCGAGGGCGCGCCGAGGAGGCCTTCGGCCACACGCGGGATGATCGTGTTAGCGCGGTACCGCGCCAGACGCTTTTCGGCGGCGCCGACGCTGATCCGCATTCCACGGGCTGCATCGGCAACGGTGAAGCCGTGTGAGAGTGCAACGAGAATCGGCCGCACGGAGGCCGGAGAGATGCCGATCAGATGGGACAATTCGACCCGATTGACCGTGTTGTCCGCGATATCGGGCAAGGCGCGATCCGCTGGCTGTTCCTCAGACCACGCCGCGCGGTTTCTCCTGGTTTCCTTCGCCCACTTGTTGATCACATCGTGCTTGTTCATCAAGCAGGCATTGACGAAGTAGGTCGGCAACGCCGACCTAGTGCTGTTCCACCCGCCCCCCTCCACCGCTTTCTCCAGGAACTTCGGGAAAGTCTTGATGATGAGTTCGCTCGCGAGATAGTGGCGGCTCTCATGGTCTATCCGAAGCCACTCGAGGCTGCCCTCGTCGATGTGCAGAAAGCGGAGATGTGCTGGTCCCTGGGACTGGATCGACCCGTCCTTCATCATCGTCTGGAGAGCAGCGACGGCGTACTCATACAGCACCTTCATCAGCGCATCGGCCGGCGAACTCCAGCTCCCGCCCGCCGTTCGGAGGCCCACCTCGCGTGTCTTCTCGACCAGCTCGTGCATCCGGCGCCGACCATCGGCGCGTTCCTCCAAAGTTGACATCGACATACCTCTCCTCGCTCACTTCCGCATCCGCGAGCTCTGCGCGTCTACGGGAAATCTTCCAGCACCGCGGTAACCGATTCTGGTTATGAGTACCTATGGGAAGCCGTAGCCGAAATCGCCCGGTATTGTGACGGACATCACAGTTGTTGATCGGATTCTGTCGGGTTTCGTCGCGGGAGGGACGGACTCGGGCCGGTAGTACGCACGATCGGAAGGAACCTGCAATCCTGGCGAACTATGAGCGACCTGAGGGCTGAGGATTGGGCGGAACGTGACCGTGTGGCTCGCGAGGGTTTGGAAGTGAAGGTGTATCCGTTCGGATACGGCAGGTATCCGAAGCGGGGGATGGTCGAGCTCCTAAGAGACGGTGTACGGATCGGGACCGTCTCCATATCGGAGGAGACCGATTGGCTGATCGAGACCGTCAGCATCCGCGTCGAGCCCGAGTTCCGGTTCAGGAAAGACCTCGATGGATACCAGGAACGCTGGGCACTGTTCCTCATGCAGGCACTGTTCGAGCGCTTCCCCGATCACGAGATCCGCGAGAGCCCTGCCATCAACGACGCGCCGGGTGATCCGTTCGTTGCGCGGGTCCGCGGTGAATACGAGCTCCCGTATCACCTGAGCGGGTGCTTCCAACCGCCCAGCACCGGATCGTGTGTCTGCGGCGCGGGATGATCCAGGGCGTTACCGAGTCCGGGGTAGGAGGCATTGAGATCCGCGATCTCGGCGATGAGGACGATTGCAGCGGTCCATTTCATGGCGTGCTCCTTGGTTGGCGCGTGGGGGCCCGGTTGATCGGAGCCCTCTCGCTTTAACTCCCCGCGGTCGTGGTCGATGCGACGGTGGGCGAGGCGGAGGTGGGTGCGTGATGCGTTCGGTGGTGATCGAGTGGACTGAGGTGTCGTCGCACTGTGTGGTGGTGAATGTGCCTGTGGTTTTCGATCCGGAGGTTGTGGAGTGGGGTGATGCGTTGGGTTCGCTCGGGGATGACGGTTTCCTGGGGGTGGTGCGGGAGGGGGTCGTGGTGCGGTTTCTGGATGCGCCTGATCCGGCGGCTGAGGAGTTGTTCGGTTGTTGATGGGGTGGGGGGCCGGGTCGTGTGTGGCGGTCCGGCCTTCTGCCGTGTCGGCGGTGGTGGTGTCGTGGTTTCGGTGCGTCCCTCGGCGTGTGTGCCTGGTGGTGGGTGTGGGGGTTGTTGTGTGCTGTGAGCTGGGGTGATGGTATGTCCCGGTGTGGGGTCGGTGGTGGTGCCGGCGGGTGTGGGTGGGGTCGGTGTTGGGGGTGTGTGGGGTGGTGGGGGCGCGGTGGGGTGCTGTTTTCGGTGTGTTTGTGAAATGTGTTGTGGTGCAATGGTTATTGTGAATCATATTGGTGTGCAAGGTTTTACTGTTGTAATGCGCATGACGATTCTGTGATATTGGGTTATGTTCTTGGTGTGTAACGATATTGGCGATTTGGAGTGTTTGTGCTCGTCTGGCGCTGTCTTTGGGTGTGGGGTATGATGGGAGCATGATGTCGGGACGGGGAGTCAGCAGCGCGGCGGGGGTGTGTGCGGCGCGCGCAGCGCGTCCCGGCCTGTCGATGCTCTCCGGTGTGGCATGTAAGGTGACGATGAAAAACATTGGTGCACATGAAGCCTTGCTGTTGAGCGGAGCGCAGCGACGCGGGCGACGGCA
>NZ_JBKFBA010000061.1:0-18876 GCF_053345925.1 Rhodococcus sp. C26F
CAGTTCTCGTCGGAAATCCCTCGAGGAGATCGACGAGAACTGCGCACAGTTCGTTATATGGCCGTAGGCCGTGTCAGAGCAGGTGGACCTTCTTGTAGAGGATCTTCGACGGTCCGCCGATGAGGCCGACGTTGTCGAGGAAGGTCATCAGCTTCGCGCCGGACTTGCGCACGCGATCGTGATAGTGCTTGTTGCCCTTCGCCTCTCGCAGAGCGCGCTCGCGATCGAGGCCCGCATTGGCGTAAACGTCGGGGTGGATCATGCTCTTGACGACGAAGAACACCACGAGCGCGGCGTTGAACCGCTCGAACGCGAGTCGCGTGCGGCTCGCACCGGCGAGTCGGCGTGCGACCTCCTCGCGGGCGAAGCGGATGTGGCGCGCCTCCTCGAGGACGTGGATCTTCGACACCGCGCGGGTGACGGGCTGCACCCGCTCGTCGCGCATGAAGTCGCGCTGCATCATGTCGAGGATCTCCTCGGCAGCCATGACCGATGCATAGGCGTTGGCGCCCTTGAAGAAATGGCCCCACAGGCGACCGAGCTGGTGGATGTAACGGGCCGGACCGTAGCCCGGCATGTTCAGCCGTTCGCCGGCGCGCGCGAACATCACCGAGTGGCGGCACTCGTCGGCGACCTCGGTGAGGGCGAACTGGACGTGACGCGAATGCTTGTCGCGGTCGTAGACGTCGCGCAGGAGCATCTGCATGAGCAGGATCTCGAACCACAGGCCGACGCTCGAAACGCTCGCGGCCTCGTGCTTGGTCAGCTCGATGCGCTGTTCGTCGGTGAGCTCGTCCCACAGCGCGGTGCCGTAGAGCGTGCTCCATTCGGGGGTCATACCGAACTTGTCGTCGGGGACGGGGGCTTCCCAGTCCACCTCGACGACCGGGTCGTACGACTTGCGTGCGGACGAGGCGAGCAGTCGTCCGGCGGTTTCTTCGCGATCGGACAGTGCGACGCCGGGGATGAAGCCCTTGCTGGTCTCGCGGGTGAGCGATGCGGTCATGTCTCCACCTTTTTAGTGTGACGACTGGTAACTGTTATCCAGGTTAGCGTGATCACGCGCACAGCACAATGCCCGCGACCTGCGTCGCGTGCATCGAGAAAGAAAAGAGAGGGGAGGGTTACGAGCGCCGGGGTGCCCAGAAGGCAGAGATCACCGCGCCGACCAGCAGGATCGCGGCGACTGCCCACGATGCCTGCTGCAAGCCGTCGAGGAAGGCGTTCTGTGCGAGTTCGGCGAGTTGCTCGCCCTGCGGACCCGCCTGCTCGGCGACCTGTATCGCGGCGGCGAGCGAATCCTGTACGGCGGACCGGGCCGGTTCGGGGATCATCGGCGCCACCGGATCGATGCCGTGCCTGTAGGCTGCGGCCAGGACGCTGCCCGTGATCGCAACACCGATCGCCGCACCGATCTCGCGGGTCGCGTCGTTGACCGCCGACGCCACGCCCAACTGGTCCTCGGGAGTGTTGGTGACGATCGCGTGGGTCGCGGGAGCCGTACAGATACCGACGCCGACACCCGCGATGCTCAGCGCGAACGCCACCTCGACGTAGGTGGAGTCGGCGTCGAGCAGGCCCATGAGGATCAGTGCGACGCCGATCAGCGCCAAGCCGGCGCTGAGCAGGATGCGGATGCCCACCCGCGTCAGCAGCGCGGGCACGGCGAGCGACAGGCCCATGACGACGAGGAAGATCGGCGTCAGTGCCAGGGAGGCCCGCAGCGGCGAGTAGCCCAGCACGAGCTGCAGGTACTGCACGATGAGGAAGAACAGACCGAAACCCGCGAGATACTGGAACGACAACCCGGCCGCGCCCACACCGAACGCCCGCTGGCGGAACAACCGCACGTCCAGGAGCGGCGCCTTCGACCGGAGTTCGACAAGGACGAATCCGACTGCCGCCGCGAGGCCCGCGATCATCGATCCGAGCGTCAGCGCGTCCGCCCATCCGCGATGCGGACCCTCCATCACCCCGAGGACGAACAGGCCCACGGCGAGGACGACGAGGATGCCGCCCCCGAAGTCGAACGGCAACGGCTGCGTCGAGCGCGACGAGTCGATGATGAACGAGAGGACGGCCAGCAGGATCGCGATGGCGGCGGAACCCCCGAAGATCACCCGCCACGACGCGTATTCGAGCACCAGTCCCGACAGAATCATGCCGAGCACGGCACCCGATCCGGCCACACCGGCCCAGATGCCGATGACACGTGCCCGATGAGCCTCGGCGAAACCTGCAGTGATCAGCGACAACGTCGACGGCATGACCAACGCCGCGCCGACACCTGCAACTGCGCGCGCCCCGATGATCCACAACGGTGCATCGGCGACCAGCGGCAACAGTGAACCGGCGGCGAAGACGATCAGGCCGACGATCATGACGCCGCGGCGACCGAGTCGATCGCCCAGCGCGCCGGCCGGGAGGAGCAGTGCCGCCAGCGCGAGGGTGTAGCCGTCGACGATCCACGTCAGCTGGGACTGCGTCGCGCCGGTGTCGACCGCGATGTCGGGCAGGGCCGTGTTGAGCGAGGCCATCGCCGCGATGACCACGGCGACGGCCGAGCACGCGACGGCGAGCAGCCGGATCTGGGCTCGCGTCATGCGAGGTGCGGTGGTGGTCGCGGTGCTGTCTGACACGGGAGCCTTCCGGAGGGGGAATGCCGGGACCAGAAACGAGACTATCGGTATCGTAACTGAACCGTCGGTCTCACACATGCTTCGCTCTCAGCGACTACAACTGGAAGCGTGAGCGTCGAACCCGAAGCAGAACCCCGCCGCGACGTCGAGACCCGGCCTACCCCACCGCGCGACGAGGATCCGCGCCGCGTGCGTTCGCGCGCCCGACTGCTCGACGCCGCCACCACCCTCCTCGCGACCGGCGGTGCCGACGCCGTGACGATCGATGCGGTCACCGCCTCTGCCGGCGTCGCGCGGGCCACCCTCTACCGGAACTTCGCGAATGGAACCGAGCTGGTCGCCGCGGCCTTCGCGCGACTCCTCCCACCGGCGCCGCCGGTCCCGGAGGACGGCGATCTCCGCAGCCGCCTCGTCGAACTGCTCGCCGCCCAGGCACGCATCATCGAGGAGGCGCCCATCCCGTTGACGGCGATGTGCTGGATGGGACTCGGCCCGGGCCTCGGCGAACTCACGAAGGAACCGGGGCGCAGCGAGCGGCCCGAGCTGCAGTCGCTGCGGGAGATCCTCGTCGACCGCTACCGGTCGTCGTTCGACCGCGTGCTCGCCACCTCGGAGGCCCGCCGCGAACTGGGCGACTTCGACTACGACCTGGCGCTGGTCCAGTTGCTCGGGCCGATCGTCTTCAACCGCCTTGCGACACTCGCGCCCATCGACCGACGCGCGTGCGAGCACATCGTCGACGATTTCATCGCTGCGCGCAGGGCGCGCCGGACGGATCGCTAGAGGCCCATGTCCTCGTCGCCCAGACCGTCCGCGCCCACGGCCGCCTTTCTCTCCTCGCGCGGACGACGCAGGACGTACAGTCGGGAATGCTGGAAGTCCCGTAGCCGCAGCGTGCGCACGGTCTGGAAGCGGAACTCCTCGCAGTCGGCCAGCGCGTCGGCGAGGTTCTCGTCGACGAGGATCGTGCCCGGTCTCGCCGCGCCGGTGAGGCGGGCCGCGATGTTGACGACCGAACCGAACAGGTCGCCGAAGCGCGGCAACGCCTGACCCCACGCCAGCCCGATCCGCAGGTCCGGATAGTCCTTCTGGGACCCGAACGAATCCTGCAGTTCGAGGGCGATGCGCGCGGCGTCGATCGGACGTTCGGCCGCGAACATCACCTCGTCGCCGACGGTCTTGATCACCCAACCGTTGTGCCGGGCGATGACGTCGGAGACCTCCGATTCGAAGTAGTCGAGCAGTTCGCTCAGCGCGGCCGCGTCGATCTGCCGGGTCAGCCGTGTGTAGCCGACCATGTCGGCGAAGCCGACGACCAGTTCGTGGAGCTCCCCGGAATCCTGCGGGCGCGCGGCGGCCCGGGCGGTCGTGGCCACCAGGTGCCGACGCCACATGTGGCTCTGCAGGCTCACCGCGAGCTCGGTCGTGCGATCGACGATGTGGTCGATCAGCGCGCGGATCTCCTCTTCCTGCGGAGGGGTTTCCGCTTCCTCGTAGGCGGAGGCCAGTTGCGTGAAGACGTGGGTGTTGAGCAGATTCAGCTGCCACTCGGTCAGCCGCGACATCGACTGTCCGATCGACCGGGCCGCGGGCACCTCGAGGCGTTCGTCGATCGCGCCGCTCGCGATGATGGCGGCCGTCGCGCGCAGGGCCTCGACGTCACCGTCGGTGAACATGACGACGTCGGGGTCGGGATCGACGGTCAGACCGAGGGCCTGCCACAGCCGTCGCACCCGCACAGGTGCGAGCCCGCACAACTCGGCCACCTCGTTCAGGGTGTAGCGAAGAGGACCACCGAGCAGCGCGCTTTCCAGCTGTGACTGGATCACGGACAGCACGTCGGTTCCTGATGCGGGTGCCGGATCGGACGGGGTCACGCATCCATCCTTACCGTGCGCGGCGCCCGTGTGCGCGGCAGGCCGTGTCGAACAGATGTACAGGCGTGTCGTACCGGTGTGCGACAGTGACCGTCATCGAAGCCCTGCCGACCCGTCGGCGAACCGAGAAAGGACGTCGCATGTCGCCCCGCAGACGCGCGGACCACCTGACGGAGGAACAACTCGGAGAGCTCGGTGCCGCTCTCGCCGAGGGGCGCCGCGCGACCGTCTACCTCGTCGAGGGCATCCCGAGTCTCGGCATCGACCCGGGGACGTCGGCACGGGTGGTGTCGATCAGCGGCAGCACCGTAATGGTGCGGCCGAAGGGCGTCGACGACGAGTTGCCGTTCGAGACCGACGAACTGCGCGCCACCCGCGAGCCGGCCGGAACCAAGCGCGCACCGGCGAAGGCCGCGCGCACGTCCGGCAGTGCGAAGTCCGCTCCGGCGAAGGCGACCCCCGCGAAGGCTGCACCTGTGCAACCCGCGACCCCACGGGCTACCGCCCCCAAGCCCGCTACCCCGAAGCCTGCTACCCCGAAGTCCGAGAGCCCAGCGGCCGCTGCGGTTCCCCGCGCCCAGGAGAAGAAGCCCGTGACCCAGACGACCTCCGATTCGTCCGACGCTCCCGCCTCCCGGCCGCCGGCACCGGCCAAGCCGAAGGCCCCGGCCCGCAAGGCGAAGAAGGCGCCGTCGATCACGATCACCGTCACGATCGACCCGGAGAACGAGTGGACGGTGGGGGTCGCGCACGGCACCCGCAAGGTCGGCAAGCCCGCGCCGGTCGCCCCCGACGCCGTCGAACGCGCGGTCAAGGAACTCGGCGATCCCACGGCCACCGAGGCCGTCCAGTCGGTGATCGAGGAGGCGCGTCGCGCGGCGGAAGAGCGGGTCGCGCAGCTCAGCCGCGAACTCGAGGAGGCCCGTCAAGCTCTGGAAAGCTTGGGCGCAACCCGGAAATCCGGCGGAAACCTCTAGTACGCTCAGCCCGACGGCTGCCGGACGGCGCAGCGCAGGAGGGCCCCCATGTTCAGAAAACTGGTTGTTGCAATCGCGAGCGCTGTCGCGCTGGTCGGCGCGGGTTCCGGGGTGGCCGTCGCGGCGCCTCCGGTCACCCTCGGTGGCGGTTCGGGCATCACGCTCGGAGACAACGGGCAGGACATCTTCGACTGCACACTCACCACGATCGGCAACGACGCCGCCGGTCGTTTGGTGGGTCTCACCGCCGCGCACTGCGGCTCTCCCGGCATGACGGTGAAGGCCGAGTACGACCTCGCTGCCGGTTCGGTGGGTCGCATCGTGTCGACCAACGAGCGGCTCGACTACGCCGTCATCGAGTTCGACCGGAGCAAGGTGGTTCCGGTCAACCGTGTCGGCGACGTGACGATCACGGGCCTCGGCGCCCCCGCGGGCTTCCCGAACATCGCCTGCAAGGAAGGCCGCACCACGGGCAACACCTGCGGCATCGTGTGGGGCGACGTGTTCGGCTCGCAGGAGACGTGGACGCAGGTGTGCGTCATCGAAGGCGACTCGGGTGCACCACTCGTGGTGGGCACGACGCTCGTCGCGATGGTCAACGCCTACCTGCTCGCGCCGTGTGTCGGTCCCGAGGTCGGAACGAACATCGACGTGATCATGGCCGACATCAACGGTCGGGGCGGGCCGGGCGCAGGTTTCCGTCCGATCTAGCAGCACCCCGGAAGCCGGAGGGTTCACCCGACCTTCGTCGGCCGGAGGGTTCACCCGGCCCTCATCCGCACACCGCACCGTTCGATGCGGAACCGACCAGCTTCGTGTACTTCGCCAGTACACCCCGGGTGTAGCGCGGCGGCAGTGGCTCCCAGCCCTGCCGCCGCGTTTCCATGTCCTTCTCGTCGACCAGCACGTCGAGCAGGCCGTTCGAGACGTCGAGACGGATGCGGTCGCCGTCGCGGACGAAGGCGATGGGACCGCCGTCTACGGCCTCCGGGGCGACGTGCCCGACACACAATCCGGTCGTGCCACCGGAGAACCGTCCGTCGGTGAGCAGCAGGACGTCCTTGCCGAGACCGGCGCCCTTGATGGCACCCGTGATCGCGAGCATCTCGCGCATGCCCGGGCCACCCTTGGGACCCTCGTAGCGGATGACCACCACGTCGCCGGCGGTGATGGTGCCGTCCTCGAGCGCATCCATCGCGGCCCGTTCGCGTTCGAAGACTCGCGCGGTTCCCTCGAAGACCGACTCGTCGAAGCCCGCGGACTTCACCACCGCTCCGCCGGGAGCGAGGCTGCCGCGGAGGATCGTGATGCCTCCGGTGGGATGGATGGGGTCGCTCAGGGCGCGCAGCACCTTGCCGTCGGGGTCCGGGGGAGCGATGCCGGAGAGGTTCTCCGCGACGGTCCTCCCGGTGACGGTGAGACAGTCGCCGTGCAGCAGACCCGCGTCGAGCAGCGCCTTCATGATGACCGGGACGCCGCCGATGTGGTCGACGTCCTTCATCACGTGCCGTCCGAACGGTTTGACGTCGGCGAGATGCGGCACCCGGGCGCCCACCCGGACGAAGTCGTCGAGGCTCAGATCCACCTGCGCCTCGTGCGCGATCGCGAGCAGGTGGAGCACGGCGTTCGTGGACCCGCCGAACGCCATGACCACCGAGATGGCGTTCTCGAATGCTTCCTTGGTGAGGATGTCGGACGCGGTGATGCCGCGCTTCAGCATCTCGACTACCGCCTGCCCGCTGCGCCGCGCGAAACCGTCGCGGCGACGATCCGTCGCGGGCGGCGACGCGCTCCCCGGCAGCGACATGCCGAGCGCCTCGGCCGAGGCGGCCATCGTGTTGGCGGTGTACATGCCACCGCAGGCACCCTCGCCGGGGCAGATGGCGCGTTCGATCGCGTCGAGGTCGGTCTCGGACATCAGTCCACGTGCGCACGCCCCGA
This sequence comes from Rhodococcus sp. C26F, assembly GCF_053345925.1. Classification (NCBI taxonomy): domain Bacteria; kingdom Bacillati; phylum Actinomycetota; class Actinomycetes; order Mycobacteriales; family Nocardiaceae; genus Rhodococcus; species Rhodococcus sp. C26F. The sequence goes on from NZ_JBKFBA010000061.1 coordinate 7,435, forward strand.
CCGCTTCGAAGGCGTCGATGATCGTCACGTCGCGTTCGGTGCCGTCGGACAGTTTCGCGATGCCCGGCAGGATCGACCCGGCGTACAGGAAGACGGCGGCGAGATCGAGGCGGGCCGCGGCCATGAGCATCCCGGGCAGGGACTTGTCGCATCCCGCGAGCAGCACGGAGCCGTCGAGCCGCTCGGCCTGCATCACCGTCTCGACGCTGTCGGCGATGACCTCCCGGGACACCAGGGAGAAGTGCATGCCCTCGTGTCCCATCGAGATCCCGTCGGACACGGAGATGGTGCCGAACTCGAGCGGATAACCGCCAGCGGCGTGCACGCCCTCCTTCACCGAGCGCGCGAGTCGTTCGAGCGGGAGATTGCAGGGCGTGATCTCGTTCCACGACGACGCCACGCCGATCTGCGGCTTGCCCCAGTCGTCGTCACCCATGCCCACCGCGCGGAGCATGCCGCGCGAGGCGGCCTTCTCCATGCCGTCGGTGACGTCGCGGCTGCGGGGCTTGATGTCGGGTCGGTCCGTCATGACGTCTTCCTGGGGTCGCGGCCGGTGAGGGCGATGAGTCGGTCCTGTGGGGACGCGTCGTCGGGAACCGGGACGGGATCGGCGAACAGACCGCTCGAGGCGAGCATGTCCTTCTGCGGTTCGACGTCGGCGAGCACGGCGTCGACGAGTTCGGGGTCGAGGGTCTCGTCGGCACCGATGGCCCGGGCGAGATCCCAGGTGTGCACGGTGATATCCGCGATCTGCTGCTTCATGTAGTCGAGGCACGGGACGGTGCCGTAGGACAGGTGGACCTCCTGAGCCGGTGACGCCATCGCCCAGGCGGCGGTCGCCTGCTCGGCGAAGCGTGCCCATTCGGCGGCGAGATCGTCCCTGATCGGTTCGAGTGCGGCCTTCGCGTCGTCGAGGGAACGGCCGGAGAGCAGCGGCTGGATCCAGCGCTGCTCGTCGACCATGTGCCACACCAGGTCGGTGACGTCCCACTCGGTGTCCGGGGTGGGAGCGTGCCAGTCGCGGATCTGCGCCACACGGTCGTCGAACTCGCGACGCGCGGTTCGTTGCAGGGAGAGCCAGTCGGTCGCCATGGATCTCAGCCTAGGGCGCGGGCTGCTCGGATCACGGCGATTTCAACTCCTGCGATCATGCGCGGGATGCGGGACGATCGGGAGTCGCACCGTGTCGTCGTCGAGGAGAAGTACATGCCTGTCCCCACCGTCCAGCTCGCGCCCGGTCTCGTCGTCAGCGCCCAGGGTTACGGCGCGATGTCCGTCGCCCCCGCATACGGCGAGGTGAATCTCGACGAGGCGCTCGCGACCCTGCACCACGCCGTGGATCTGGGCATCACCTTCATCGACACCGCCAACGTCTACGGCGACGGCACGAGCGAGAAGGTGGTCGGCAAGCTGCTCGCCGACCGGCGGGACGAGATCCAGCTGGCGACGAAGTTCGGTCTCGTCGGCGCGGTCGGCGGCAAGGGCACCGCCAACCGTCGCATCAACGGCCGTCCCGAATACGCGAAGCAGGCCATCGACGAGTCGCTCGGGCGTCTCGGCGTCGACCACGTCGACCTGTACTACCTGCACCGCGTCGATCCGGAGGTGCCGGTCGAGGATACGGTGGGTGCCCTCGCCGAACTCGTGCAGGCCGGCAAGGTGCGGCACATCGGACTTTCGGAGGCCACGGGCGACGAGCTGCGCCGCGCGCACGCCGTCCACCCGATCGCGGCGATCCAGTCGGAGTGGAGCATCGTCTCGCGCGACGTCGAACGGCACGTGGTGCCCACCGCCGCCGAACTCGGCATCGGCTTCGTGCCCTACTCGCCGGTGAGCCGCGGGCTGCTCACCGACGCCTTCGAGCCCGGACAGGTCGCGGAGAACGACCTGCGCAAGCGCTTCCCGCGCTTCGACGCCGACACCCTGCCGACCAACCTCGCGGTGCGCGAGGAGGTGCGGGCGGTCGCGAAGGATGCGGACGCGACCATCGCGCAGATCGCCCTGGCATGGCTGGACGCGAAGGGTCGCGAGTTCGGCTTGCCGTCGGTGTCGATCCCCGGCACCCGCTACGCGAGTCGCGTCACCGAGAACGCCGGAGCGCTCGACGTGACGCTCACCGACGAGCAGGTCGCGCGGCTGGATCGTCTCGCCGGCAAGGTCGCCGGTCCGCGTGCGGCCGACCCGACGTGGGTGTCGCTCGGGCGTGAGTAATTAGCACCGTTAACAGACCGACGCGTATCGTCCTTGTGACATGAGGGCATGGCTGGTCTGGGGTATCGGAGTCTTCGCCTACATCGTCGCCGTCCTCCATCGGACGGCGTTCGGTGTCTCCGGACTCGCTGCCACCGAACGCTTCGAGATCTCACCGTCGGTGCTGTCCGGCTTCGTCGTCCTCCAGCTCATCGTCTACGCGGGGATGCAGATCCCGGCCGGTGTGCTCCTCGACAGGTTCGGTTCGCGGCGGATGATCGCGACCGGCGCCGTGATCCTCGCCGTCGGTCAGGCGATCCTCGCCGTCACCGAGTCGCTGCCGGTCGCGTATCTGGCCCGAGTGCTGGTCGGTGTCGGTGACGCCCTGACGTTCATCTCGGTGCTGCGGCTCGTGCCGGTGTGGTTCGCTCCGCGCCGCGTGCCTGTCGTTTCGCAGCTGACGGGCATCTTCGGCCAGCTCGGCCAGGTGCTGTCGGCGGTGCCGTTCGTCCTGCTGCTCACCGGCACGGGATGGACGGCCGCCTACGGCAGTGCCGCGGCGCTCGGCCTGTTCGCGTGCGTGCTGGTGTTCGCGATCGTGCGCGACACCCCGCCCGGAGAGGCGCGGGAGGCCACCGCGTCGGGGCTGCGGGAGGTGATCGGCGGACTCGGCACGGTGTGGCGGCGCCCCGGCACCAAGCTCGGCTTCTTCACCCACATGGGCACGCAGTTCTCGGTGACCACTTTCGCGCTCATGTGGGGCGTGCCGTATCTGGTCTCCGCGCAGGGTCTGTCACCCGCGGCGGCCGGTTCGATGCTCACGGTCTCGGTGGTCACGGCCATCTCCGCCGGACCCATCCTCGGGGTGTTGTCGGGACGCTTCCCGACCAGACGTTCGTGGCTCGTGCTCATGATCATCCTGGCCAGCGCCGTGACGTGGTCGGCGGTGCTCGCCCTGCCCGGACCCGCACCGCTGTGGCTGCTCGTGGTGCTCGTCGTCGTCATCTCGGTGGGCGGGCCGGGGTCGATGATCGGCTTCGACTACGCCCGCACCTTCAACCCCGGGACCGCGCTGGGCACGGCCAACGGCATCGTCAACATCGGTGGCTTCCTCGCGACACTGCTGGTCGTGCAGACGATGGGCATCGTGCTCGACCGGCTCGGCGGCTACACCTTCGACGCCTTCCGCGTCGCGTGGTTCGCGCAGTACCCGATCTGGGTGATCGCGCTTATCGGGGTGCTCGTGACCCGAGGACGCGCCCGCCGCGAGGCCGGCATCGAAGCGCGTTCGCTGCGGGCCGTCGTGGTCGACCGACTCGGTCGCGGCAAGCGTGAGTCCCGCTGAGTCCCGAAGTGCTATTTAACGATCGCTAGAAGTCCTATCATCGGGCGCTGAACGACCGACAGCGAACCGAGGAGACGACGTGACAGAGACCGGTACCGAAAACGATGTGTTGCTCGAACGCCACGGCTCGGTCGCGGTCATCCGGCTGAACCGTCCCGATCGCCTCAACGCGTTCACCGACGACATGGGCGAACGACTCATCTCCCTGTTCGACGAGACCGACGCAGACGACGACGTGCGGGCGGTCGTGCTCACCGGCACCGGTCGCGGGTTCTGCGCCGGCGCCGACCTCACGGCCGGCGGCGACACCTTCGTCCTCGACGAGGACCCCGAAACCGGTGGAACACCGCCCGACCTCGGTGGTCGCGTCACGCTGCGCATCTTCCGGTCGCTCAAGCCGGTGATCGCCGCGATCAACGGCCCGGCCGCGGGTGTCGGCGTCACCATGACCCTCCCCGCGGACATCCGCATCGCCGCCGATACCGCCAAGTTCGGGTTCGTCTTCACCCGCCGCGGCCTGGTCCCGGAAGCCTGCTCCACCTGGTTCCTGCCCCGCGCCGTCGGTATCTCGACCGCCGTCGAATGGACCGTCGGCGGTCGCATGGTGCCGGTCGCGGAAGCACACGAACGCGGCCTCGTCCGCGAGGTCGTTCCCGCCGACAGGGTGCTGGAACGTGCCCTCGAGATCGCGGAGGAACTCGTCGCCGGCACCGCGCCCGTCTCCGTCGCTCTGACCCGGCAATTGATGTGGCGGATGCTCGGTGCGCCCGACCCGGAGGTCGCGCATCGGGCCGAGTCGATCGGCATCCACGTCCGGGGAACCTCCGGCGACGTCCGCGAGGGCGTGGAGTCGTTCCTCGAGAAGCGCGACCCGAAGTTCCCCGATCGGATCTCGGACGGTCTGCCCGACCTGTTCGAGTGAGATATCCGGCATAACCGCAGGTCGAGGAGGTGGGAGCCGCCCGTCGTCGTCGGACTGGCAGACTCGATCCCGGAAGCAGTCGAGGAGGAATCGAGTGAAGACGACGGTGGGCGAACCCGAACCGGGACTACCGACACCGGACGACGTGCAGGCACCGCTGGTCGCAGTGGAGCATCTCGCGCAGGATCTGCGACGCGCACTCATGGTGTACAAGTTCGGCATCGACGAGATGATGACGAAGATCAACATCCTGCGCGAGGAGTTCACCTACGCCCGCGAGTACAACCCGATCGAGCACGTGAAGTCGCGGTTGAAGAGCCCCGAGTCGATCCTCGCCAAGGCGGAACGGAAGGGTGCGCCCGCCTCGCTCGACGGCATCCGCGAGGCCGTCCGCGACATCGCCGGCATCCGCATCACGTGCAGCTTCACGTCGGACGTCTATCGGATCATCGACATGATCACGAGCCAGCTCGACGTGACTGTCGTCGAGATCGAGGACTACATCGCGCGCCCGAAGCCCAACGGGTACAGCAGCGTGCACGTCATCGTTCAGATTCCGGTGTACATGTCCGACCGGGTCGAGCGCGTCTACGTCGAACTGCAGATCCGCACCGTCGCGATGGACTTCTGGGCGAGCCTGGAGCACAAGATCTACTACAAGCACGACCGCGAGGTCCCGGACGAACTGCGCGAGGAACTCCGCCTCGCCGCGGAGACTGCGCGCGATCTGGACCTGCGGATGGAAGCGCTGCACCGACGCGTCCACGGCCCGAACAACGGGAACTGACCGAGGTACGCAACGTGGGGTGAAGGCTTGCAACGTGGTCGGTCACTGTCGGCGTTGCGAACCCACCACCGGTGTTGCGTACTTGTCGGCTACTCCCATCGACGGCGTGACATCTTCTGCGCGATACGGAGACGTTCCCGGAGTCGGAGGGGGCGGAGAAGCTCCGGTGCACCAGGACCCGTGAGAAGGTGACGATCGTCCGGGCACCGGTGCAGATGGTCGAGGAGTCCGACCAGCGCGTTGGGTTCGCTGACGAGAACGTACGCCATCACGGTGACGGCGCCCGGATGGTCGTGAGGTACGCGCGGGCGTGCCACGACGAACCCCGGCGCACGGAACCGGATGAGCGGGTGGTGCGTCTTCACACCACGAGACGTCACGGTGTAGACATCGGGCACGATCTCGTCGATGTCTTCCCATCGGACGAACACATCCGACACTGCATGACGATAGAGCCAACTCGTACGACGCCGAATGCCGTCTGCATAGAGATATAAGCCTCCACGTGGTCGCACCAGAAACGGAAGAGCACCTGCGAGGGTCACGGCCAGGGCCGTCCACATCCAGAAAGACCCGTCCGGGGGTGGAGGATCGGAAAGCCCGGTCACCCCTCGTCGTTCTTCGGCCGAACGGATGCCGATCGCCACTATTGCAGTGACGAAGGACAGCCAGAAGGCCGCGTGCGCGTAAAGCAACCGTTGGTAGGGAATTTCGATTCCGGGTCCATGGGTATCGTCGTGACAGTGCCGGATCCCGGGGTGCAATCCGATCCGCTGGAATCCGGCCATATGGAACATGTGTGCTGCGGGTAGCACGGCCACTGCGGCGATGAACACGGAGTCGGCCATCGAGGTCGAGTGATCCTCACCGGCACCCCAGGACAGCACCGTGATGGCGAACCAGAGGGGGATGGTTCCGAGAGCGAACAAGATCGGCCGGAAGCGTTGTGGCCATGGAGGTTCGAATTGGTGCAGTACGGAAGGGCTTCCGGCGGGGTCACTCACGTGACATTCTCTCCTGCTCCAGGGTCAGACTGTCGTGGATCGCGTGCAGGTGAACGTCGAGCGATTCGAGGCTGGCGGCACGTGCGGTCGCTGTCAGTTGTGTCAGGTAGCGGTCGTACTCGTCGTCGATCACGAGGTATCGCGTCACAGCGGTGTATTCGACGTCATCCACTCGGTAGGAACCTCGGACGATCACGGATCGATGTCCGTGGAAGTCGGATGTGTCGCGGAATGTTTCCTTCCACTCGGGTAGTCCGTAAGCTTCACGTCCCGCGACCTCGAGCAATGCGTCCATCGGCCGCCACTTCGCCAGTGCACCGTGGAGGAGAACGGCGTTGGGTGCCCAATCATCCACGACGTGCTCGGGAGCTACGAGAACCGTATGTGCGTGCGGGAAGACGCCGCGGGGGAGTGTTATCCAGCCTTCCGGCGCCTGGAGTTCCGGTTGCGGGTGCCGCGGGTCGTCCGGGTCGCAGGGGTTCAATTCGACTTCGTGTGTTGCAAGGTAGTCGGAGAGTGTCGTCGGAATCGAAGCGGTCATCGAGACGCCTCCTGGTGGCGTGCCATCCGGAATCGCTCTCGCAACGGTAGTGGTCTGAGAAGTTCGGCAGCGTCTTCCCGAGCAAGGAGCGTGCGGTCGTTCGGGCGTTCGCTCATTCGTCGTATCAGGCTCAGTAGGGTGTTGGGTTCTGCGATGAGCCAGGTGCAGACGATGGCGAGAGTGTGTTCTTCGTCGTGGGGGATGCGCGCTTCGGGCGGAATCTGCCCGGTCGTGTGGATGTGGATCATCGGAGTGCGGACGTCGCCGGATCCGGAACGGGTCACGATATCCGTTCCGATGATGCCTTCGATAGCGTCCCAACGCGCGAACTGCACGGTGGCATTGTTTCGTCGGAGCTTGCGAGAGCGCACGACTCTTTCGATTCCTTGCGGGTACAGTCCCAGGACGGTGGGGTGTCGGAACCAGATGAGCACCGCAGCTATGAGCAAGAGAACGATCCCACCCATGAGCGCGAAGATTGCAGTGGTTCGGGGGTCGTAACCATGCGGCAACTCGGATCGGTCGGTGATGTAGACGTTCAGAGCCGAGATGGCTGAGCCGGTAAGGCCATCGAGGATGAGCATGGCGGCAGTCAGGCTGGGTAGGGTGAGCCCTCCCGGCACAAGGATTCCGATCCCTGGTTCGGAATGTTCATAACTCCTGATCCGACTGGAATGCAATACATTTCGAATCCCGCCCTCCCTGAACGCTGCGACACTCATGATCAGCATCGACGTTCCGAATGCTACCGCGACGATTGTGGATACCGATTCTTCGTGCCCGACGCTCACCAGTGCATCCCCGAGGGACCATACAGCCACAACAGCAGCGAACACCCCGCCCGTGCACCACCCGATTCACAGAGGTTGCGGCCAACAAGGGTCGTCGAAGTCTGGGTCGGTGGGAGTTCGATATCGGTTCGACGGGACATCGTCGGCTGTCACTACAACTCCTGATTCATCGGCAGTGGATCGAGGTACGCCACATGCAGTAAGGGTTCGCAACGCCCTCAGTTACTGGCCGCGTTGCGAACCCGACGTTGCTGTTGCGTACCTACCGGCTGTTCCCGTACTGACGCGTCGGCTGGCGCGCTGCGCGGAATCGTTCCCGTAGCGGGGGAGGGCGCAAGAGATCGACTGTATCGGTTCTTGTAAGGAGTTCACGATCGTGCGGGTTCTCTGCCAACCGTTCCAGGAGCGCGAACAGAGTGTTCGGCTCCGTCACGAGCTGGTGGGCCATGACCGCCACTCGATACTCTGAATCATGTCGAGTCCGAGCTTCTGGTGGAATCGGTTCGGTCGTATGAAGATCGATCACCGGGTGGACCGTCGTTCCACCGCCGACCCCGAGGTTCCCTACCCCAATTCGAGTAATACCTTCCCAGGACAGGAAGATGTCGAATGCCTGCTTCCTGAAGAAGACTCGACGACGTACATGGCGCCGTACACCGCGTTGGCAGATGTACAGGGTCGTCTCGAAACGGATAGAGATGATCAGGATCGCGATCAGGCTCATGCCGACGGCGCATACCGCTACGAAGAGGGCACTCTCACTGTTGTCTCGGCTGATCGGCAACAGTGCTTCGCCGAGGCCGCGGTGCCATGCGAATACAGCCGTGCTGCCGTAGGCGACAAGACCGAGCATTGCCACGACTGTGGTCCACATATCGGTGCGGTTCGTGAAAATAGTAAGAACCGCACCGTGTTCGGGATCGTGTTGAACGGTGATGCTTCGAGGTGTGCGGAGGTTACGAAATCCTGCGCTCCGGAGCGTGGATATGGCAATGACGGCCACAGCAAGTGATCCGCCTATGGCGCCGACAGCGATCCAGGCATGGCCGGTTCGGAAAGTGTCGAGAGCGAAGCAGAGGCTCGCACATGCCGCAGTGAGCAGAGCGATCGCCAGAACGAGTGTCGTGATTCGAAGCGATTGCGGCCATGGCATACGGGGTGTCGATTCGACAACGTCGCGTTCATCGTGGCTTCGATTCTCACTCGGATTCAACGAACGCTTCTTCCATGTCGGGCTCACTTCCACAGCAATTGAGCTGATTTCGATACGAAATACGAGGCCAGTGCGCCGGCGACCGCTCCTGTGGCAAGGCCGACTGCTGTTCCGACTCCGGGTGCTACGCCTGTTCCGATCATGGCTCCCGCTTGTCCGAATGCCCAGGTGCTTGCTGCAAAGCCCGCTGCGGCGCCGGCTCCCTCGGTTACGACCGCCTTGGTGGGGTCCATTCCACCTTCGATGTCGTTGGATATAGCGGGTACGGCACCGAGTGCGGCGCCGGCGGGACCCAGCCGTCGTGCGATTCCACTGGCGAGGTCGTCGGCGGATGCGGCGGCTGCTGCCGTAAGACCTTCTTTCGTTCCGTCGGTCATCACGCCGATGGTGGAGGCTGCCGTCGTAGCTGCCCAGTCCGGCCACCAGGAAAACTCGCCGTCCTCGTTCTGCACGACCTTCCCCGGCACCGCGGCATCCCGGGCTGTTTCGAGTACCGCAACGGCAGCGGTGATGCGATCGGCAGTTTCCGTCGCTGCTCGCGACGCCTGTTCGAGAGCGCCGGTGACGGCGTGTGTCAGTTCCGCTGCTTCGTGTTCGAGACGTGCACGGGCCTCGGCGACGGCTTCGGCCGGCAGCATCGCCGAGAGGATGCGGATCTGGTCGGAGGGGTCGACGGTGCCGTCGTCGTGCACGGTGAACCCGGACTGTTCGGCGCCGGTCACCACCGACACGAGGTGCAGGCGGGCGCCTTCGACGAGCCACGCGCCGGTGCGGTACGCCTCCGCGACCTGCAGTAGCGCTTCGGCGATGGCGCTGCCCAGCGAGCGTTCGCGGACCACTCGCGTGGCGGCGGCACGTGCGGCGTCGCCGGACCATCGCTCGGCGAGGACATCCTGCTCGGTGAGCAGACCTTTCATGCGGTCGTCGAGTTTGTCGACGAGCACGTCGAGGTGGTCGGCAGTGACTCGCAGAGCGTCGGGATTCCAGGACCGGACGGCGGCGACTCCCGGACTCATCCGTGCTGATCCATCGCCGAGAGTGCAGCCACGAAGTCCGTCTCGGCGACGAGGTAGTCGTTCTTGGCGCCGTCGGTGATGTCGACGATCTCGCGCAGGCGACTGCACGCGTTGCTCAACGCCTGATCGGTGGCGGTGAACGCTCGTGCACAGACGGACGCGAATTCTGTTCCGGGAAGCGCTGATTGCGACACGGCATACGGTTCGCCGACGTCCCAGTCGTCGATCGCGTCGGCGGTGTCCGCCACGAAGGCTGCGAATGTGCGCAGCGCTTCAGGATCTACGTGCAACGTCACGACTGCCCCCCGACAGAATCCCCCGATACGTCCGGGTCGGGACGATAGCAGAAGGCGACAGACATCGGTCGTACACGAGGTACGCAACACGTGACGAAGGTTCGCAACGCCGGCAGTTACCGGCCGTGTTGCGAACCCGCAGCTGTTGTTGCGTACTTCCCGGCTGCTGCCGCATCGAGGGCGCGGATACGCAGACGCCCCCGCCGTTCCGGGAAGGAACGGCAGGGGCGTCCGAGTGAGGCCTACTTGTAGCTGTAGAAGCCCTCGCCGGTCTTGCGACCCAGGCGACCCGCGTCGACCATGCGACGCAGCAGTGCCGGGGGAGCGTAGTGCGGCTCGGCGAACTCGTCGTACAGCGACTGCGCGGCGTTGAGGGTGATGTCGAGGCCGACGGTGTCGATGAGGGTCAGCGGACCCATCGGGTAGCCGCAGCCACCCTTCATCGCGGCGTCGATGTCTTCCTTCGTCGCGTATCCCGACTCGAGCATGCGCACTGCCGAGCACAGGTACGGGATGAGCAGGGCGTTGACGATGAAGCCCGCACGGTCGCCCGCGCGCACGGCCGTCTTGCCGAGGGTGTTCTTCGCGTAGTCGAACACCGTGTCGGCGGTGGCCTCGTCGGTGGTGAGCGCCGAGATGATCTCGACGAGCGGCATCACCGGCACCGGGTTGAAGAAGTGCACGCCCACGACCTTGCCGGGCCGCTGCGTCGCCTGAGCCATCTTGATGACGGGGATCGACGACGTGTTGGTGGCGAGGATGCCTTCGGGCTTCACGATCTTGTCGAGCTCGGAGAAGATCTCCACCTTGAGCGACTCGATCTCGGGTGCGGCCTCGACGACGAGGTCGCGGTCGGCGAACTCGTTGAGGTCGAGGGTGACGCGGATCCGTCCGAGGATCGCGTCGGCATCCTCCTGCGTGATCTTGCCGGACTTGACGCCGCGTCCGATCGACTTTTCGAGACGCTCGCGCGCCGCGGCGGCGAACTCCTCGGTGGTCTCCTTGACGAGGACGTCGCTACCGGCCTTGGCGCACACCTCGGCGATACCGGCACCCATGGTGCCGCCACCGATCACGCCTACCTTTTCCACTGCCACTGCGGTAACTCCTGATCGCTGTGATGTTCCGGGGGTAACCTACGCGACCGGTGTCAGCGCAGCAGAGCGCGCGACATGACGACGCGCTGGATCTGGTTGGTGCCCTCGTAGATCTGCGTGATCTTGGCGTCGCGCATCATGCGCTCGACCGGGAAGTCGGTGGTGTAGCCGGCGCCACCGAACAGCTGCACGGCGTCGGTGGTGACCTCCATGGCGACGTCCGACGCGAAGCACTTCGCG
>NZ_JBKFBA010000062.1:0-842 GCF_053345925.1 Rhodococcus sp. C26F
GGCGTCGCTGGTCGCCGAGCAGCAACTCGGCAACCGCGCCCCGTCGATGCCGGTCTTCGTCGCGCAGAGCACCGGCGACGACTTCGTGCTCGTCCAGGGTGTCGACACGATGGTCGACAAGTGGTGCTCGGTCGGCGCCGACGTCACCTACCGCCGCTACGACGTCGGACCCGTCCTGACGAAGACCGGAACCGGCCACCTGATCGGCATGTTCCCGGCCGTCGTCGAAGGCCTCGACTGGCTCGCTCAGCGATTTTCCGGCCGGGAATCCCAGTCCGGCTGCACCGCCTGACATCCCGTCGGAAAAAATTTCCGGCAACCGTGTAACACCGTCGGTCGGCCGACAGATAAACATGATGAGTGGCCGCGCAGGCAACCCCCCGACATGTCTGCGCGGCCACTTTTCGCTTCGCGACCGCTACCGGTTCACAGGTGCGAGGTGTCGTTGACGAGCCGCACCGACGATCCGCCGTCCGCGTAGAACTCGGCGATGCTGAGCGACGCGAGATCCAGGTGCAGGCGGTACAGCAGCGACGGGCCCGATTCGAGCGCCATCTGCAGGAACGTCTTGATGGGCGTGACGTGCGAGACGACCAGCACGGTCGTGCCGGCGTAGTCGGTCAGCAGGTCGTCGCGCACCGAGGCGATGCGCTTGGCCACCTCGTCGAAGCTCTCGCCGTTCGGGGGCCGCACGGAGGTGTCGCCGAGCCAGCGCCGGTGCAGTTCGGGGTCGCGACGCGCGGCCTCGGCGAAGGTGAGACCCTCCCAGTCGCCGAAATCCGTCTCGGTGAGTCCGTCGTGCACCGTCACCGGGAGGTCGAGGGCGTCCGCCGCTGCGGCGG
>NZ_JBKFBA010000062.1:855-11073 GCF_053345925.1 Rhodococcus sp. C26F
GGGGCGACGACAGCACGGCGGTGATCCCACCACGGGCACCGAGCCGCCGGGCCGCGGCGACCGCCTGCTCGCGACCGAGTTCGGTCAACTCCGGGTTGCCCCGCCCCGAGTAGCGACGCTCGACCGACAGCGAGGTCTGCCCGTGGCGCAGCAGCAGCAGACGGGTCGGTGTTCCGACCGCACCGGTCCAGCCGGGCGAAGCGGGAACAGCCGGGTCGGGCACCGGCACGACCGGCGGGGTCGTGACGTTCTCGGTCCTCGTGCTCGCCGGCACCGCACGTGCCACGGTGTCGGATGCGACGTCGAGCAACGCTTCGGCCGCCGCGTCCATCGCGGCGTTGGCCAACCGGTCGGCGTGGGCGTTCTCCGCACGCGGGATCCACGTGAAGTCGACACTGCGGAACCGGCCGGCCAGCTCACGCGCCTGCGCGGCCAGCGGGATCATGTCGGCATGCTTGACCTGCCACCGTCCGCTCATCTGTTCGACGACGAGCTTGGAATCCATGCGGACGTGCACCTCGTCGGCGCCGACCTCGGCGGCGGCGGTGAGACCGGCGATCAGACCCTTGTACTCGGCAACGTTGTTCGTCGCGCGCCCGATGCTCGCCTGGCGTTCGGCGAGGACGGTCCGATGGTCGGCATCGAAGACCACGGCACCGTAACCGGCCGGTCCGGGATTCCCGCGGGAACCGCCGTCCGCTTCGACGACGACCGTCGTCACAGTCCGGATTCCTTGGTGCGGACCAGGATGGCGTCGCACTCCGGGCACCGGACGAGCAGATCGGCGGGTGCGGCCGCGATCCGGGCGATCTCACCGCGGTCGAGTTCGAGACGGCACGCGCCGCAGCGGCGGGCCTGCAGCAGTGCGGCGCCGATGCCGGACTTCTCGCGCTGCTTCTCGTAGAGCGTCACCAGTTCCGCAGGGAAGACGGCGAGCAGTGCCTCGCGGTCGCTGCGGCACCGCTGCTCGGCCACCTCGATGTCGGCGAGCGCCTCGTCGCGGGCCCGGACGGCGTCGCCGAGCTGGTCGTCGACCTGCGAGACCTGCGCACCGGCGTGGTCGTGGTCGGCCTTCGACGCCTCACGACGCTCCATGACCTCGAGCAGGTCGTCCTCGAGTGCCGCCTGGCGACGCTCGAGGCTGGTGAGCTCGTGCTGCAGTTCGGTGAGCTGCTTCGATCCCACCGAGCCGCTCTGGAGCATCGACCGGTCGCGGTCGGCGCGCATGCGCACGGCCTCGATCTCGCCCTCGAGCTTCCGGATGTCCCGGTCGAGGTCGTCGAGGATGATCTCGACGGCCACCGCGGCGTCCTTGCGCGCGTTGCGCTCGGTCTGCAGGCGGTCCACCTCCTGCTGTTCGGGCAGTGTCCGACGGCGATGCGCGAGGCGGTTCAGCTCTGCGTCCACGGCGGCGAGGGACAGCAGCTTGGCCTGCACGGTGGGTTCGACGTTCACTCGGGTGGTTCCTGCTTTCGATGGTGTGTCGGTGGGCCGGGAGTCGGCGGCCACGCGGGACGTGTCGTAGCTGATTACCGTACCGCGCCCGCCGCGGTCGTCCAGGGATCGGTGCGCAACTCGCTGACCCGCGCCTGCCAGCCGTCCCGATCGGCGAACGCCCTATCGAGGACGTCGCGGGCCTGCGCGCACCACGGGTACTCGCTCGCCCAGTGCGCGACGTCCACCAGCGCGGGACCTCCGGCGCGCAGATGCTCGTCGGCGGGATGGTGCCGCAGGTCGGCGGTGACGTAGACGTCGACACCCTGCGCGGTGGCGAGTCCGAGGAAGGAATCACCGGATCCGCCGCACACCGCCACGGTCCGCACCGGCCGGCCGGGGTCTCCCGCGCCGCGCACGCCCCATTCGGTGGCCGGCAGAGCGGCGGCGACGTCGGCGGTGAACTCGCGCAGCGTGCGGGTCTGCGGCAGATCCCCCACCCGGCCGAGCCCGCGATCGCTCGGCAGGTCGGCGAGTTCGATGATGTCGAAGGCCGGTTCCTCGTAGGGGTGCGCGTCGCGCAGGGCCGCGAGCACCGCCGCCCGTGACCGGCGCGGCGCGATGACCTCGATCCGGTCCTCGGGGACGCGTTCGAGGTCGCCGACCGAGCCGATGGCCGGGTCCGCGCCGTCGACCGGGCGGAACTGGCCGGTGCCCGTGGTGGACCAGCAGCATTCGCGGTAGTTGCCGAGGGCACCCGCGCCCGCCGCGAACAGTCCCGCGCGCACCGTGTCGGCGGCGTCGGACGGCACCATGACGACCCACTTGTCGGTCGCGGGTTCGGGCTTGGCCTCGAGCGGTCGCAGGCCGGTCAGGCCCAGCGCCCCGGCGAGGGCGTCCGAGACACCGGGGTTCGCACGGTCGGCGTTGGTGTGCGCGGTGAACAGAGCGCAGCCGCCGCGGATGAGGCGGTGGATCAGCGCGCCCTTGGGGGTGTGCGCGCCCACCGTGTCGACTCCGCGCAGCAGCAGCGGGTGGTGCACCAGCAGCAGTTGCGCGCCCCATTCGATCGCCTCGTCGACGACGGCCGCGGTCGCGTCGACGGCGAGCAGCACCTTGCGCACCGGCTCGTCGGGGTCGCCGGCGACGAGTCCCACCGAGTCCCAGCTCTCCGCCAGCGACGGCGGGTAGGCCGTCCCCAGAACGTCGATCACCTCACGCAGCGTCGCCGCCGTCACGTCCACCTCCAGCTGATCCGCTCTCTCCTACGCGCACGACCCTACGCGGCGGAGGACCGGACGAACGGGGAGAATGGCCCGGTGACCGTTCTCGCTGCCATCCAGCCGCTCGTGCTCCCTGCTCCCGTCGTCCTCTTCGATCTGGACGGCACGCTCACCGATTCCGCGACCGGGGTGATCAACGGGTTCCTCCACGCCGCCGAGACGACCGGTTTCGAGGCACCGGACGGCGACCTGCAGTGGCTGCTCGGACCGCCCATGCGCGACACCCTGCAGAATCTCGGGCTCGGCGAGGAGCAGGTCGCTGCGGGACTCGCGGCCTACCGGGACTACTACTCCGCCACCGGCTGGGCGGAGAACGCGGTCTTCGACGGCATCGAAGCGGTGCTCGAGGCCGTCCGTGAAGCAGGTAGCCGCCTGGCGGTGGCAACGTCGAAGTCCCAGACGTTCGCCGAACGGATCCTCGACCACTTCGGTCTGACCGGATACTTCGAGTTCATCGGGGGTGCGAGCGACGACGGCGCCCGGCGGCACAAGTGGGAGGTCGTCGCGCACAGCCTCGCCGCGCTCGGGATCGATCCGCAGGATGCCGAGGCGGGCGGCACGACCGGTGTGGTGATGGTGGGCGACCGCGAGCACGACATCCACGGTGCGGGCCGGTTCGGCATCCCCACGGTCTTCGTCGAGTGGGGTTACGGGACCGAGACCGAGGGGCGTGCGGCGGCGCGGACGACCGCCTCGGTCGAGGAACTGCGGGAGGTACTCACGGGTGGACGCTGACGACCGCTTCCACGTGGCCTTCGTGTGCACCGGCAACATCTGCCGGTCGCCGATGGCCGAGAAGATCTTCGCCGAGCACCTGCGGCGGGAGGGACTCGACGAGCGCGTCCGGGTGAGCAGCGCCGGCACGCACGGCTGGCACGTCGGGTCCGAGGCGGATCCGCGCACCGATGCGGTGCTGCAGCGGCACGGTTATCCCACCGGTCACTGCGCGGCGAAGCTCGGTGCCGAGCACCTGGCGGCCGACCTCGTCGTCGCCATGACCACCACTCACGAGCGGGCGCTGGCGCAGCTCGGTGTCCCGTCCGATCGCCGTGTGCTGCTGCGTTCGTTCGATCCCGACGCCGACGACGATTCCGTGCCCGATCCGTACTACGGCTCTCTCGACGAGTTCGAGCAGGTCCGCGAGCAGATCGAAGCCGCCGTTCCGGGCCTGCTCGAGCGGGTGCGGCAGCAGTGAGACGCACCTCACCGGCTACCGTGGATCTGTGCGCCGATTGACATTTCTCCTACGCCCCGGCTGGTTGGTCCTGGCACTGGTGGTCGTCGGCTTCGCCTACGCGTGCTTCACGGTCCTCGCGCCGTGGCAGCTGGGTAAGAACACGAGCACCGAGGACCGCAACGGTCGCATCGCTGCGTCGATGGCACAGGATCCGGTTCCCGTCGGTGAACTGCTGGGCGGCGACGGTCCGACCATCGAGGACGAGTGGCGCCGTGTGCTCGCGCAGGGCTCCTATCTGCCCGAGTCGGACGTGCTCGTGCGGTTGCGCAACGTCGAGTCGCGGCCGGCCTACGAGGTGCTGACCCCGTTCGTCCTCGATTCCGGCGGAACGATCCTGGTCAACCGCGGGTACGTGCGGCCCGTACGCGGCACCGAGATCCCCGAGATCCCGGCCGCGCCGTCCGGCACCGTCACCCTCGACGCCCGCATCCGGATGTCCGAGGGAACGGTCGAGGACAAGGCCCCCTTCGTCGACGACGGCTACCAGCAGGTGTACTTCATCGACGCCCCGCAGGTCGCGTCCGTCACTGGTCTCGATCTCGAGGACGTCTACCTGCAGCTCGACGCCGACCAGCCCGGCGGTCTCGGCGTGATCCCGCTCCCCCAGCTCGATTCGGGCCCGTACCTGTCCTACGGCCTGCAGTGGCTGGCGTTCGGGATCATGGCTCCGCTGGGTCTGGGCTACTTCGTGTGGGCCGAGCTGCGGGAGCGTAGGAAGTCCAAGGGTTCACAAGACGGTGGTGACGCAGCCGAGGCCCCGGCGGAAGCGGCACCGCGCACCGCGAGCGAGAAGCTCGCCGATCGATACGGCCGGCCGCGGTGACCGAGCCGACCACACTGCCCCGATTCGAGGAGCTCCCGATGTACGCGACCGTCGACGACTACCTGGCCGACAAGGATCCGGCCGCCGTCGATGTGTTCCGGCACGTGCGCGCCATGATCCTCGACCTCGGCGACGACGTCACCGAGCACGTCCACGCGTCGGAGATCTCCTGGTCGCGGGGCCGTCCGTTCGCGGCGGCGTTCGTCTACGCCTCGCGTCTCGAGGTGGCCCTGGATCTGCCGCGACGCATCCATCACGCGACGCTGCGTGAGGCGTTCCCGAAGAAGGGGACGGTGACGACGCACCGGCTGAGCGTCTCGTCGGTCGACGAACTCGACGACCACTTCGTGGAGTTGCTGAACGTCGCCTACCGCACCGCAGCGGAACCGCGCGACTGACGCCCCACGACTCCCTTCCGCACGAAGGAGACGAGATGGACGAGGTGAGCGGCGCGATCCGGTTCCTGTCGGCGTTCACGGCCATCGAGAACCACTTCAAGTGGCAGCTGCAGACGGACGAGGAGCACATGAGCTTCGTCCGGATGGCCAAGGAGTACGCCCGGCGCCACCGCACCCAGGTCGATCTGCCCGCCCTCCGGGCCTTCGCGGACCTGCGCAACGCGCTCGTGCACCAGGACTACTACGGGGGCAAGCCGGTCGCCGATCCGGTCCCGGAGGTCGTCGAGGCGATCGAGCGATTGCGCGACAGGATCATCGATCCGCCGAAGGTGCTGCAGGTCCTGCCGAGGCGGGCACCCGCCGTGTTCGAGACGGGCACACCACTGAATCGGGTGCTCGACGAGATCCGGCGCCACGACTACTCGCAGTTCCCGATCTACGAGGACGACACCTATCTCGGGCTGTTGACGACGAACTGCATCGCCCGCTGGCTCGCGCATCGTCTCGCGACGGACGAGATCGTCGAGGGCGAGACCGTCGGAGCGGCCCTGGAGTTCGCCGAACCGCACGAGCGGGCCGCGCACCTGCCCCGCACCATCACGGTGCCGCAGGCGATCAAGAAGCTATCGCCGCCCGCGGGCGGGCAACTGCCGCCGACGGCGTTGATCGTCACGCACAGTGGCAGCGCGAAGGAACGGCCGCTCATGATCGTCGTCGCCGACGACCTGCCGACGCTCGTCGCGGCAGTGAATGCGGGACATTAGATCTGTGTGGATCCGACCCCGCTGAGCGGGGCTCGATCCACCGAAATCGCACGTGGGATTGTGGGCGCGGAGGGTTTCGAACCCCCGACCGCTGGTGTGTAAAACCAGAGCTCTACCACTGAGCTACACGCCCGAAAGGCGACGGCAGGTGCCGCCGACTTCGCATCAGGACTTTAGCGCGGCGAGCGCTCTGGCCCAAGCTCCCTGGTCACGGGCCTCTCCGGGCTGGTTCTCCTCCGCGAACTGCACGATGCCGTCCTTGTCGATGACGAACGTGCCGCGGTTGGCGAAACCGAACTTCTCGTTGAACACACCGTAGGCCTGCGCGACCTCGCCGTGCGGCCAGAAGTCGGACAGCAGCGGGAAGGTGTAGCCCTGCTCGGCCGCCCAGATCTTGTGGCTCGGCGACGGGCCGACCGACACCGCGAGGATGGCGGTGTCGTCGTTCTCGAAGGTGGGCAGGTCGTCGCGGACGGCGCACAGCTCGCCCTGGCAGACGCCGGTGAAGGCGAGCGGGTAGAAGACCAGGAGCACGTTCTTGCTGCCCCGGAAGCTCGACAGCGTCACTTCCTGGTTGTTCTGGTCCTTGAGAGTGAAATCGGGGGCTTCGGCGCCCACGGCGATCGGCATGCGTGTGGATCCTTACGTTCCGGGAGCCGGTTCAGCGGCGGGGACGGCCGGCCTTGGGCTGGACGAGGCGGCTGCCGATCCAGTCACCGAGGTTGGTGGCCGTGGTCTGGGTGAGGCCGGCTGTGGCGGCCGACTCGGCGATCTCGCTGGGCTCGACGTGATCGGGGCGCCCGGTCTTGGGGGTGAGCACCCACACGACGCCTTCGTCGGCGAGGGGGCCGATCGCGTCCATGAGAGCGTCGACCAGGTCGCCGTCGCTGTCGCGCCACCACAGCAGCACGACGTCGACGACCTCGTCGGAGTCCTCGTCGAGCAGCTCGGTACCGGTGACCTCTTCGATCGCAGCTCTCAACTCGTCGTCGGTGTCCTCGTCCCAACCGAGTTCCTGCACCACGTGGTCGTGAGTGATACCGAGCTTGGAGACATAGTTCTTGGCATCCGCCGCGGCGACCACGGTGGCTCCTCCTAAGGGTTGTGGTGCGCGAATCGGATCCGCGTACCGGCGTGACGATCAATTGGTCAAAGCGAACATCGTTGCGGGCCTCAACGCAACCCGAATCGCTGGGAAAAGCGGGAGAATCTTTGGAGAGGGACCCATTGCACCACCCCGCACCGTGTCCGATCCGTCCTGTTGACCGGGCCACGGCGTGATCCTTCGTCGCGGATGGGGGAAGATGAGGGGTGCATCATGTTCAGATGTCGATTGCGTCGGCTCCCACAAGAGCCGGCCGACGGAGAGGGCGCTCCACCTACGCGCCCACCACGATGAGGAGCAGACGTTGACAGACCTGATCCACGGATCCGACTCCCGAGAAGGCGCCGCACCGGGCGCGTCGGGACCGGATTCCTCGGCCAAGCCGGCATCGACCAAGGACAACCGTGTCCGGGTGATCCGCGAGGGCGTGGCCTCCTACCTGCCGGACATCGATCCGGCGGAGACCGAAGAGTGGCTCGAGTCGTTCGACGGGATGCTCGAGGCCGCGGGCCCCACCCGCGCGCGCTACCTGCTGCTGCGCATGCTCGAGCGTGCCAACGAGCGCAAGGTCTCCCTTCCCGCCCTGACCTCCACCGACTACGTCAACACCATCCCCACCGAGAGCGAACCGTGGTTCCCCGGTGACGAGGAGGTCGAGCGTCGCTTCCGCGCGTACATCCGGTGGAACGCGGCGATCATGGTCACCCGCGCGCAGCGCCCGGGTGTCGGCGTCGGTGGTCACATCTCCACCTACGCGTCGTCCGCCGCCCTGTACGAGGTCGGCTTCAACCACTTCTTCCGCGGCAAGGACCATCCCGGCGGCGGCGACCAGGTCTTCATCCAGGGCCACGCCTCCCCCGGTATCTACGCCCGAGCCTTCCTCGAGGGCCGCATCGGCACCGAGCAGCTCGACGGCTTCCGGCAGGAGCACAGCCACGCCTCGCTCGGTGGTGGCCTGCCCTCGTACCCGCACCCGCGCCTGCTCCCGACCTTCTGGGAGTTCCCGACCGTGTCCATGGGCCTGGGCCCGATGAACGCGATCTACCAGGCACGGTTCAACCACTACCTGCACGACCGGGGCATCAAGGACACCTCCGATCAGCACGTCTGGGCGTTCCTCGGCGACGGCGAGATGGACGAGCCGGAGTCGCGCGGTCTGGCGCACGTCGCGGCTACCGAGGGTCTCGACAACCTGACCTTCGTCGTCAACTGCAACCTGCAGCGTCTCGACGGCCCGGTGCGCGGCAACGGCAAGATCATCCAGGAGCTGGAGTCGTTCTTCCGCGGCGCCGGCTGGAACGTCATCAAGGTCGTGTGGGGGCGCGAGTGGGACGCCCTGCTGCACGCCGACAAGGACGGCGCGCTGGTCAATCTCATGAACGCCACCCCCGACGGCGACTACCAGACCTACAAGGCCAACGACGGCGCGTTCGTGCGCGAGCACTTCTTCGGCCGCGACCCGCGGACGAAGGAACTGGTCAAGGACCTGTCCGACCAGCAGATCTGGAACCTCAAGCGCGGCGGCCACGACTACCGCAAGATCTACGCGGCCTACAAGGCGGCGATGGAGCACAAGGGTCAGCCGACGGTGATCCTCGCGCACACCATCAAGGGTTACACGCTCGGTAAGCACTTCGAGGGCCGCAACGCGACCCACCAGATGAAGAAGCTCACCCTCGAGGACCTCAAGTACTTCCGCGACGTCCAGCGGATCCCGATTTCGGATGCCGAGCTCGAGAAGGATCCGAAGATGCCGCCGTACTACCACCCCGGCTTCGAGTCGCCCGAGATCCAGTACATGCTCGAACGTCGCCGGGCTCTCGGCGGCTTCCTGCCGGAGCGCCGCACCGCCGCGAAGCCGTTGGCACTGCCCGCGGAGAAGACCTACGACGTCGTCCGCAAGGGTTCGGGCAAGCAGGAGGTCGCCACCACCATGGCGACGGTCCGTGTGCTCAAGGAACTGTTGCGCGACAAGGAGATCGGCAAGCGCATCGTGCCGATCATCCCGGACGAGGCCCGCACCTTCGGTATGGACTCGTGGTTCCCGTCGCTGAAGATCTACAACCGCAACGGTCAGCTGTACACCTCGGTCGACGCCGATCTGATGCTCGCCTACAAGGAGAGCGAGGTCGGCCAGATCCTGCACGAGGGCATCAACGAGGCCGGTTCGACGGCGTCGTTCACGGCGGTCGGGACGTCCTACGCAACGCAGGGCGAGCCGATGATCCCCGTGTACATCTTCTACTCGATGTTCGGTTTCCAGCGCACGGGCGACGGCCTGTGGGCGGCGGCCGACCAGATGGCACGCGGGTTCGTCCTCGGCGCGACGGCCGGTCGCACCACGCTGACCGGTGAGGGCCTGCAGCACGCCGACGGGCACTCGCTGCTGCTCGCGTCGACCAACCCGGCCGCGGTCACCTACGACCCGGCGTTCTCCTACGAGATCGCCCACATCTTCCGCGACGGTCTGCGGCGGATGTACGGCGGCACGGAGGGTGTCGACGGCTTCGGCGGTGAGGACGTCTTCTACTACATCACCATCTACAACGAGCCGTACTCGCAGCCGGCCGAGCCGGAGGATCTCGACGTCGAGGGCCTGCTCAAGGGCATCTACCTGTACAAGCGGGGCCCGGAGTCGGGTCCGAAGGCGCAGATCCTGGTCTCGGGCGTGATGATGCCCGAGGCGCTGCGTGCGCAGGAGATCCTCGCCGACGAGTGGGGCGTGTCCGCGGACGTCTGGTCCGTCACCTCGTGGGGCGAGCTGCGTCGCGACGGCGTCGAGTGCGACCGCCAGGCGCTGCTGAACCCCGGTGAGGAAGCCCCGGTGCCGTACGTCGCGTCGGTGCTCAACGACGCGGCGGGTCCGTTCGTCGCGGTGTCCGACTGGATGCGCGCGGTGCCCGATCAGATCCGCAAGTGGGTTCCGGGCGACTACACGGTGCTCGGCGCCGACGGCTTCGGCTTCTCCGACACCCGTGGCGCCGCCCGCCGCGTGTTCAACATCGACGCCGAGTCCACGGTGGTTGCGGTGCTCTCGGCACTCGGCCGCGAAGGCGCGATCGATCGTGAGAAGGCCGTCGAGGCGGCCCGCACCTACAAGATCGACGACGTGACGGCCGCCCCGGTCTCGATGGCGGATCCGGGCGTCGCCTGATCCGTCCGCCGGTCACGTCC
>NZ_JBKFBA010000062.1:11149-16670 GCF_053345925.1 Rhodococcus sp. C26F
CAGGGAACGCCCGGTACCGCCGTCCCGTCCTCAGCGGGCACCGCTGCCCGACGCGCTGCTCCGTCGGGTCAAACAGTTCTCGGGGCGACTGTCCACCGAAGCGGTGCACGTCATGCAGGAGCAGTTGCCCTTCTTCGCCGATCTCGACGCATCGCAACGGTCGACCGTGCAGCTGGTCATCCAGACGTCGGTGGTCGACTTCCTCGAGTGGGTGCGCAATCCCGACAGTCCCGACAGCGACCTGCGGTTCAGCCTCGATGCCTTCCAGATGATCCCGCAGGATCTCGCCCGGCGACTGACGCTGCGTCAGACGGTGGACATGGTCCGCGCGGCGATGGAGTTCTTCGAGCAGTGGCTGCCGGCCCTCGCCCGCAACGAGGAACAGCTCGTGGCGCTCACCGAGGCGATCCTGCGGTACGGGCGCGAGCTCGGTTTCGCTGCCGCGGCGGTGTACGCGGGGGCGGCCGAGTCGCGGGGCGCCTGGGACACGCGGCTCGAGGCCCTCGTCGTCGACGCCGTGGTGCGTGGGGACACCGGGCCCGACATGCAGTCGCGGGCCGCGACCCTCAACTGGGACGCGACCGCTCCGGCGACGGTGATCGTCGGTACTCCCCCACCCGACCAGGGCGTCTCGGTGATCACCACCGTGCACACCGTCGCCCAGGAGCACGGTCGCGCGGCTCTCGCTGTGGTGCAGGGCGAACGCCTGGTGATGGTGGTCAGCGGTGAACTGCACGGGACGGTCGACGCGGCGAACTTTCGCACCGAGTTGATGCGCGCGTTCTCCGACGATCCGGTGGTGATCGGTCCGACGACACCGACGCTGGCGACCGCACACGTCTCCGCTGTCGAAGCGCTTGCCGGCATGGAGGCGGTCGTGGGGTGGCCGGGGGCTCCCCGGCCGGTGCACGCCGCCGAGCTGTTGCCCGAGCGCGCGCTGCTCGGTGATCCCGGCGCGATCGCCGCGCTCGAGGACTTCGTCGTCGCCCCGCTCGCAGCCGCCGGGCCGTCCCTCGCGGACACGCTGGACGCATACCTCGACAGTGGGGGCGCTGTCGAGACTTGCGCCCGGAAGCTGTTTGTTCATCCAAATACCGTGCGGTATCGATTGAAGCGGATCACAGAAGTAACGGGTCGGGATCCCACAAATCCTCGCGATGCGTACGTGCTCCGAATCGCTGCCACGGTAGGTCGCCTGGCACGAAGCCATAACGAATTGAGATCGCCTGCACCACCTGCCACTCGATTCACAATTCGCGAATCGGACACGTAACGTCCCCGGCCTTTCCTCCGATAGCGAGCACCGACGTGCAGATTTGTGGGAACCCTACAAATCGAGGGGCAACCTTTCATCGCTACCGACATCTCGCAGGCACCCGTTCGCGGTGTTCCCTGGTGATCGTGATTTCGCTGCTTGCCCCCGGCCAGGGGTCTCAGACACCCGGAATGCTCGCCCCGTGGCTCGAGCAGTCCGGAGCGCGCGACCGCATCGACCGGTGGTCGCAGACGGCGGGACTCGATCTCGCGCGTCTCGGCACCACTGCCACCGCCGAGGAGATCACCGACACCGCGGTGACCCAGCCGCTCGTGGTGGCCTCCGCCCTGCTCGCCTTCGAGGATCTCGACCGTCGCGGCCTCGTGCCCGCCGACACGATCGTCGCCGGCCACTCCGTCGGCGAACTCGCCGCGGCCGCCATCGCCGGTGTCATCAGCGCCGACGACGCCGTCGCCCTCGCCGCCGTCCGCGGAGCCGAGATGGCCCGCGCCTGCGCCCTCGAGCCCACCGGGATGTCCGCCGTTCTCGGCGGTGCCGAGGACGAGGTGCTCGCGCGCCTCGCCGAGTTGGATCTGACCCCCGCGAACATGAATGCGGCCGGTCAGATCGTCGCAGCCGGACGCCTGAGTGCGCTCGAGGAACTCGCTGCGAACCCGCCCGAGAAGGCCCGCGTCCGCGCCCTGCCGGTCGCCGGTGCCTTCCACACCCGATTCATGGCACCCGCCCAGGACGCCGTGGCTGCCGCCGCGGCGAAGATCACACCTTCGGATCCGACACACACGCTGCTGTCGAACTACGACGGCAAGCCCGTCACCTCCGGAGCCGACGCCCTCGAACGTCTCGCAGCCCAGGTCACCCGGCCCGTCCGGTGGGACCTGTGCACCGCCTACCTGCGCGAGGCGCAGGTGAGCCGGATCGTCGAGCTTCCCCCCGCCGGCACGCTGGTGGGCATCGCCAAGCGCGAGATGCGCGGCACGCCCACCGTCGCCCTCAAGACCCCCGCGGAGATCTCCGCTCTGGCCGAAAGTCTTCAACTCGGTTAGGTTGCTGCGCGCGCCGTCGCACAGCACGGGCACCTCACCGGGACCTCCCCGGACCCCCGACCGGAAACATCCGGCCGGTTTCGAACGACATAGTCGACAGATCGAGAAGGGAGCCACATCGTGGCCGCCACCCAGGAAGAAATCATCGCCGGTCTCGCGGAGATCATCGAAGAGGTCACCGGCATCGAGCCCTCCGAGGTGACCGTCGACAAGTCCTTCGTCGACGACCTCGACATCGACTCGCTGTCCATGGTCGAGATCGCCGTCCAGACCGAGGACAAGTACGGCGTGAAGATCCCCGACGAGGATCTCGCCGGTCTGCGCACCGTCGGTGACGCCGTGAACTACATCCAGAAGCTCGAGGCCGCAGGCGTTCAGGCCACGAACGACAACGAATGAGTTCTGCTGTGACCTCCCCTTCTCCTCGGGCACTCCGCAACGTCGTCGTCACCAGCCTCGCGGCTACGACGTCGATCGCCGGCGACGTGGACGCCACCTGGAAAGCACTGCTGGCCGGTGAGAGCGGGATCGGCACCATCGACGGCGGATTCGTCGACGAGTTCGACCTCCCGGTGCGCATCGGTGGAACCCTGAAGGTCAGCCCCGACGAGGGACTGTCCCGGGTGGAACTCCGTCGCATGAGCTTCGTCGAGCGCCTCGCGCTCACCCTCGGGCGCACCGTCTGGCAGAACGCCGGCAGCCCCGAGGTCGACCAGGACCGTCTCGGTGTGGTCATCGGTACGGGCCTCGGTGGCGGCGAGTCGCTCATCGACGCAGTCGACAAACTCCGTGTCGGCGGCTACCGCAAGGTCTCGCCCTTCGCGGTGCAGATGATCATGCCGAACGGACCGTCGGCCACCGTCGGGCTCGAACTCGGTGCTCGCGCAGGGGTCATCACCCCGGTCTCGGCGTGCTCGTCCGGATCCGAGGCGATCGCCAACGCGTACCGCATGATCGCCTTCGGCGACGCCGACATCGTCGTCACCGGTGGTGTCGAGGGCCAGCTGGACGCGGTCGCCACCGCGGGCTTCGCGATGATGCGGGCGCTGAGCACCCGCAACGAGGACCCGAAGGGCGCCTCGCGTCCGTTCGACAAGGACCGCGACGGTTTCGTCTTCGGCGAGGCCGGCGCACTGATGGTCCTCGAGAGCGAGGAGCACGCCAAGGCACGCGGAGCGACCATCCACGCTCGTATCCTCGGCGCCGGCATCACCTCCGACGGTTACCACATCGTCGCCCCCGATCCGGAAGGTACGGGAGCGGCTCGGGCCATGCGGCGAGCGATCGAGACCGCCGGGCTCACCAAGGCCGACATCGGGCACGTCAACGCGCACGCGACGGCCACCCCGATCGGCGACGTGGCCGAAGCCAAGGCCATCAACGCGGCCGTGGGCAACCACGCCGCGATCTACGCCCCCAAGTCCGCGCTCGGTCATTCGATCGGTGCGGTGGGTGCACTCGAAGCAGTACTCACGGTCCTGACTCTGCGTGACGGGGTCATCCCGCCCACGCTGAATCTCGAGAACCAGGATCCAGAGATCGATCTCGACGTGGTCAAGGGCGAACCACGTTCCGGCCGGATCGATTTCGCGCTGAACAACTCGTTCGGTTTCGGTGGGCACAACGTGGCGCTCGCATTCGGTCGCGCCTGACCGTCGACGCCGGTCCGCCCCATGCGGTGGAGGCTCCACCCGGAGCCTCCACCGCAGCCCACCACCACCGCGTCTGCCCGAGGAGCACCCGATGACCATCCTGGATCCAGCCACCCCGCGTGAGACGACGGTGGACCCGAGAGATCCGTTGGCCCGTCTCGAGAAACTGTTCGACCCGGGCAGCCTGGAACTGCTGCACACCCGCGACAAGTCGGGCGTCCTCGCCGCCGTCGGCGAGGTCGACGGCATCCGCACCGTCGCATACTGCTCCGATGCCACCGTCATGGGCGGAGCCATGGGCGTCGAGGGATGCAAGCACATCGTCTCCGCCATCGACCACGCCATCGACCACGAGATCCCCGTGGTCGGCATCTTCCACTCCGGTGGCGCGCGTCTGGCCGAGGGCGTCGAGGCCCTCCACGCCGTCGGCCTGGTCTTCGAGGCCATGGTCCGCGCGTCCGGTCTGATCCCCCAGATCTCCGTCGTTCTCGGCTTCGCGGCCGGCGGTGCCGCCTACGGCCCGGCCCTTACCGACATCGTCATCATGGCCCCCGAGGGCCGTGTCTTCGTCACCGGACCGGACGTGGTCCGCAGCGTCACCGGTGAGCAGGTCGACATGGAGTCGCTCGGCGGCCCCGACACGCACGCCAAGAAGTCCGGTGTCGCGCACATCGCCGCGCACGACGAGGCCGACGCCCTGCACCGGGCCCGCCGCCTGGTGTCGATGCTGGCCGAGCAGGGCGAATTCGACGTCGTCGCAGCGGCACTCGGCGACACCGACCTGCGGGCGCTGATGCCCGCGTCGCCGCGACGCGCATACGACGTGCGGCCGATCGTCCACCAGTTGCTCGACAACGTCGACGGCGAGTCCTCCTTCGAGGAACTGCAGGCCGGCTGGGCCCGCAGCATCGTCACCGGCTTCGGCCGTCTCGGCGGCCGCACGGTCGGGGTCATCGCCAACAACCCGCTGCGCCTCGGCGGCTGCCTCAACTCCGAGAGCGCCGAGAAGTCAGCGCGTTTCGTGCGGATGTGCAACGCCTTCGGTGTTCCGCTCGTCGTCATCGTCGACGTTCCCGGTTACCTTCCCGGCGTGAGCCAGGAGTGGGAGGGTGTCGTGCGACGCGGCGCCAAGCTGCTCCACGCGTTCGCCGAGGCGAAGGTTCCCCGCGTCACGCTCGTGACGCGCAAGATCTACGGCGGTGCGTACATCGCGATGAACTCCCGGGCGCTCGGGGCCACTGCCGTCTACGCGTGGCCGGAGTCCGAGGTGGCCGTGATGGGCGCGAAGGCCGCTGTGGGCATCCTCCACAAGAAGGCCCTCGCCGCGGCTCCCGAGGAGGAGCGTGAGGCGCTGCACGACCGTCTCGCCGCCGAACACGAGGCGATCGCCGGTGGCGTCGGGCGTGCGATGGCCATCGGTGTGGTCGACGAGATGATCGATCCCGCCACCACGCGCAGCACCCTGGCCGCCGCGCTCGCCGCCGCACCCGCGGTTCGCGGACGGCACAAGAACATTCCGCTCTGATCCGGACACAGCACGAGAACACCGG
>NZ_JBKFBA010000062.1:16730-18127 GCF_053345925.1 Rhodococcus sp. C26F
CAGCCGACGTCCCGGCGGAGCCACGTCACCTGCGCGCCTTCGTCGCCGCTGCGGTACGGCTCGAGCTCTTCGTCCCATGCCGTTCCGAGGGCGCGGTGCAGTTCGCTCGTGACATCGGCGGAGGACAGCATGGCGCGCAGACGCATCTCTCCGACGACGATGTCGCCGTTGGCGCTGGTGCACCCGCGCCACAGACCCAGTCGGGGGACGTAGCTGAAACGTTCGCCGTCCACGCCCTCGCTGGGGTTCTCGGTGATCTCGAAGCGGAGCATCGGCCACGACCGCAGCACGTCGGCCAGTCGCGCGGCCGTGCCCACGGGCCCGACCCAGTCGCCGCAGGTGCGCAGCAGCCCCGGTGCGGCGGGCTGGCCCGTCCACGAGAGATCGGGCCGGCAGTCGAGGATGTCGGCCAGTGCCCACTCGATGTGCGGGCACACCGCCGCCGGTGAGGAGTGGACATAGATCACCCCCGCCGTGGCATCCGCGAATTGGTTGGATGCGCGCATACATTCACCTCCGGTTCGACCAGGACGTCTTCCCCAACGACCTTCGTCGACCAAGGCTTCTCCATGCAGGCTGCGTACAAGTGTGCCCGTGTGGCGTGTGTTTCGCCAGCGAACCAGAGAGGTTTATGTGAATTCGGTGATGATCGCGTCTCCGACGGCCGTCCAGAGCGGTTTCGCCCAGTCTCCGAACGCACGATCAGTAAGTACCACAGCGGCGACGGAAATTTCGGAATCTACCCAAATGAATGTGCCCGATTGACCGAAATGACCGAAAGTACGCGGTGAATTACCGGTGGCGGTCCAATGCGGGTTCTTTTCGCCCCGGATCTCGAAGCCGAGACCCCAGTCGTTGGGCTTGAACATCCCGTATCCGGGCACGAGTCCGTTCAGACCGGGGAACTGCACGCTGGTCGCCTCGGTGAGGGTTTCGTACGAGACCAGAACGGGATCGAGCAGCTCGCGCGCGAACAGTGCGAGATCGGCGACCGACGACTGCGCCCCGTGACCGGCCGGCCCCGGCAGGGACGAGGACGGCATGCCCAGCGGCTCGAAGACCGCCTGCCGGAGGTATTCCGGGAACTCGATACCGGTTTCCGTCTCGACGAGTTCGGCGAGCACTTCGAAGCCCGCACTCGAGTAGATCCGCTTCCGCTCCGGTTCGGTCTGCACTGTGCGCTCACCGAACGCCAGACCCGAGGCGTGGGCGAGCAGATGCCGCACCGTCGACCCCTCGGGGCCCGCAGGCTGATCGAGCTCGATCGCGCCCTCCTCGACGGCCACGAGCGCGGCGTACGCCACGAGCGGCTTCGTCACGGACGCGAGGGGAAAGACCTCGTCGAGGCCTCCCCTGGACGCGACCGTTCCGCCGTCGCGGGTCACCACCGCGGCGGC
>NZ_JBKFBA010000063.1:0-17926 GCF_053345925.1 Rhodococcus sp. C26F
GAGGAACCACATGCGTTGCTGCGCCAACGACAACGGCACCCGCTCCGGACGCCGCCGCGCCGCCAACACCACACTCCCGGCCCCGGCACCGACGGTGTCGATATCGACACGGGCCGCCAACTCCTGCACCGACGACGCCTCGAACACCACCGGCACCGCCACCCGATACCCCAACCGCGCCGACAACCGCGCCACCAACCGCGTCGCCGCCAACGAATTACCACCGAGATCGACGAACGAATCGTCCAACCCGACCCGCTCGACCCCCAGAACCTGCGCGACCTCCTCGGCCACCGCGATCTCCACCGGTGTCCGCGGCGCCCGATACTCGGCCACCTCGAACACCGGCGCCGGCAACGCCGCCCGATCGACCTTCCCCACCGGCGTCAGCGGCACCTCGTCGAGCACCGTCACCGACGACGGCACCATATAACCGGGCAACACCTCCCCCACCGACGCGCGCACCTGCGCCGGATCGAGCACCACCCCCACCTCGGGCACCACATACGACACCAACGCCGACTCCCCCGACGCCAACGCCGCCCCCACCGTCACCGCGAAACCGACCCCCGGCACCGACGACAACACCGCATCGATCTCCCCCAGCTCGATCCGGAAACCCCGGATCTTGACCTGGAAATCACTGCGTCCCACATACTCGAACACCCCATCGCCGCTGCGACGCACCAGATCCCCCGTCCGGTACATCCGGCCACCCGGGGTGAACGGATCGGCCACGAACCGCGCCGCGGTCAACCCGAACCGACCGTGATAACCCCGCGCCACCTGCGCCCCGGCCACATACAACTCACCGACCACACCCTCGGGCACCGGACGCAACCGCTCATCGAGCACGAACGCCCCCACCCCCGCGATCGCCGACCCGATCACCACCGGCGCATCGGGCACCAACTCCGCCGACGAGGTCGCCAGAATCGTCGTCTCCGTCGGACCATAGGCATTGAAGAACCGCCGCCGACCCGGCACCGACCACCGCCGCACCAGATCCGGGGTGAACGACTCGCCCGCCACGACCACCACACGCAGATCGTCCAACCCGGCAGGATCCATCGACCCCAACGCACCCGGCGTCATGAACACATGCGACACCGACTGCGACGCAATCACATCCGCCAGATCCGGACCACCACCGACCCCCGCCGGCGCCACCACCACCGTCGCACCCGCCGAGAACCCCACCCCCAACTCGAGCAACGACACATCGAAACTCGGCGAACACACATGCAACACCCGCGACGAGCCATCGACCCCGAAATGCTCACGCTCGGCCGAAATCACCCCACCGACACCGGCATGCGAGACCACCACACCCTTCGGCCGCCCCGTCGACCCCGAGGTATAGATCATCCACGCCGCATCCGACGGCTCGAGCGAACGCACCCGATCCGCATACGAGACCGGACGCGACGACAACTGCCCCACCTGCGCGGCCACCGACACCTCGTCGACCGCCACCACCGGCACCGACCCCGCCGCCTCGGCCACCACCTGCGCCACCGACGCCACCGTCAACGCCAACACCGCACCCGAATCGGCCACCATGAACTGCACCCGCTCGGCCGGATAACCCGGATCCACCGGCACGAAAGTCGCCCCCGACTTCGCCACCGCCCACAACACCACCACCGACTCGAGCGACCGCGGCACCGCCACCACCACCGCATCCCCCGGCCCCACCCCACGACCGATCAACCACCGCGCCCACCGCGACGACACCGCATCGAGCTCCCGATACGACAACGACCGAGAACCCTCCACCACCGCCACCGCATCACCGGCCGACTCCACCGCCGACACCAACAACTGCGGCAACAACACACCACGACGACCACGGGCGCGCTCGCCGCGCGCCGGGCGTGCAGCGCGCTCGGGGCGTGCGCCACGTTCGGGGCGGGGTGCGCGCTCGGGACGGGGCGCGCGTTCGGGACGCGGTGCCCGGCTGCGGGCACCGTCCTGCGTCTCGGGGGGCTGCGCCTCCGAAGAGAAATCGGACGAAGAGGATGCGTTCACCGGAGAGGCCCCGTTCGAGCTGCCATCGTGTCGTGAACGCATGAAAAAGCCCATACCCTTCGCTTTCGATCCCAACGGTCGCGTCTGCGAACCGAGCAAGCATAGTCACCCGACGGAGACGGGCGAACTTACTCGGCAGTAACCCCATGGGGTTCATCTCTCCGACCACTCCCGACGTTACCGGCGCATCCCGTGGGGACTCGTCCGCCGAGGTGGTGGGGCCATCCGAAACGGCCCCACCACCTCGTCAGTCCAGGTCAGCGAGCCGGTACAGGCGGTGTGCCGCGCCCCACTCCTCGAGCAGCCCGTCGGGGGCGTCGTCCACCACGACGACGGCCGCGAGGTCCTCGAGCGACCCCGGTTCGAGCGTGCTCAGCGACGCCTCGGGCAGGTGCACGTGGGTGACCCACTCGTTGTAGAGCACGCTGTCCAGTGCCGTACCCGACGACGCACCCTCGGGCACGACCACCACGACGGCACCGGTCGCCGTGACGACCAGCGGTTCGAGCGCCACCGCCTCGATGTCGACACCGCCCACCGCGAGACTGCGCGACTCGTAGGTCAGCTCGTACCGATCCCGCAGCGCGCCGATCCTCTCGACCAGTTCGGCGTTCGTGAACGTCCGCGAGGGCAGCACGAGCGCCGGGTCCGCCGAGCCGACCGGATGCAACCGGTCGGCGTAGGTCACCGGATCCGCCGGCTGGGCAGCCAGCTCGTCCCGCACACCGGGCTCGTCGACGACCAGCCAGCCGTCCGCACCGTTCGCGGCGGTGCCGGCGACCGTCAGCCCCAGACCGGCTCCGGCGGGCAGCTGCCCGTCGGCGCGGGTGGGATCGACCGGCGCGATCGCGGCGCCGGTCTTGGCCACCGCCCACTCGGCGACCACGGACTCCACCGAGCGCGGGATCGCGATCGCGACCACGTCGCCGGTGCCGAGGCCCCGGCCGATGAGCAGCCGGGCGAGGCGGGACGACCGTGCGTCGAGTTCCCGGTAGGCGAGCTCCGTCCCCTCACCGCCGACTTCCGGATCGGCCGGGAGCGAGAGCGCCGGCGCCGCCGGATCCTCCTCGACCACCTCGGCGAAGACGGTGGCCAGCGTCCGCGCGCCGGTGTCCACCGCCGCGGTGGACGGTCCGGACTCTGCGACGATGCGGGCGAGTTCCTCCGCGTCGACGAGGTCGATGTCGCCGACCGCCGACTCCGGATCGGCGGCGAACGCGTCGAGCACGCGCACCAGCCGCTCCGAGATGTTCCTGACCTCCGGCTCGGCGAAGAACCGCTCCAGGTACTTGAAGGTCAGGTCGATCTGCGTGTCGGCGACCGTCATGAGGGTGATCGGGTAGTGCGTGGCGTCCTTGACCCCGACCCCGGTGATCGTCATGCCGTCGATCGACCCCGCGGCGTCGGACAGTGCCTCGCGGTCGATCGGGTACGACTCGAACACCAGCAGCGAGTCGAAGCCGATCGGGTTCCCGAGCCGCTGCTCGATCTCGGACAGGCCGACGTAGTGGTGGTCGAGCAGACCGGCCTGTTCGGACTGCAGGCGCTGCAGCAGCTGCGTCACCGACTCGTGCGGATCGACCCGCACGCGCACCGGCAGAGTGTTGATGAACAGGCCGACCATCGACTCGACGCCGGGCAGGTCGGCGGGGCGACCCGAGACCGTGGCACCGAACACGATGTCCGGGTTACCGGTGATGCGGCCGAGCAGCACACCCCAGGCGGCCTGCACGAGCGTGTTCACGGTGACGCCGAGCTCCGTGGCCAGCATCGTCAGCCGGGCGGTGTGATCGGTGTCGACCAGGACGGAGACCTTCGAGATCGTCTCGTTGTCGGGATCGCGCTGGACCGGTGCGATCACCGTCGGCTCGGAGAGCCCCTGGAGGGTCTGTGCCCACGCGTCGAGCGAGGCGGCGTGGTCCTGCTCGGCGAGCCATGCGAGGAAGTTCCGGTAGGAACGCACGCGCGGCAGCACCGTGCGGTCTCCGCGCAGCACGTACAGGGCCATGAGGTCCTGCATGAGCAGCGGCATCGACCAGCCGTCGAGGAGGATGTGGTGGCTCGTCACCGCCAGGTGGTAGCGATCCGACCCGGACCTCACGAGCAGGAACCGCATGAGCGGTGCCGTCTCCATGTCGAATCGCCGGGCCTGCTCGTCGGCCAGCACGTCCGCGAGTTCGGCCTCTCGGACGTCGTCCGCGCGATCGGTGAGATCGACCGTCCGCCACGGCAGTTCGACCTCGTCGAGCACGAGCTGCAGCGACTGCCCCTCGTCGTCGGTGACGAACGCGGTGCGGAGGTTCGGGTACCGGTCGAGCAGTGCCTGTCCCGCGTCCCGCAGACGGTCGGGATCCACCGCGCCCTCGAGGTCGAGGACCGCCTGCATCGTGTAGACGTCGACGCGCTCGTCGATCGTCATCGATGCGTGGAAGAGCAGACCGGTCTGCAACGGCGACAGCGGCCACACGTCGATCAGCGACGGGTAGCGCTGCTCCCACGTCTCGATCTCCTTCTGGTCGATGTCGACCAGCGGCAGATCGGACGGGGTCAGGCCACCTGCGGCCGGCGACGCGGCGTGCCGCGCGAGTGCGCTCAACGCCTCGAGCCAGTGCTGCGCGAGTTCGTCGACGTCGTCGCGGTCCAGCAGACCCGCCGGGAAGGCGATGTTCGCCCCGAGCTGCGGGCCGTCCGCACCGTCGGAGACTACGGCGTTGATGTCCACGCTCGCGTTGGCGGGCATGTCGGCATCCTGGGTCACGTCGAGCTTGCCCAGCGCGTCGGTGGGCGCCCAGCCGATCTCGGCGAGTCCCTCCGGCACGTCCGCCGAGGAGACCCGGCCCAGGTAGTTGAAGCTGACCTGCGGCGAGCGTGCTATCTCGGCCAGGCGCGCCGACGATTCCGGATCGAGGTAACGCAGCAGACCGAAGCCCATGCCCTTGTCCGGAATCCCGCGCAGCTGCTCCTTGACGGCCTTGACCGCCGAACCCATCGCGGCACCGCCGGCGAAGGCGTCGTCGACGTCCACACCGGCGAGGTCGACCCTCACCGGGTAGGCACTGGTGAACCAGCCGACCGTCCGCGACAGGTCGGCACCCGGCACCACGGCCTCCTCACGACCGTGACCCTCGAACTTCACGAGGGCGGACGAGGATTCGACGCCGCGGTCGCGGCGCCAGCGCACCATCGCCAGTCCGAGCGCGGCCACCAGACCGTCGGCGACACCGCCGCGGAACAGGGACGGCACCGACGTCAGCAACGCATCGGTGTCGGCCGCCGGGACGGAGATCTCCAGTCGCTGCACTGTCGCCATCGTGTCGACGGCGGGATCGAACGGGCGGGCGCCCAGGTCCGGATCCGGTCCCTCGAGGATCCGTTCCCACAGCGGCAGTTCGCTCCGTCGCGACGGAGCCGCTTCGACGAGGCCGTGGGCCCAGCGGCGCAGCGACGTCCCGACCGCCTCGAGCTGCGGCTCCTGACCGGAGACGATCCGGCCCCAGGACAGCCCGAGGTCCGGCAGCAGGATGCGCCACGACACACCGTCCACCACGAGGTGGTGGGCGACGACCGTGAGGATTCCCGGGCGGGTGTCGCCGAGGTCGAACCACAGGAAGCGGATCACGGAACCGCTCGACGGATCGAGACGGCCGAGGGCCGCGTCGATCTCGCGGTTGGCGATCTCCGTCAGCTCGGCGTCGTCGACGTCCGGGGACAGTTCGACGCGGTCGAGGATCGCTCCGGGTTCGACCGTGCCGGCCGCGCGGACCCGCAGGACGTGCGTGCCGTCGGCACCGCGTTCGAGGATCGAGCGCAGCGCGTCGTGATGGTCGATCACCGCGCCGATGGTGCGGGTCAGCACGTCCCGGTCGATGCCCTGCGGCAGCGTGACGGACACGAGCTGCGAGAACCGGTCGAAGCCGCCGGGCCAGCCGAGCACGTCGCGCATGATCGGCGTGAGCGGCACCTCGCCGACACCGCCACCGGGCAGCTCGGTCAGGCGGACGGGGCCGGAACTCTCCGCCCGCGTGGCGACCTCCGCGAGGCCCGCCACCGAACGACGCTCGAAGACGTCGCGCGGCGTGAACACCACACCCCGGGCCTTCGCCCGCGACACCAACTGGATCGACACGATGCTGTCGCCACCGAGCGCGAAGAACGACTCGTCGACACTCACCTTGTCCAGATGCAGAACCTCCGCGAAGACCTCCGCGATGATCTGCTCGACCTCGCTCTCGGCAGCGCGGTACTCGCGCTCCTCGATCACCGGCTCCGGCAGAGCATCACGATCGAGCTTGCCCACCGGCGTCAGCGGCACCTCGTCGAGCACCACGATCGCCGACGGCACCATGTGCGGCGGCAACGACCGCGACACGAACTCCGTCAGCTCCGCCGTGTCGACCGTCCGGCCGCGGACGGGCAGCACGTACGACACCAGCACCGTGGCACCCGAGCCGGTCGTGCGGCCCAGGGTCGCCGCGAAGTCCACCGTTTCGTGTTCGGTCAGCGCCGCGTCGATCTCGCCGAGTTCGATGCGGAAACCGCGCACCTTGACCTGGAAGTCGCTGCGGCCGACGAATTCGAGTTCGACGGGGCCGCCGTCGAACGAGCGCCAGCGCACCACGTCGCCGGTGCGGTACATGCGGGATCCGTCGGCGCTGTACGGGTTGGCGACGAAGCGCTCCGAGGTCAGGCCGCTGCGACCGTGGTAGCCGCGTGCGAGTGCACCACCGGCCATGTACAGCTCACCGGCGACACCCTCGGGCACCGGCTGGAGCCGGGCGTCGAGGACGAGCGCGGAGACCCCGTGCGTGGGATTGCCGATGGTGATCGGTCGTCCCGGTTGCAGCTTGCCGAAGGACGAGATGATCGTCGTCTCGGTCGGGCCGTAGCCGTTGAAGTACTTCCGTCCCGGCGCCCACCGCGCGAGCAGTTCGGGCGTGGTGACGTCGCCGCCGACGGAGACCACCTCGAGGCTGTCGATGCCGGTCGGATCCATCGTGCCCAGCACCGCGGGCGTGATGATCGTGTGGGTCACGCGCTCGGTCTTCAGCAGCTCGGCGAGATCCGGGCCCCCGATGATCCCGGCGGGCACGATCACCAGGGTGGCGCCGCTGGAGAACGCCGCCATCCACTCGAGCACCGACGGGTCGAAGCTCGGCGAGCAGATGTGCAGGAAGCGGTGGCCGGCACGCAGGTGGTAGAGATCCACCGCGGTGTCGACCACTCCCCCGAGTCCGGTGTGCGTGACGACGACACCCTTCGGTCGACCGGTCGAACCCGACGTGTAGATCACGTAGGCCGGCTGGTCGAGCCGGATCGGGCGCAGTCGCTCGGCGTCGGTGATCGGATCGGCCGACCGTGCCTCGAGTGCGGCGGCGGTCTCCGCCGAGTCGAGCACGAGCCAGTCGGCCTCGTCCGGCAGGCCGTCGATGTGCGCGCCGCCTGTGATGCCCAGTGCCGCACCGGAATCGGACAGCATGTAACGCACGCGGTCGGCCGGATAGGTCGGGTCGACCGGCAGGTGTGCGGCGCCGGTCTTCGCGATCGCCCACACGCTCAGCACCATCTCGTACGACCGCGGGTACGCGACCGCGACGATGTTCTCCGGTCCGACACCACGCTCGATGAGCAGGCGTGCCAGCCGCGACGAGGTCTCGTCGAGTTCCCGGTAGGTGATCGAGCGGCCCTCGTAGCGCACCGCCACGGCGTCGGGGTCCATCGCGACCCCGGTCGTGAGGATGTCGGTGAGGCTTCCCCCGGCACTGACACGGTCGCCGTGGACGTGGGTGAGTCGGTCGAACTCGTCAGCGTCGAGGATCGCCAGGTCGCCGACGGGCGCCTGCGGATCGTCCAACGCACCGGTGAGCAGCATCGAGAACCTGCGCGCGAACTCCTCGACGGTCCGCCGATCGAACAGGGCCGTCGCATAGGAGAACTCGGCTCCGATGCCGGCGGGCTCGCCCGTCTCGTCGTACTGCTCGCGCAGCGTCAGGGACAGGTCGAACTTCGCGGTGTCGACGTCGAAGGGGACACCCGAGACCGTCAGGCCCGGGAGTTCGAGACCGGCCGACGGCAGGTTCTCGAACGACAGCGCCACCTGGAACAGCGGGTGGCGGGCGGTCGACCGCTCCGGCGCGAGGATCTCCACGAGCCGCTCGAACGGGATGTCCGCGTGGGCGAACGCCTCGAGGTCGGTCTCCCGGATCCGGGCGAGCAGATCGGTGAAGCTCTCCCCGCCGTCCACCCGGCTGCGCAGCACGAGCGTGTTGACGAACATGCCGATCATGTCGTCGAGTTCGTGCTCGCCACGGCCCGCGATCGGGGTACCGATCGCGACGTCGTCGGTGTCCGCCATGCGGGCGAGGAACACCGCGAGCGCGGTGTGCATCACCATGAACATCGTCGTGCCGGTCCGGCGTGCGAGTTCGGCGACCACGCGGTGCGTCTGCGCGTCGATCGTGAGTCCGACCGTGCCGCCGGCGAACGACTGCACCGGCGGGCGCGGACGGTCCATCGGCAGGTTCAGCTCGTCCGGAAGTCCGGCGAGGGCGTCCTGCCAGTACGCCGCCTGGGCGGACAGCACGCTCTCGGGATCGTCCTCGGAGCCGAGCACCTGGCGCTGCCACACCGCGAAGTCGGCGTACTGCACCGGCAGCGGCGTCCAGCCCGGTTCCTCCCCGTGTGCACGGGAGAGATAGGCGGTCATGACGTCCCGGGTCAGCGGAGCCATCGACCAGCCGTCGGCACTGATGTGGTGGACGACGAAGACCAGCACGTGGTCGGTCTCGCTCAGGCGCAGCAGCGCCACCCGCAGCGGCAACTCCGCGGTGACGTCGAAACCGGTGGTGACGATCTCGCGGATCCGATCCGGCACGTCCGCCGGATCGACGTCCTCGGCGACGACCTGCGGTGCCGCATCGGCCGTGGGCAGGACGAGCTGGTAGGGACGCCCGTCGTCCTCCGGGTAGATCGTGCGCAGCACCTCGTGACGGTCGAGCATGTCGCGGACCGCCGCCTGCAGGGCCTCGACGTCGAGCGCCCCGGTGAGCCGCACGGCGACCGGCAGGTTGTCGGCGGCCGACGAGTTGTCGAAGCGGTTGAGGAACCACATGCGTTGCTGCGCGAGCGACAGCGGGATGCGGTCGGTGCGCGGCTGCGGCACGAGCGGGGCACGCCCGGTCGTACCGGCCTGCCGTTCGGCGTGCGCGGCGAGCGCCTCGACGGTCGAGGCCTCGAACAGGGCCCGCACGGGGACCCGGACGTCGAGCGCGGATCCGAGGCGGGCGACGAGCTGCGTGGCGATCAGCGAGTTGCCGCCGAGCGCGAAGAAGTCGTCGTCGAGACCCACGCGGTCGACGCCGAGCACGTCGGCGAAGGTGCCCGCCACGATCTCCTCGACCGGCGTGCGCGGTGCGCGGAACTCGCGCACCTCGAAGGTCGGCGCGGGCAGCGCCTTGCGGTCGAGCTTGCCCGAGGTGTTGAGCGGGAACTCGTCGAGCACCACCACGGCGGCGGGCACCATGTACGACGGCAGGGAGCCGGAGACGAACTCGATCAGCGCACCACTGTCGATCTCGTGGCCCGGCACCGGCACGACATAGCCGGCGAGCTGGTCGCCGGTCTGGGTCTGGGCCACGAGGACCGCGGCCTGGTTGACCGATTCGTGTGCCAGCAGGGCGGTCTCGATCTCGCCGAGCTCGATGCGCTGACCGCGGAACTTCACCTGGAAGTCGGTGCGGCCGATGTACTCGAGCTCGCCGTCGCCGTTCCACGTCACCAGGTCGCCGGTGCGGTACATCCGGTCGCCCGGTGCGCCGAAGGGGTTGGCGACGAACCGGTCGGACGTGAGATCGGGTCGCCGGACGTAGCCGCGCGCGAGCTGGACACCCGCGAGGTAGAGCTCACCCGGGACACCCACCGGCACCGGCCGCAGACGACCGTCGAGCACGTATGCGCGGACGTTCCACTCGGGCACACCGATCGGCACGACGTCGACCGGCCCCTCGGCGGGCGCCTGCCAGTAGGTGGCCGAGACCGCGGCCTCGGTCGGTCCGTAGAGGTTGTCGATGTCCGCGGAGCTGATCCGGCGCACACCGTCGATCGTCTCGGGCGGCAGGGCCTCACCGATGACGAAGATGTCGCGCAGCGTGCTGCACGAGGCGGCGTCGGCGTGCGCGGCGAAGACGGTGAGCATCGACGGCACGAAGTCGGTGATGGTCACCTTCTCGCGGGCGATGACCTCCGACAGGTAGGCCGGGTCGCGGTGGCCGTCGGGGGTGGCGATCACGAGCTTCGCGCCCACGCTCAGCGGCATGAAGAAGCCCCACAGCGACACGTCGAAGGTCGTCGCGGTCTTCTGGAAGT
Source organism: Rhodococcus sp. C26F (assembly GCF_053345925.1). NCBI lineage: Bacteria > Bacillati > Actinomycetota > Actinomycetes > Mycobacteriales > Nocardiaceae > Rhodococcus > Rhodococcus sp. C26F. The sequence goes on from NZ_JBKFBA010000063.1 coordinate 10,393, forward strand.
ACACGTCCTCCGAGGTCATCTCGAATTCGTGCAGCATCCACTCCGTCTGGTTGACGATCGCGCGGTGCGTCACGGCCACGCCCTTCGGCCGTCCGGTGGAACCGGAGGTGAAGATCGCGTAGGCGGTGTTGTCGGGACGCAGCGACGAGAGCCGGTCCTCGTCGCGAATCGGTGTCGCCGGCACGTCCGCGAGGTCGAGACGGTCGATCTCCACCGCGTCGACGGCGATGCCCGACGGGATCTCGAACTCGTCGCGCGCCGTGGTCACGATGCACACCGGGTCCGCGGTGTCGAGGATGTGGCGGATGCGATCGGCCGGATGATCCGGGTCGATCGGCACCCAGGCGCCGCCGGCCCGCACGATCGCGTACATGCCCACGAGCAGTTCCGTCGAGCGGCGGACGGCGAGGCCGACCAGCGACTCCGGTCCCACGCCGCGGCCGATCAGGTGCCGGGCGAGACGGTTGACCCGCGCGTCGAACTCGGCGTAGGTCAGTTCCTCGCCCTCGTAGGAGAGGGCGACCGCATCCGGGGTGCGCGCCACCTGCGCGTCGAAACGCGTGGTCAGCAGCGCGGTCCCGTCGAGGTCGTGATCGGAGTCGTTCCACGCGTGGAGGATCCGGTCGAGTTCCTCGGAACCGAGCAGCGCGATGTCGCCGACCGGCATCTCCGGCTGCTGCGCCATCGCCTCGAGTGCACGGACGAAACGCTCGACGAGCGTCTCGACCTGGTCGCGGTCGAACAGTGCTCGCTGGTAACGCAGTTCGACCTCGAGCGCGGACCGCAGGTGCACGAACAGGCTCAGCGGGTAGTGGGTCGCGTCGTGGGTGCCCACACCCGTGACGGCCATGCCGTCGATGGAGGCGGACTGCTCGGCGAGGGCCTCCTCGTCGAGCGGGTACGACTCGAACACGGTGAGCGTATCGAAGGCGACCGACGGACTCGTCGCCCGCTGGATCTCGGTGAGTCCGAGATGGTGGTGGCCGAGCAGTGCGGCCTGCTCGCCCTGCAGGCGTTCGAGGAACGCCGAGACGGACTCGTCCGGATCGAAGGCGACCCGCACGGGCAGCGTGTTGATGAACAGCCCGACCATCGACTCCACACCGGGCAGGTCGGCGGGGCGACCCGAGACCGTGGCGCCGAAGACGACGTCCTCGGCACCGGTGAGGCGGCCGAGCAGCACGCCCCAGGCGGCCTGCACGAGCGTGTTCACCGTGACACCGAGGCGCGCGGCGGCGCCGCTGACGGCGGCCAGTCGCTCGGCGTCGAGTTCGACCTTCACCCGGTCGTCGCCCTGCAGTCCGGGATGGCGCGGGGTCTGCGGGGCGAGCAGCGTCGGCTCCTCGAAGCCGGCGAAGGTCTGCGCCCACGCCTCGCGGGAGGACTCGCGGTCGCGGGCGGTGACCCATTCGAGGAAGGAGCGGTACGAGCGCACCCGCGGCAGCAGGGACACCTCTCCCCTGGTCGCGTACAGGGCCATGAGGTCCTGCATGAGCAGCGGCATCGACCAGCCGTCGACCAGGACGTGGTGGGTGGTCACGCCGAGCTGGTAGCGGCCGTCGCCGAGGTGCACGAGGACGAACCGCATGAGCGGTCCGGTGTCCATGACGAAGCGGCGTGCCTCCTCGTCCTTCCAGAACGGCACCGTGGCGGTGACGCCGTCCGCGGCGACCTCGGCGGACATGTCGACGGTGCGCCACGGCACCTGCACGTCGTCGAGGACGAGCTGCACCGAGTCGCCGTCGGCGTCGGTCACGAAGACCGTCCGCAGGTTGGCGTGCCGGTCGAGCAGCGCCTGCGCGGCGCGGTGGAGCCGCTCGGGATCCACCTCTCCCTCGAGGTCGAGGACGGCCTGCATCGTGTAGACGTCGACGTCGTCCTCGCCGGTCATCAACGCGTGGAAGAGCAGACCGGACTGCAGCGGCGACAGCGGCCACACGTCCGCCAGCGACGGGTAGCGAACGTGCCAACGGTCGAGATCGGCCTGGGTGACCGACACGAGCGGCACGTCGGAGGGCGTGAGCCCACCGGCGGTGGGGTCGGCGGCGTGAGTGACGAGCGCCGCGAGGGCGGCCCGCCAGTGCTGCACGAACTCGTCGACGTCCTCGCGGTCGAACAGACCCGTGGGGAAGGCGATGTTCGCGCCGAGCTGCGGGCCGTCCGCGCCGTCGTTGACGATCGCGTTGATGTCGATCGCCGCGCTCGCGGGCATGTCGGCGTCGAGGGCGGCGTCGACGCGTCCCAGCGCGTCGGTCGGGGCCCAGCCGATCTCGGCGAGTTCCTCCGGCACGTCCGCGGAGGACACGCGGCCGAGGTAGTTGAAGCTGATCTGCGGTGAGCGTGCGATGGCGGCGAGCCGTGCCGACGATTCCGGATCGAGGTAGCGCAGCAGACCGAAGCCCATGCCCTTGTCCGGGATGGCCAGCAGCTGTTCCTTGACGGCCTTGACCGCCGCACCCATCGCGGCACCACCGGAGACGGCGTCGTCGACGTCGATGCCGACGAGGTCGACCCTCACCGGGTAGGCGCTGGTGAACCAGCCGACCGTCCGGGACAGGTCGGCGCCCGGCACCACGGATTCCTCGCGGCCGTGGCCCTCGAACTTCACGAGGGCGGAGGAGGATTCGATGCCGCGGTCGCGGCGCCAGCTCACGAGTGCCAGTCCGAGCGCGGCCACCAGACCGTCGGCGACACCGCCGCGGAACAGGGCCGGCACCGTGGTGAGCAGTGCATCGGTCTGCGCGGCGTCGAGATTCATCTCGATGCGTTCGACGGTGGAGGTGACGTCGACGGCGGGGTCGAAGGGACGCTCGCCGAGCAGCGGGTCCGGTCCCTCGAGGATCCGTTCCCACAGCGGCAGTTCCGACCGGCGCTGTGCCGCGGCATCCACGAGGCCGTGGGCCCAGCGGCGCAGCGACGTCCCGACGGCCTCGAGCCGCGGCTGCTCACCGGAGACGATCTGTCCCCAGGCCAGACCGAGGTCGGGCAGCAGGATGCGCCACGACACGCCGTCCATCACCAGGTGGTGGGCGACGATGAGGAGCACGCCGCGACGTTCGGCCGAGCCGAAGTCGAACCACACGAATCGCAGTACCGACCCGGCGAACGGGTCGAGTGCTCCGAGCGCGGAATCGAGCTCGCGGGAGGCGATCTCGGTGAGCTCGGCGTCGTCGACGTCGGCCGCGACCTCGACCCGCGTCAGCAGGGCATCCGGGTCCACGGTGCTCGCGGAGCGGACCCGCAGGGTCACCTCTCCGTCGGCATCGCGTTCGAGGATCGAGCGCAGCGCGTCGTGATGGTCGACGACCGCACCGNCGATGGTGCGGGTCAGCACGTCCCGGTCGATGTCGGCCGGGAGGGTTACGGCGACGGTCTGCGAGAAGCGGTCGAAGCCGCCGGGCCAGCCGAGGACCTCGCGCATGATCGGGGTGAGCGGCACGTCGCCGACACCGCCGCCGGGGAGTTCCTCGAGTCGCACCGCCTGCGTCTCGTCGGCGCGGGTGGCGACCTCGGCGAGGCCCGCCACCGAACGACGCTCGAAGACGTCGCGCGGCGTGAACACGACACCCCGGGCCTTCGCCCGCGACACGAGCTGGATCGACACGATGCTGTCGCCACCGAGCGCGAAGAACGACTCGTCGACACTCACCTTGTCCAGATGCAGGACCTCCGCGAAGACCTCCGCGATGATCTGCTCGACCTCACTCTCCGCAGCCCGGTACTCGCGTTCCTCGATCACCGGCTCCGGCAGAGCATCACGATCGAGCTTGCCCACCGGCGTCAGCGGCACCTCGTCGAGCACCACGATCGCCGACGGCACCATGTGCGGCGGCAACGACCGCGCCACGAACTCGGTCAGCTGTGCGGTGTCGATCGTGCGGCCGCGGACGGGCAGCACGTACGACACGAGGACGGTCGCACCGGACGGGGTGGACCGACCCACCGTCGTCGCCCAGTTCACCGACTCGTGTGCGCTGAGGACCGCGTCGATCTCCCCGAGTTCGATGCGGAAACCGCGCACCTTGACCTGGAAGTCGCTGCGGCCGACGAACTCGATCTCGAGCCGGTCCTCGACGGGCCGCCACCGGACGACGTCGCCGGTGCGGTACATGCGGTCGCCGGGTTCGCCGTAGGGATTGGGGACGAACCGCTCGGCGGTCAGCGCGTTGCGGCGGTGGTAGCCGCGAGCGAGTGCCCGGCCGGCCACGTAGAGCTCACCCGCCATGCCGGCGGCGACGGGCCGCAGACGCGAGTCGAGCACGAGAGCGGTCATGCCCACGATGGGTTCGCCGATGGTGATCGGACGTCCGGGTTCCATCTCACCGAAGGTCGACACGATGGTCGCCTCGGTCGGGCCGTAGGCGTTGACGTAGGTGGTGCGCTGCGACCATTCGGCCAGCAGTTCCGGCGTCGTCACGTCGCCACCGACGGAGAGCACCTCGAAGCTGTCGATGCCCGTGGAGTCCATCGTGCCGAGCACCGCCGGCGTGATGATCGTGTGGGTCACGCGTTCGGTCTTCAGCAGCTCGGCGAGATCCGGACCGCCGATGATCCCGGCGGGCACGATCACGAGCGTCGCGCCGAATGCGAAGGCCGCCATCCACTCGAGCACCGACGGGTCGAAGCTCGGCGAGCAGATCTGCAGGAACCGCGATTCGGAGGTCACCCCGTACAGATCGGTGACCATGTCCTTCAGGCCCGCCAGACCCGTGTGGGTGACGACGACGCCCTTGGGCTTGCCGGTCGACCCCGAGGTGTAGATCAGGTAGGCGGGGTGGTGGACCCGGATCGGGCGTACCCGGTCGGCGTCGGTGATCGGTGCGGCGGAGCGGGATTCGATGTCCGCGGCGAACGCCGGGCCGTCGAGCAGCAGCCATTCCGCGTCGTCGGGCAGTCCGCCGACGAACTCGGACGACGTGATACCCAGGGTGGCACCGGAGTCGTCGAGCATGTAGCGCACGCGGTCGGCCGGATAGGTCGGGTCGACGGGGACGTGCGCCGCACCGGACTTGGCCACGGCCATGACGGTGACCGTCATGTCGTACGAGCGCGGGAACGACACGGCCACGAAGTTCTCCGGGCCGATGCCGCGATCGATCAGCACCCGCGCGAGCTTCGACGAGGTCTCGTCGAGTTCGCGGTAGGTGATCGACCGTCCTTCGTACCGCACCGCGACGGCGTCGGGATCCATCGCGACCCCGCGCGTGAGGAACTCGGCAAGGGTGCTCGGTTCGGTGATGACGTCGTGTCCGCGCATCGCCGTGAGCTGCGCGAACTCGTCGTCGGCGAGCAGCGGCAGGTCGCCGACCGGTGCGCGGTCGTCCGTGAGGATGCCGCCGACCAGTCGCGTGAACCGCTCGGCGAAACGCTGGATCGTGCTCTCGTCGAAGAGTGCACTGGCGTAGGAGAACTCGGCGGACAGGCCGGCGGGTGCGCCGGATCCGTCGATGTGTTCGCGCAGGGTCAGGCCCAGGTCGAACTTCGCGGTGTCGACCTCGAACGGGACGCCGGAGACGGTGAGCTCGGGCAGTTCCAGAGCGGTCTCGGGGAGGTTCTCGAACGACAGGACCACCTGGAACAGCGGGTGGCGTGCCGTCGACCGCTCGGGGTTGAGGATCTCCACGAGCCGCTCGAACGGGATGTCGGCATGGGCGAACGCCTCGAGGTCGGCCTCGCGCACCCGGGCGAGCAGGTCGGAGAAGCCCTCACCCGTGTCCACCCGGCTGCGCAGCACGAGGGTGTTGACGAACATGCCGATCAGGTCGTCGACCTCGGCCTCACCGCGACCCGCGATGGGCGTGCCGATCGCGACGTCGTCGGTGTCGGTCATCCGTGCGAGGAAGACCGCCAGCGCGGTGTGCACGACCATGAACATCGTCGTGCCGGTCCGCCGCGCGAGCGCCGCGAGACCGCGGTGCGTGTCGGCGTCGAGGAGGAAGTCGACCTTGCCGCCGGCGAAGGACTGCACCGCGGGACGCGGCCGGTCCATCGGCAGGTTCAGCTCGTCCGGGAGCCCGGCGAGGGTGCGCTTCCAGAAGTCGGCCTGCGCCGCGAGCAGGCTCGCGGCATCGTCCTCGTCGCCGAGCACCTCGCGTTGCCAGATCGCGAAGTCGGCGTACTGCACGGGCAGCGGTGCCCAGCCGGGAGCCTCGCCCTCGGCGCGGGACATGTAGGCCGTCATGACGTCGCGGGTCAGCGGCGAGATGGACCAGCCGTCGGCGCTGATGTGATGGACGACGAAGACCAGCACATGATCGCGCTCGGAGAGCTCGAACAGTCGTGCGCGCAGCGGGATCTCGGTGGTGACGTCGAACCCGCGGGAGACGGCCGCCGTCACCTTCTGCAGCAGGTCGTCCTCGGTGGCCGATTCGACGTCGATGTCGGGCGCGGCCTCCGCGACCGGGAGGATCAGCTGGTAGGGCTGTCCGTCGATCTCGGGATAGATGGTGCGGAGCACCTCGTGCCGGGTGAGCAGGTCCTGGACCGCTGCCTGCAGCGCACCGAGGTCGAGTGCCCCGATCAACCGGACCGCCACCGGGATGTTGTTGACCGACGACTCGGTGTCGAAGCGGTTGAGGAACCACATGCGCTGCTGCGCGAGCGACAGCGGCACACGCTCGGGCCGCGGCTGCGGCACCAGCGGCGGACGTGCCGCCGCACCGGTGTGCTGCTCGGCCGCGACGGCGAGCGCCACGACACTGGGGGCCTCGAACAGCACGCGCACGGGGACGCGGGTGTCGAGTGCCGCGCCGATCCGCGAGACGACCTGGGTGGCGAGCAGCGAGTTGCCGCCGAGTTCGAAGAAGTCGTCGTCCACACCCACGCGGGTGAGGCCGAGGACGTCGGCGAACACGCCGGCGACGATCTCCTCGACCGGGGTGCTCGGGGCGCGGAATTCGCGGGTCTCGAAGACCGGCTCGGGCAGGGCCCTGCGGTCGAGCTTGCCGTTGACGTTCAGCGGCAGCGCGTCGAGCGTCACGAACGCCGACGGCACCATGTACGACGGCACCTGCGTCGCCAGTTCGCTCCTGACCGTCGCCACGTCGAGGGTGTCGGCTTCGATGGGTACGACGTACGCAACCAACTGGGTGCCGACCCGCTCGTCCTCACGGGCGATGACCGCGACATCACGCAGCACATCGATCGCACGCAGGGCGGATTCGATCTCACCGAGCTCGATACGGAACCCACGCACCTTCACCTGGAAGTCCGTGCGCGACAGGTAGTCCAACTGCCCGTCGCGGGTCCAGCGCACCAGGTCGCCCGTACGGTACAGACGCTCCCCGTCACCGAACGGCGAGGCGACGAACCGCTCCGCGCTCAGATCCGGGCGCCCGAAGTAACCACGTGCGAGCTGCGCACCGGCCAGATACAACTCGCCGGCGACGCCGGCCGGAACCGGATGCAGACGCTCGTCGAGCACGTAGACACGGGTGTTCCACTCGGGCACACCGATCGGCACCGACGCACCGGAGGTGTCGGTGACATCACCGGCGGTGACGGACACCGCGGCCTCGGTCGGGCCGTACAGGTT
>NZ_JBKFBA010000064.1:0-17456 GCF_053345925.1 Rhodococcus sp. C26F
TCGAGCAGACCCGCGTTCGCAGACCCCGCCTCACCCAGTTCACGCAGGTCCAGGAACCCCAACAGACCGAGCCGGTGCGTCACCGACACCACCACCATGTGGCCTGCGGCGGCGAGGACGTCTCCGTGGAAGGCCGTTTCGCTTCCCGACCCGAACGAGTAGCCACCGCCGTGAAACCAGACGAGCACCGGCAACCCGGTATCCCGCTTACCGGACGGCGCCCAGATGTTCACTCGCAGGCAGTCCTCTCCGATTGCGCCGCCCTCGAGTGGCGATCCGCCGCGAGGAGACAGCAGCGTCAGCAAGGGGCCCAGGTTTCCGGTGGCACTCAACCTCAGATCCGGCTGCGGAGCAGCCGGACCGAAGGTCACCGCGTCCCGGATACCCTCCCAGTGCGGTGCCGGCTGCGGGGCACGGAACCGGTTGGCACCCGAGGTGTCCGCACCGTACGGCACACCGAGAAAACTCACCACACCGGCGTTGTCGATACCACGCAGCTCCCCCTGCTCGACTGTCGCATGAACGTAAGGCATTGCCTGCACTCCTTTTTCGTAAGGTGATGCGGAATTCGAACCATGCGCATGGCCAGGCCCACGGCCAATCGGCCGTGTCCCGGTTGCGGCGGATCGACCATCGGGGCGCACAAAGCGACCGGATGACCGATCACGCGGGTGCGTCGGCCCGCTCGTTGCCGGACTGCGAGCTCTTCAGGAAGCGCTGTCGTTCGATCCGTCGCTCGGCCTGCCGTTGAGGATCCGGCACGGGGGCAGCCAGCAGAAGGCGTCGGGTGTACGGATGCTCCGGCCGGGCGGTCACCTCGTCGCCGTCACCCCATTCGACGATCTCACCTCGGTACATCACGGCGACGCGATGCGACAGGTGCCGAACAACAGACAAATCGTGGGACACGAACAGGTAGGCCACTCCGGTGGCCTCCTGAACTTCCTTCAACAGGGTCAGCACGCGAGCCTGTGTCGAGAGATCCAGCGCGGACACCGGCTCGTCGCACACGATCAACCTCGGCTCGAGGGCGAGCGCGCGCGCAATGGCGATGCGCTGCCGCTGGCCACCGGAGAACTCGCGTGGCAGCCGAGCGCCGGCGTCTCGCGGCAGGTGCACGTGGTCGAGCAACTCCTGGACGCGACGGGCGGCATTCTCCTTCGGCACATCTCGTGCAGCGAGGGGTTCGGTGAGAATCTGGCTGATCGTCATCGCGGGATTCAGCGAGGTATACGGGTCCTGGAAGATGACCTGGATGTCACTGGAGAGTGACCGGCGCTCTCGGCGGGTGAGACGGCTGATGTCGCGCCCGTTGTAGCGAATCTTCCCTCCGGTGACGGGTGCCAGACCGAGGACGGCTCGACCCAGAGTTGTCTTGCCCGAGCCGGACTCCCCGACCAGGCCGACGCACTCGCCGGGAAGGATGTCGAGTGAAACCCCATGCAGGGCGCGAAACGGCTTCTGGCCGAAGCCTCGGCCCGGATATTCGACGACGAGGTCCTCGACGCTGAGCAGGCGGTCGGTCATGATGTTGCTCCCTGGGGGACGGGGGTCGAGGTCGCCAGCCGCCCGCGCGGTTCGCTATCCTCGAGAACTGCATCGAAGAGCATCCGGGTGTACTCGTGCCGGGGGTTCGCGAAGACCGACCGCACCGGACCGGTCTCCACGATGCGTCCATTGCGCATCACTGAGACGCGATCACAGAGATCGGCGACGACGCCGAAATTGTGGGTGACCAGGAGCACGCCCATGTGGAACTCGCTCTGCAGATCTCGCAGAAGGTCGAGCACATCGGCCTGCACCGTCACGTCGAGGGCGGTGGTGGGCTCGTCGGCGATCAGCAGGTCCGGCTGCATCGACACGGCGCCCGCGATGAGCACGCGCTGGGCCATGCCACCGGAGATCTCGTGGGGGTAGCTCGAGCAGATGCGCTCCGGATCCGGAATACCCACTCGGGTCAATAGTTCCAGCGCCCGCTCCCTCGCCTGGGGCTTGCTCATCTTCGATGCGACCCGCATCGGCTCGATCAGTTGGTGACCGATCGTGAAGGAGGGATCGAGGCTGCTCATCGGCTCCTGCGGGATGTAGGCGATCTTCCGCCCCCGCATCCGGATCATCTCCTTCTCCGAGAGCGCCGCGAGATCGCTACCCTCGAACTCGATCGTCCCCCCCACGATCCGTCCCCCGGCGGGGAGCAGACGCAGGATCGAGAACGCGGTCTGAGTCTTTCCGGAACCGGACTCACCGATCAGACCGTGAACCTCACCGCGTCGGATGCTCAGCGACACGGACTCGACAACGGTCCGAAGCGAACCGTCGGGCTTGTCGTATCCGACCGACAGCCCCTCGACGGACAGCAGCTCCTCTACCCTTGCCATTTCCTCGTCGTCGTGCACGATCACTGGTTCAGAGTCGATCGCAACCGGTGCCTGTGCGCGCCGACCGCGCCGCTTCCTGGGTTCGCCGCCGGCGCTCTCGAGTTCGTCGCGGAGCGCGTTGCCGAGCAGCGCCAGCGCGATACAGGTGAGACCGATGGCCAGGCTGGGCCACACCAGCTGGAGCGGGGAGGTGTACATGCTGGAGAACGCAACCTGCAACATACCTCCCCAGGTGGGCTGGCTCGGATCCCCCAGGCCGAGGAAGTCCAGACCCGCCTGGATCGCAATCGCGATACCAGTGACGTTGGCCGCCAGGATGATTGCCGGAGCCCGCACCACGGTCAGGATGTGTTTCGCAATGATCCGGCCGTCGGAGAGCCCGGCGACCCGGGCGGCATCCACATAGAGCTCTTGTCTCACAGCAGAAACCGCACCCTGCACGACACGGTAGAAGGCAGGGAAGAGCAACACTCCGAAGATCGCCATCGCGGTGAACATCGACGGGCCGAGCACCGAACGCGCTGCGAGCAGAACGACGATGCCGGGCAATGCCATCAACAGGCTCGCCACCCAGGTGACCACACTCTCGAACCACCTGCCGTAGTAGCCGCAGACCAGTCCGGCCGTGATGCCGATCACCGAGGCGACCGCGACTGCGACCAGGGCTCCGGCCAGGCTGAGACGCGACGCGTAGAGCAGGCGCGACCACACGTCATGGCCGGAGCCGTCAGCCCCCAGCCAGTGCTCACCACTCGGAGGAGCGAAGATGTCGGTCGCTGAGGCGGTGTTCGGGTCGTGGGTGACCAGAAAGGGAGCAAACACCGCTGCCAGGACCACCAGAGCCAGGAAGGCCATGGCCACGGCTCCGGTGGGGTTTCGTACGAGCCTGCCGAACAGGGAGACCCGCGCCGCTTCCTCCAACTGGTGAGGTGTCAGCGAACTGTCGGAGGGAATCTGGGTCGTCATGCGAGGCGCACCTTCGGGTTCAGCCAACCGAGCATCAGGTCGACGAGGAGATTGAGGACTACGACCATGGCGCCGATGACGATCACCAGACCCATCACCACCGGCACGTCACCTTGGCTGGTCGCGCTGACGGCGATCTGCCCCAGCCCGGGAATCGCGAAGATCTGCTCGACGATCACGGCGCCGCCGATCAACCCGACGAACTGGAGGCCGAGCACCGACAGTCCGGGTCCGGCGGCATTGCGCAGCACATGCTCGTACACCACCCGTGATTCCGGCAACCCGCGACTGCGGAGGACACGGACCCAGTCCCGCCGCTGAGCGTCGAGGATGGAGCCGCGGATCTGCTGGGCGACACCGGCGATACCGCCGGCGGCCAACGCGATCACCGGGAGGGTGATGGACGTGAGCCAACCCGACGGCGAGTCGGCGAACTGCGTGTATCCCGTCGGTGCGAACCAGCCGAGTTCGAGTGCGAACACGTACACCAGTCCGATCGCCACCAGAAACCCGGGAATCGCGAATCCGAGAACGGACACGACCTGGACCAGCCGGTCGCCCCAGCCGCCGTATCGGGCCGCCAGCACACCGAGCAGGACCGAAACGAACGCGGTGATCACGGTTGCGCCGACGACCAGCGACAGGGTGACAGGCAGTCGGGTGGAGATGACCTCGGTGACAGGCAGGCTGTTGAACCACGACGATCCGAAGTCACCGGTGACGGCGTGCGAAAGCCAGTGCCAGAACTGGGTGACGAGAGGTTGGTCGAGGCCGAGCGACTGCTCTTTGGCCGCGATGTCGTCCGCCGTTGCCTGCGGTCCCAGGATCCGCCGGGCGATGCTGCCCCCTGTCGCGTACAACAGTAGGAAGGTAACGACGGAGATGGCCGCGACCAGGACAATGCCCGCCGCGATTCGTCGCATTACGAAGTGGAGCATCAGAGTTCCTCCGGAACGGGTGAGCAGAGCGCCGGTCGGGTTGCCCACCTACGGTGCTGCAGGTCAAGCCTTGGGCTTGATGTTGTAGAGGTAAGGAGCGGCGTTGTCGCTCTGCAGGGTGATGTCGGTGTTCTGCGATACGCCATAGAGTCGGTCCACTCGGTAGAACGGGGTGAACCAGGCCTGCTCGACCACGAACTGGTTGAGTTCCTTCGCCGCGGCAGCGGCTTCCTCGTCGGATCCGCTCTGGATGATGTCGAGCAGACCGTCGATCTTCGGGTCTCCGACGCGGAACGGGTTCCACGCGGCATCGGGTGCGATCTCCAGGTTCGCGGTCTGCCACGCCGTCGGATCCTGAATGAGTGACATCCGGCTCGCCGCAAACTTTCCCGACGTCAGTTCGGCGATCAAGTTGTTCAACGGAACCGTCACATAGTCGACGGTGACACCGATGTCGGCGAGATACTGCTTGAGCAGGTCGAACTGCGAGGCAGCTCCGAGTTCCTGCACCAGGGGAATCGAAAGGGTGAACCCGTTTGCGAAGCCGGCCTCGGTGAGCAGTTGCTTGGCCTTGGCGGGATCGTAGGAGTACGCCGTGTCGAGTTCCGGAACATACGCCGGGTTGTTCTTCCCGAAGATCTGCCCCGTCACGGTGCCGTATCCCTGTACCGCCTGAAGCAGCGCGTCACGGTCGATGGCGTGGTTGATCGCCTGGCGCACCCGGACGTCACCCAACGCCGGGTTCAGGGCGCCGTTCCGGTCGAACAGGATGAGGCCGGTCCAGTCGTTCTGCTCCCGCTTGACCTCGTAGCCGGCAGCCTCGACCTGGCCCACACTGTCCGCGTCGATCAGGGCACCGTCGATCTGCCCTCCCTGCATGGCGTTGACCGCCGCCTGGACCGCGTACACGTTGATGTTCACACTCTCGTAGTGCTGGTCGTCCTGAGCCCAGTACCCCGGATTCTTGGTGAACACGTACTTCGAGCCCGCGACGGTCGCCTTGGTATCCAGGACGTACGGGCCGGAACCGACCGGGTTGGTCTTCTCGTCTGCGGCGCCGAAAGCCTTCGGGCTCGACATCAGGCCGGCGTTCTGCGCGAGGTAGTACAGCAGCGACGGGTTGGGCTCGGTCAGGGTGATCTGCAACGTCGTGGGATCGATGCCGCGTGCATCCGCAACGGTGTCCAGGTAGGACCGGTTGGGCGACGCACCGTCCCGGAAGCGCAGCAGATTCTGGGCCGCGACGTCGGCATCGAACTTGGTGCCGTCGGTGAAGGTGACGTCATCGCGCAACGTCATGGTCAGAACGGTCTTGCTGGGGTCGTACTCCCAGCTGGTGGCCAGCCACGGGACGATCTGGGCGTCGGGCGTCTCACGTACCAGCGTGTCGTAAACCGCTTGGAGGTACGGCGCTTCGTTTCCCCAGTTCGCGTTGTTCGCGGCGAACGTCGACGGCGCCAGCAGCGCACCCAGTGTCAGGGCATCGTCGCTTCGGCTTCCGCCGCCACCGCAGGCGCTCAATGCCAGCGTCAACGCCATTGCGGCCGCGCCTGCGGCCGCGGTGAACCTCTTCTTGGATCGCAACGCCTGGTTCCTCTCAGAGATAGGAAGAAGTCATGTGGTGCACCCGCTACGGGCACCCGAGGGTGAGATGCCCCACACGGTAACCTAAAAACCTACCGAGTACTAGGTCTGGATTAGGCTCGGTTTCGCGGCTACGCTCTGGCACATGACGATCAACACCAGAGGACCGCGTGGGGCGTATTCAAAAACCGCTACGCGGCGCCAGGAGATCCTGACCGCCGCGGTCGAGGTGTTCTCGTCGGCCGGCTTTCACAAGGGCTCGCTGCGCGACGTCGCCGAGCGCGTGGGCCTCACCCAGACTGGCGTGCTGCACCATTTCCCCAGCAAGAACCATCTGCTCGAGGCCGTGCTCGAGTGGCGCGACACCGAGTCCGGCGCATGGCTGCGTGAGGACGCTCCGGCATTGGACAACGTCCGGGCCCTGGTTGCGCTGGTGGAACGCAACCAGCGGGAGACGCCCGAAATGGCGGAACTGTATGCAGTGCTCGCAGCAGAAGCGAGTTCCCCGGATCATCCGGTGCACGAATACTTCCGGCGTCGGTACGCATGGGTGCTCTCGAATGTCACCGGCTACTTCGAACGTCTCGCCGAATCAGGAGAGCTGCGTCCGGATGTGTTGCCCACCAACGCAGCCCGCTCGACGGTCGCGATGATCGACGGACTTCAGGTGCAGTGGCTCTACGACCGCGACGCCGTCGACATGGGCGCCGAACTTCGCCAGCACATTCGGTCCTTGCTGACCGTCGATCTCTAGACCTGACCTACGTAACGAATCACTTACTCTCTCACCCATTCTCCCATACAGCACCTCACTTACGCGTCGGCTGAACCCATGGCCGCTCGCGCGTTGCCGCGCACGCGCATCCGAGACGACACTTCCCTCGAACGACACCGAACCTGGAGAAGCCATGACCGATCCCATCTGCCCGCCAGGCACCCCATATGCGGAGGCCGTCGAATCGGTACGTAGCGGTGAACAGGACCTCGGCCAGTCGGTCGACGGGTTGATCCGCCGGATGACCGACGAGCAACTCCTGTGGCTGCTCGACGGAGACACCCCGGTCCTCCGGGACATGGCCGAGATGATGAAGCGATTCCGCCAAGTACCGTACGAGGCCGGACGGATCGATGATCTGGGTATTCCCGGTATGCGCTTCACCGACGGCCCGCGCGGTGTCGCCCTCCAACGCTCGACGTGCTTTCCGGTAGCCGTCGCGAGAGGTGCGAGCTTCGATGTGGAACTCGAGCGGGCCATCGGCGATGCGATCGGACGTGAGGCGCGGGCGCACGGCGCGAACCTGTTCGGCGGAATTTGCGTGAACCTGGCCCCGATCCCGGGGTGGGGACGCTCGCAGGAATCCTACGGCGAGGACCCCCTGGTGCTGGGTGCCATGGGTTCCGCGCTGGTCGAGGGCACCAAACCGTGGGTCCTGTCCACCGTCAAACACTTCGCGCTCAACTCCATGGAAGAGGCACGTTTCCTCGTCGACGTGCACGTCGACGAGCGGACGCTACGTGAGGTGTACCTGCCACACTTCCGGATGGTCGTCGACGCGGGAGTCGACTCCGTTATGACTGCCTACAACTCCGTCAACGGCGAGTGGGCCGGCGAGAACCGACACCTGCTGACCGAAGTGCTCCGAGAAGACTGGGGGTTCACCGGATTCGTGCACACCGACTGGATCTGGGGTCTGCGCAATCCCGTCGAGTCCGTACATGCGGGACAAGACCTGGAAATGCCCTTCCGCCAGCAGCGTGCCGGCTCGCTACCGGCAGCGCTGCGCGACGGCCGGCTCACCCGCACCGACCTCGAGCGCACCGCCGCCCGACTGCTGACAGCGCAGATCCGGCTGGCCCTCCGCGCGCTGCCGACCCCGTCCCTCGAGGTCGTCGCGTCGCCGACACACCGGGAACTCGCCCGGGATGCGGCCCGCAAGGGCACCGTGCTGCTGCGCAACGAGAAGGTGGCCGGGGCCCCGCTACTCCCGCTCTGCGAGCCGACCCTCGGCCGCATCGCCGTCGTCGGTCGACTCGCCGACTCCCCGAACCTCGGCGACCAGGGATCGTCCGCGGTCAACCCGCCGTCGACCTCCACTGTGCTGGACGGCCTCCGGGAACGGCTCGGGGATCGCGTGATCCACGTCGGGTCCGAGGACGTCGAGACCGCCGTCGCGGCGGCTCGGGACGCAGACGTCGCGGTGGCCGTCGTCGGGTTCACCAAGGCGGACGAAGGCGAGTCCCTCGCCGCCCTTGACGCCGACGCGCTGCAACTACTGGGCGGCCACCTCAAATATCGCCCACTCGCCGTGCTCCGCAGTGTGAAGGCGGCGATCACCGCCAAGCTCCGGAGCAGCACCAAGCGTGGCGGCGACCGCCACGACCTGCACCTCACCGACGGCGACGTCCGGCTCATCCGCGCCGTCGCGGCAGCCAATCCCCGGACCGTCGTCGTCGTCATCGGCGGCGGCACCGTGATGCTCGATCCCTGGGACGCCGAAGTGTCCGCAGTGTTGATGGCCTGGTACCCGGGAATGGAGGGCGGCCGAGCGCTTGCCGACATCCTCCTGGGCGACGCCGAGCCGGGAGGCCGGCTTCCCGTCGTGGTGCCCCGCCGCCGCGAGGACCTACCAGTCGTCGACTGGCACGCCCGCAGGGTGACCTACCCGCGTTGGTGGGGGCAGCGCAAGCTGGACCGTGAGGGAAACGAGGCCGCATACCCGTTCGGGTTCGGCCTCGGGTACACCACATTCGAGTTGAACGACTTGTCAGCCGGACCCGTTGACGGTGAACACTTCTCGGCCACGGTCACGCTGACGAACACCGGCGCACGACCCGGTCGTCACATCGTCCAGATCTACGCCACGGTTCCGGCGCGCGGTGATGGCGGTGTCCGCGAGCTCGTCGGCTTCCTCCCGGTCACGGCGGATCCGGGCGAACAAGTACAGACCGTGATCGACTGCTCGATCCGCCCACTGCAACGCTGGACCGGGGTCGGATTCGAGATGCCCGAAGGCGAGATCCGGCTCGAAGCTGCAGCCTGGTCCGGCGATCCGGCCGCGGTCACCGCGCACCTGTCGGGCGTCGGCGACCGAGTCACACACCTGGTTCCCAGCCGCGACCCGGCGGGAGGACGACCGTGACCGTCCTGCGTGAGGCGACCGCGGAGGCGTTCGCCCTGGCCGAGGGACCGCTGTGGGATGCACCGCGACGGCGTCTGCTCTGGGTCGACATCCTCGGCGGCGCGGTGCTGGAGGGCGTGATCGACGAGAACTGTATCGAGGTCACCGAGCGCCATGAGTTCGGTGAGATGGTAGGCGCGGTGGCGGTTGCCGATGACGGCGCGTTGCTGGTTGCGGCCACCGAGACACTGGTGCTCGTGGGCCCTGACGGGTCCCGGACGGACGGACCCCGCCTGGTCCCGGCCCATCAGCGACGGCGACTGAACGACGCCCGCACCGACCCTGCCGGGCGACTTGTCGTCGGCACCCTGTCCCTCGACGGCCCCTCGGAGAGCGAAGAACTCGTTCGCCTCGAGAGCAACGGTCGCGTCACCACGCTGGACGGCGACCTCAGCTTGTCCAACGGGCTCGCCTGGTCCGCCGACGGACGACGCATGTACAGCGTGGACACCTACCGGCGTGCGGTGTACGTCCGGGACTACGATCCCGGCACCGGCGAGACGGGCGAGCGGCGGGTTCACGTTCGCATCGAGGACGGCTTCCCCGACGGCATCGCGTTGGACGCCGAGGAACACTTGTGGGTCGCGGTATGGGGACGGGGTGAGGTGCGCCGTTTCGACTCCGGCGGACTACTCGTCGACCTCGTCACGCTTCCTGCACCGCACGTCTCCAGCGTCGCCTTCGCGGGCGACGATCTCCACACTCTCGTCGTCACCACGGCCACCTCCGAACTGACCGGCGACCAACTCCGCGCCAATCCGCTGTCCGGACGCCTGTTCGTCGGCCATTCGCGGGTGCCCGGCCTGCCCGCACCCACCTGGTCCGGTTCCATCGCATTCTGACAGTTGTCAATAAACGAATCCTGGGAGTACACAATGCACCTCATGCGTATCGGCGAATTCGGTGCCGAGAAGCCCGTCGCCCGAGTCGACGACAACACGTACGTGGACCTGTCCGACGTCGTCGGCGCCTTCGACGAGAAGTTCTTCGGCGAAGGCGGCGTGGATCGCATCCGTCCCGTCGTCGCCGAACGCATCGGCGCGGGCCAGGTGTCCCGCTTCGCGGGAGAGCGAATCGGCGCCCCGATCGCGCGTCCACACCAAATCCTGTGCATCGGACTGAACTTCCGCGACCATGCCGCCGAAACTGGACAGGCGGTTCCGGACGAGCCGATCCTGTTCACCAAGTCACCCAACACCCTTGTGGGACCGAACGACGACGTCCGGATCCCGCGCGGCTCCACCAAACCGGACTGGGAGGTGGAACTCGGCATCGTGATCGGCCGCCGTACCAGCTACCTCGACTCCGTCGAGGAGGCCCGGGACGCGATCGCCGGATACTGCGTCGTCAACGACGTGAGCGAGCGGGCGTTCCAGATGGAGCGCGGCGGCCAGTGGCTCAAGGGCAAGTCCGCCGAGACGTTCAACCCGACGGGCCCGTGGCTGGTCACTCCCGACGAGGTCGACGACGTTCTGGCACTGGACATGTGGCTCGACGTAAGCGGCGTGCGCCGTCAGACCGGAAACACGAAGACGATGATCTTCGATCCGTACTTCATCGTCCACTACCTGAGCCAGTTCCTCGTCCTCGAGCCCGGAGACCTCATCAACACCGGAACCCCACCCGGCGTCGGGATGGGTCTTCGACCGCAGGTGTGGCTGCAGCCCGGCGACGTCATGGAGCTAGGTATCGACGGACTGGGAACACAGCGGCAGAACGTGCTGGCACCACTGTGACCGTCGACACCATGCGCGCCTTCGTGTTGGCTGGGCCGAAAAATGGTTCGGTCCAGGAAGTTCCGGTACCCCGCGCCGAACCGGGTGAGGTTGTCGTCGATGTCGAGCGCGTCGGGATCTGTGGAACGGATGTGGAGTTCTTCACCGGAGACATGGCCTATCTGCACCAGGGCCACGCAACGTACCCGATGCGGCTCGGTCACGAGTGGGCCGGAACCGTCTCCGATGTCGGCGCCGGTGTCGACCCGACCTGGATCGGACGGCGCGTCACCGGAGACACGATGCTCGGCGACCAGACCTGCCGAACCTGCCGACGTGGACACCAACATGTGTGCGAGAACCGTCAGGAGATCGGTATCCGGGGTGACCGGCCGGGGGCCCTCGCCGAGCAGCTCGCCGTACCCGCGTGGGCGCTGCATGTGCTGCCCAACAACGTGGATCCCGTCATGGGCGCTCTGGTCGAGCCCGGTGGCAACTCCCTCCGAGCTGCGCAGGCCGCCGACGTCGGCGACGGCGACCGGGCGCTCGTGCTCGGACCTGGCACGATCGGGCTGCTGACCGCGATGTTTCTCCGCGACGCCGGCGCCGAGGTGCACCTGATGGGGCGGTCGGAGAGGTCGCTGACCGTTGCGAGAAGTATGGGCTTCGAGAAGGTGTGGAATGAGGACACCCTGCCCGCACTACCCTTCGATGCCGTCATCGACGCATCCAATGCGGTCTCCCTTCCCGCCCGCGCGGTGGAACTCGTGGAGCCGGCAGGCCGGGTCGTGTACGTCGGACTGGCTGGCAGCCCCAGCACCATCGATACACGAGCGCTCGCACTGAAGGACGTCACCGCTGTCGGAGTCCTTTCGGCGTCGCCCGGCCTCGCCGACACCATCGCCGCATACGCCAGCGGAGCAGTCGATCCTCGCCCTCTAGTTGCCGCGACCGTAGGCCTCGAAGAGGTAGCCGCGGTGCTCGCTGGGGAACCGGTGGCGGGGGCGACGATTGGCCCGAAGATTCACATCGACCCCAGGAGGTCCTGAGAAATGACCGACTTCGACGGTCTCGTCGCCCTCGTCACCGGTGGAGCGAGCGGTATCGGTGCCGCCACGGCACGGTTGCTGACGCAGCGCGGCGCCCGCGTCGCCGTCCTCGACCGCAGCACCGCCGGCGTCCCCGACGATGTGCTGGCGCTCGAGTGCGACATCACCGCTCCCGATCAGGTGGACCGCGCCGTGTCGACGGTCGTCGAGCGACTCGGCTGTCTCGACATCGTGGTGAACAACGCCGGCATCGGGGCCGTCGGCGACGTGGCGGCCAACGACGACAGCGAGTGGGCGAGAGTTCTTGACGTCAATGTCACGGGGACGGCGCGGGTGACGCGGGCGGCCCTCCCCCACCTGCGCCGATCCGACAATGCTGCCGTGGTGAACATGTGCTCTGCGGTTGCGTTCGTCGGGGTCCGCCAGCGCGCGCTCTACAGCGCCAGCAAGGGTGCCGTGCTCGCGCTCACCACGGCCATGGCCGCCGACCATGCCGCAGAGGGCATCCGGGTCAACGCGGTGGCCCCCGGAACCGCTGACACCCCCTGGGTCCGTCGACTTCTCGACGCCGCCGACGACCCCGACACCGCGGCCGCCGCCCTTCGCGCCCGTCAGCCTATCGGCCGACTCGTCACAGCTGACGAAGTCGCCTGGGCGGTTGCGTCCCTCGCCTCGCCCGCCGCCGTGTCCACCACCGGGACGGTTGTCCGAGTCGACGGCGGCATGACAACGCTGCGCGTGTAGATCTGCCCGACAAGATGTTTCAACCGTTTCAGGAGCACCCATGACGTCATCGACCACGCCGACCACGACCGGCACACTGCGGAGCTCGCAGTGGTACGGCGGCGATGATCGCAATGCCTACATTCATCGGGCGTGGATGCGTCGCGGTGTGCCGCGCAACGCGTTCGACCGGCCGCAGATCGCCATCGCGAACACCGCATCGGATCTGACTCCGTGCAACTCCCACCTCACCGAAGTGGCCGCGTCCGTGAAGAACGGGATCTACGAGGCCGGAGGCATTCCCCTGGAGATGCCCGTCATGTCGCTGGGCGAGACCAACGTGCGCCCCACCGCCATGCTCTGGCGCAACATGGCTGCGATGGCGACGGAGGAGATGCTGCGGGCCAACCCGATCGACGGCGTCGTGTTGCTCGGTGGCTGCGACAAGACCATCCCGTCGTTGCTGATGGCCGCCGCGTCCGTCGATCTTCCCGCCGTGGTCGTGCCCGGCGGGCCGATGCTGACCGGAACATTCCGCGGTGCACCGCTTGGATGTGGCACCGACGTATGGCGACTGTCCGAGGAGGTCCGCGCGGGCACCCTCTCGCGGGAGACGTTCACCGAGTCGGAGTCGGCCATGATCCGCTCCCGTGGGCATTGCAACACGATGGGGACGGCGTCGACGATGGCCCTGGTAGCCGAAGCCCTCGGCACCGTGATTCCGGGGATCGCGGGCACACCTGCGGCGGACAGCCGTCTGCTCCAGGCAGCCCACGAGACCGGCATGCTCGCGGTGGACATGGTGGCTGCCGACCGTAGGCCGTCCACCTTCCTGACCAAGGCCTCCTTCGCCAACGCCATCGTCGCCCTGGCCGCGATCGGCGGGTCCACGAACGCCGTCGTGCACCTACTGGCCATCGCCGGGCGGCTCGGCATCGACCTGACGCTCGACGACTTCGACCGCATCGGGTCCGGTGTGCCGGTCCTGGTCGACCTGTTGCCTGCAGGCCGCTTCCTGATGGAGGACTTCCACCGTGCGGGCGGGCTGCGGGCGGTCCTGGCGGAGGTGCGCGACCTCCTTGATCCGTCGGCGCTCACGGTCACCGGCAAGCCGCTCATCGAGTACCTCGACGACGCCCCAATCTGGGATCCCGAGGTCATCCGATTGCGTCGGGAGCCCCTAGTCGAGCACGGCGGAATCGCCGTTCTCCGTGGGAACCTCGCACCGCGAGGGGCCGTGATCAAGCCCGCCGCGGGCTCGCCGCACCTGCTGCAGCACCGAGGCCGTGCGGTGGTCTTCGATTCGATCGAAGACATGCACGCACGCCTGGACGATCCCGATCTGGACGTCGATGCCGACTCGGTTCTGGTGCTGCGCGGTTGCGGTCCGAAGGGTTACCCCGGCATGCCGGAGGTGTCCAACATGCCGCTCCCCCAGAAGCTGCTCGAGCAGGGCGTGCGCGACATGGTCCGGGTCTGTGACGGACGCATGAGTGGAACCGCCTACGGGACTGTCGTGCTGCACGTCGCGCCGGAGGCCGCAGCCGGTGGCCCGCTCGCGCTGGTCCGTACCGGGGACATGATCTGTCTCGATGTCGCGGCCCGCCGAATCGACCTCGACGTCTCGGACGGCGAGCTCGCTGCCCGCACCGTGAACGAGGCGACGGTCGACGGCTTCGCCAACCCGAGCCGCGGCTGGGAACGTCTCTACGTCGATCACGTGCTGCAGGCCGACACCGGTGCCGACCTCGACTTCCTCATCGGTTCGAGCGGATCCGAGGTGAGCCGTGAGTCTCATTGACCGCCGGCGCCGCCGGGAACTCGAGGCTCGGGACGATGATCTGCTGGACACCGACAGCCGCCTACTGACGGCCCTGCAGGACGCCGTTCCGGACGGTGTCGCCGCCCGGGCGTCGGACCGGCTCGGCTTCGCACACGACGCCTCCCACTACCTGCTGGTGCCGCAGGCGGTCGTGACTCCGCGGATCCCGGATCAGGTGGCTGCACTGCTGAAGGTCAGCGCCGCCTACGGAGTCGGTCTGACCTTCCGATCCGGCGGCACCAGTTTGTCCGGGCAAGCCAGCAACGACGGGATCCTCGTCGACACGCGCCGCCATTTCCGCCAAATCGACGTGCTCGACGGGGGCGACCGCGTCCGCGTACAGCCGGGAGCGACGATCCGCGCGGTGAACACCCGCCTGGCCCGGTTCGGCCGTAAACTCGGACCGGACCCCGCCAGCGAAGTGGCATGCACCATCGGCGGCGTGGTTGCCAACAACTCGTCGGGCATGGCGTGCGGCACGGAATTCAACACCTACCGGACACTGGAATCGGCCGTACTAGTGCTTCCGTCCGGCACGGTGCTCGACACAGGCGCGCCGGACGCCGACGAGCGACTCCGTGCGCTGGAACCCGCGCTCTACGAGGGGTTGGCCCGGCTACGCGACCGAGTGCGGAACAACTCGGACTCGGTGCGCCGCATCCGCCAGCTCTACTCTGTCAAGAACACACTCGGTTACGGGGTCAACTCGTTCCTCGACCACACCCGGCCGATCGACATCCTGCTCCGGCTCGTCGTGGGAAGCGAGGGAACTCTCGCCTTCGTCGCCGAGGCGACCTTTCACACCGTGCCCTTGCATCCGCACGCGGCGACCGCCCTTCTCGTGTTCCCCGATCTCGCGGCCGCCACCGGCGCTCTGCCGGAACTGGTCGAGTCCGAGTTCGCCACGATCGAACTGCTGGACGCCACGAGTCTGCGTGTCGCGCAGTCTGATCCCAAGGCAGTGGAAGACCTACGGGCACTGCGCGTCCACAACCACACAGCATTGCTGGTGGAGCACCAGCAACCCACAGCAGAGGAACTGGCGGACCGTGTCGAGGCGTCCTCGGAAACACTGGCCGGTCTGCCGCTGACCGCACCAACCACCCTGTCGACGGATCCCCGAGCACGGCAGGCGTTGTGGCACATTCGCAAGGGCCTGTACACCGCGGTGGCGGGCGCCCGACCTTCCGGAACCACCGCGCTGCTTGAGGACATCGCCGTTCCCGTACCCCAGCTTCTTCCTGCGTGCTCGGAACTGACCCGACTGTTCGACGAGCACGGATACGCGGGCAGCGTCATCTTCGGTCACGCCAAGGATGGCAACATTCACTTCCTGCTCAACGAGGATTTCGACGCTCCCGGCAACCTCGACCGCTACCTGCGATTCACCGACGACATGGTCGATCTCGTCCTCGGCGCCGGTGGCACGCTCAAGGCCGAGCACGGCACCGGCAGGATCATGGCACCGTTCGTCCGCCGCCAGTACGGTGACGAGCTGTACGCAGTGATGCGGGAGGTGAAGCAGCTCTTCGATCCCGCGATGTTGCTCAACCCCGGTGTGCTGCTGGACGACGACGAGACCGCCCACATCAGCCACCTCAAGTCCACCCCGACCGTCGAGAAGGAAGTGGACCGGTGCGTCGAATGCGGCTACTGCGAACCAGTCTGTCCAAGTAAGGATCTCACCACGACCCCGCGCCGTCGGATCGTCCTGCGCCGGGAGATCACCCGAGCGCGCGAGGCCGGACGGACGGCGTTGCTGGCCCGCCTCGAGGAGGAGTACGAGTACGACGCGATCGACACCTGCGCCGTCGACGGCATGTGCGTCACGACCTGCCCGGTCCTCATCAACACCGGCGACCTCGTCCGCCGACTGCGCGGACAGACGCCCGCGCCCATCGCGGACCGGGTGTGGGGTTCTGCCGCCCGGCACTGGGACGGGGTGACTCGCACCCTGTCGGCCGCGCTCACGACTGCCGACGCCACTCCGGCAGCGCTGCCGGTCGGCGCGACCCGGCTGGCGCGTATCCTCCTCGGCGCCGAAACGGTCCCGCAGTACTCGCCGGAGCTGCCACCGGGAGGTGCGCGTCGGGCACACCGCACCGCACGAACGCCGCTCGCGGTGTACTTCCCCGCCTGTATCTCCACGATGTTCGGGCCAAGCGGCGGGGTGCCCGACGCACTGTCTGCGCTCTGCGAGCGAGCGGGCGTCGAGTTGCGGGTGCCCGAGGGCATCGCCTCCCTATGCTGCGGAACGCCGTGGAAGTCGAAGGGCCTGCACGACGGCTACGCGACGATGCGGTCTCGGGTCGTCCCACTGCTGCGGCAGGCGACCGACAGCGGCACACTGCCCGTAGTGGTCGACGCGTCCTCGTGCACCGAAGGCCTGCAGCATCTACTCGCCGACGAGGGTCTGCGCGTTGTCGATGCGGTCGACTTCGTCGCCGAGACCGTGCTGCCGCTGCTCCGACCCGCAGAGAAGGTACCCACGGTCGTCGTGCACCCGACCTGCTCGTCGACCCAGCTCGGGATCAATCCTGCGCTGCTGCAGTTGGCGGCGGCAGCAGCCGACGAAGTCATCATCCCCGACGACTGGGCCTGTTGCGGTTTCGCCGGTGACCGAGGGCTGCTGCATCCAGAACTCACCGCGTCAGCCACCGCGCGCGAGGCCCGGGCCGTCCGCTCCCACCCGGCCACCGAACGCCCCGGCACTGTCTTCGTCTCGGTCAATCGCACGTGCGAGCTCGGCATGACCCGCGCCACCGGCCACACGTACCGACACGTACTGGAGATCCTCGAGCAGGCGACGCGTCCGCTGACAAGGTAGCCGTGACCGAAAGGCCGGTGCCGGTTGTCTCCGTTGGGCAACCGACACCGGCACCTACGTCCAGATCAGACCGGAGGCTGGACAGCGGTGCATCGTTTGGTGTCGACGCGAACGAGTCCGAGAAGACAGATCCGGGCGACAACCGCGAGGACGGCGATCATGATACCGACCCGCCAGATATTGTCCACCTGACCGTTGACGAGGCCGACCATAACCATTGGCGACATGCCTCCGAGGATGGCAGCGCACTGGTAACCCAACGAGGCACCGGAGTA